>CAJFMW010000200.1 GCA_904392525.1 uncultured Eisenbergiella sp.
CGCGGGAGCCACCTCGTTGTGCTGGGTCTTCGCGGTCACGCCCAGCTTCCACAGCTCTATGTTCAGATCCTTCATGAAAGCGCCGATGCGCTCTCTGATCACGCCGAAGTAATGATCCTCCAGCTCCTGTCCCTTGGGAGCAGGCGCGCCGAACAGCGTACGGCCGGCGAAGATCAGGTCGGGTCTTTTCAGATATTTCTGACGGTCAATCAGGAAATACTCCTGCTCCGGTCCGACGGAGGCCGTCACCTTGGTCGCCTTCGTGTTGCCAAACAGTTTTACAATACGAAGCGCCTGCTCACTCACCGCCTCCATGGAACGAAGCAGCGGGGTCTTCTTATCCAGCGCCTCTCCGGTGTAGGAGCAGAACGCCGTAGGGATGCAGAGGATCACGCCCGTCGCATCCTCCTTCAGGAATGCCGGGGATGTAATGTCCCACGCGGTATAGCCTCTCGCTTCAAAAGTTGCACGCAGACCGCCCGACGGGAAGCTGGAGGCGTCCGGCTCACCCTTAATCAACTCTTTTCCGGAAAACTCCATCAGCATCTTTCCATTCTCGTCCGGATGGCTGACAAAGGAATCATGCTTCTCCGCCGTGATACCGGTCAGCGGCTGGAACCAGTGGGTATAATGGGTGGCGCCATGCTCAACTGCCCAGTCCTTCATCGCCTTTGCAACGATATCGGCGGTAGCCAGGGACAGCTCGCCGCCCTGATCCATGACCTTCTTGACTTCTTTGAAAACATTTTTCGGCAGCCGCTCTCTCATTGTGCCAAGATTGAACACGTTTTCGCCGAAAAGTTCTTCGACATTCAAAAGCTCGCTCATAAACTCCTCCATTCCGCCGCCTGGGGACGGCTGTTTCCGCTTTCATCACATGACCGCGCATTTCTTAAAACAAAAAAAATGCTCCAAAAAACCTTTTGGAACACCCTTGTTCATGATACCTTATTCAGAAATCCGCTTTCACTTTATTTACCATACTCCAATTCAGGCAAAAAAGCAAGTGGAAAAATAAATTTTAGCCACTTCCACAAAAATATATACGGCTTTCTGCTTTTATCAAGTCAATTTATCAGAAGGCGGCGGTCCGGTTTTTCTGCTACATCTTATCATATCCGCTCCGCTGCGGCAACTGCCAGGTTCCACAAATTATACCGAATCTTTCCCACTTTTTCCGGCTTCTGCATACATTAAGGCCTGTTTTGTGTCCAGGATTGACAAATCCGTCCAGTTATTTTATTGTATTATTGAAATAGTACATTTATGTCCGGCGGACTGGATAGCTGCCTGACATCCACATGTCTCTCAAGGCATGCCCTCACAAACATAAAAGGAGAACCTTATGGAAGCTTTATCTTATTCCCAAAAGGGCCTCAGCGGAAGCACTCTGAAGCTCATCGCCATCATTGCCATGGTCATCGATCATATAGGAGCCGCACTGCTTGGCCGTTTTCTCATGTCGTACGGTTATCTGGATGCAGTCATGTCAGGCTCTCAGGAGGAAATTGCCACATGGATTTCCGGGCACAGTACGCTGTACCTGACCTACTGGGTGATACGCATGATCGGGCGGGTCGCCTTTCCCATCTTCTGTTTTCTGCTCGTGGAAGGCTTTCAGAGAACCCGCCATATGAAAAAATATGTGCTGCGTCTCGGACTTTTTGCCATTCTTTCAGAAATCCCCTTCGATCTGGCCACACACTCGCAGGTGCTGGAGTTTACCTACCAGAACGTATTTTTTACCCTGTTTTTCGGTCTCGTCGCCATGATTGGATACGATCAGATCTGCCGCCGTCAGTGGTTTTCCGCTAAAAAAGTGGATCAGTTTGCAAAACTGCTTCTGTGTGTACTCATCCTGCTCGTCTGCTGTACCGCTGCCGATTTCCTCCGGACGGACTATGGTTCCATCGGCGTCCTCTGCATCACGGTGTTGTACGTCTTCCGCAGGAAAAAGCCCCTGATGATCGTTGCCGGCTGCATCGCTTTCCTGTGGGAATTCACCGCGCCCCTGGCCTTCCTTCCCATCGCTTTCTATAATGGAAAACGCGGTCTGCGTTTGAAATATGTATTCTATCTGTTTTATCCGGTACACCTGCTGATCCTCTACCTGATCGCCCTCTCACTGGGTGTAGCCGGATACCCGGCGCTCTAAGGCGTCCCTGCCGTAAAAACTTCGGGCGCCGGACGGCAGTCGTTCCATCCGGTGCCCGCACAGGTGCCATTCTCTTTATTTTCTCATCCGAAGCAGGTCATACTTTTCCGCCGGTTCGGACAGCTGCACCTGCAGCTTCTGCTTCGCATGGGGCGCGCTCTCCATATCCTGTCCGTCTTCATCCAGGATGCGTTCCACGCGGGCCGCCACATCACGGCCGTCCGGCTTCATGATCTCGATTTCATCTCCCACACAGAACTTATTGCGCTGTTCGATGGAAATCAGGCCGCCATCCTCCGCCGCATCCACAATGCCGAGATAAACCGCCTCGCTGATGTAGGTGCTGTTATCATAAATCTGGGATTCTTCCGTGGGCCTTCCGAAGAAAAAGCCGGTATTGAACTTCCGGTAGGTGCATTTTCCGATTTCATGCAGGTACCAGTCCATGTTTCCGCGGTAATTTTCTTCTCCGGCGAAATAATCGTCGATCGCCTTCCGGTAGGTTCTCGCCACCGTCGCCACATAGAGCGCCGTCTTCATCCGGCCCTCCACCTTGAAGCTGTCGATTCCGGCATCAATCAGCTCCGGAATATGCCCGATCATGCAGAGATCGCCAGAATTGAAAATGTAAGTTCCCCGCTCATTTTCATAGACCGGAAAATATTCTCCCGGCCTGCTCTCCTCCATCACCGCGTATTTCCAGCGGCAGGGATGGGTACACGCGCCCTGGTTGGCATCCCGCCCGGTAAAATAATTGCTCAGAAGGCACCGTCCGGAATAGGAGATGCACATGGCGCCGTGAACAAAGCTTTCGATTTCCATCTCGTCCGGAATGTTGGCCCGGATTTCCGCAAGCTCTGCGAGCGTCAGCTCCCTGGCGGACACCACCCGCTTCGCTCCCAGCTCCCACCAGAAACGATAGGTCATGTAATTGGTATTGTTGGCCTGGGTGGAAATATGGATCTCCGCTTCCGGCCAGACCTGTTTTGCCAGCGTAAACATACCCGGATCTGAAATGATCAGCGCGTCCGGCCCGATTGCCTTCAGCTCTTCAAAATAAGCCTTCGCCCCTTCCAGATCCCGGTTGTGCGCAAAAATATTGGCGGTCACATATACCTTCACGCCCCGCTCGTGCGCGAAGCGGATTCCCTCCGCCATATCCTCTGCGGAAAAATTCTTCGCCTTCGCCCGAAGTCCGAACGCTTCTCCGCCGATATATACCGCATCCGCCCCGAAGGTCACTGCCGTTTTCAGCACCTCCAGGCTGCCCGCCGGAATCAGAAGCTCCGGCCTTTTTTTCACGTCTCTCATCGTTCTTTCCATTCTTTTCATTCCGCCGTTTCACGCTTTACGCTGACCGCCACGCCGTCCCCCACCGGAAGGATAGAGGTCACGAGGCAGGGGTGGTGTTTGATCTCATAAAGGTATTCCCGCATTCTGGCATGGATGGTCCGGTTTCTTCTTGTAACCGCATAACGGGATTCCAGAATATCCCCGTCCTGAAGCACGTTGTCCGATACCAGCAGGCCGCCGTCGCCGAGAAGGCGCAGAACCTGGCCCAGCAGGACCGGATACTGTCCCTTCGCCGCATCCATGAAAATGAAATCATACCGGCCCGGCCTGCCGTGCGGGCCTTCCATGCATGCAAGAATCTGGGCCGCATCGCCCTCCAGAAGGGTAATCTGATTTTCTTTCCCGAAACGCCGGAAATTCTCCCTGGCGACGGGAATCCTCTTTTCATATTTTTCAATCGTAGTGATATGACAGCCTTCGGGGGCGTATTCGCTCATACAAAGCGCAGAAAAACCAATCGCCGTCCCGATCTCCAGAATCTCAAGGGGCCGCTTCATCGCAATCAGCGTTCTCAGCAGGCTCTGGGTTTCCGTGCGGATCACCGGCACATTGGTTTCTCTCGCCTCTTTTTCCAGTTCATTCAGATAAGCCGGATTCCCCGAATCCAGAGAATTGATGAAGGCCGTCAGACGTTCTTCCAGAATCATTGTTTTCTCTCCGTCAAAGCCTCACTCTTCCTCTGTCTGCGACGCCGACAAAATTTCGATCATTTCCTCAGGCGTCTGTGAGGTGTTCAGCGTATAGGTTCCGGGCTGAAGTCCGCTCTTGAAACCTACCAGCCGTTCCTGAATCACAAACAGCCCCGCATCACGGATCAGCCCGGCCTGCTCCAGCTTATCAGCCACGTCCCGCACGCTGTCCGTCTCCTCAACCGTGATCGAGATATCCGTTCCGGGCGCCTCCGCCATGGCGGGTTCCCCGAATATCCGCTCGCCATAGGTATATGCCATGCTCCCAAGCCGGTAGATCACCATGACGATCAGGACCACAACCACAATCTTGACTACGGTATATACTGCATTTCCGGCAGCCTCTTGTTTCTTCTTCGCGTGTTTTCTGCTTCTGCTACTACTCAAAATCCACCGCCTCTGCCAACTTTACGTCAATTTCCTGCATCATACGGCAAAACGCCAGTTCCGCATCCAGAAATTCCTCCACAAGCGGGTCCTCTCTGAATTTCTCATATTCTCTCTCAAAAGCTTCCATCTTGTCAAGTAAATCTTCCGTA
>CAJFMW010000201.1 GCA_904392525.1 uncultured Eisenbergiella sp.
TGGCTCCTTGCGGCAGGCCAGAACAGCGGCAGCCTGACCGTGATGAAACGGGATGAAAAAACGGGGATGTTGAAGCCGGAAAGAACGTATGAAGCAGGGGCTGTCGTGTGCCTGCTGTTTGGAAATTGAACTACAGCAAAAATTTCAGGACAAAAATATCAGAACCCGGTTGACCTTTCCCCGTTCTTTTGCTACACTGAATTCAGTTATGAGATCAAAACCGGACACCGGCAGGAGACAGACATGAGATTACAGAAAACCACTGCAAAATCGAATATGATGATGCGCATGGGCATGTCTATGAACTTCCGGTACTTGTAGCTGGATTTACAGATACAGGTACGTGAGAGGCTTGTGTCTGTGTGGTCTGAATAAGAGAAAAATCAGGAAACCGCATGGATTGATTTGAAAATCATCAAAGAATCCGGCGGTTTTCTTTTTGGGAGAAAATCATGAACGAATCATTGCCCGCAGTTTTCATAAAAACCACCACAAACGGAGGACTTCCGTCAATGCTTCAGCCGCAGCCCGCTTGACAGACGGGGCCGCGGCGTTTCCGGAACGCAGCTGACAACAGCGAATATGAAAAAATCTGGAAAAGGAGATCGTTATGAAATTTACATTGGAAGAGTGGTCGGAAGCTTATATTCCTTCGGTGGCAAAATATGCGAATAATGAAAAAATTGCGGGAAGGCTCAGAGATTCCTTTCCCTATCCCTATACGGAAGAAGATGCGGAATGGTTCGTAAAGGACTGTATGGAAAAGGAAGGGAAAACCCAGTTTTCCAGGGCCATCGTGATTGACGGGGAAGCAGTGGGCAGCATCAGCCTGCTGTTTGGAGACGACGTATACAGCAGAAGCGCAGAACTGGGCTACTGGCTCGGCGAGCCCTTCTGGAGAAAAGGGATTATGACCGAGGCCGTGCAGAAAATGTGTGAAGAGGCGTTCCGACGCTATAAACTCATCCGCATCAGTTCGGAGCCCTTTTCCACCAATCTGGCATCCCGAGGCGTGCTGGAAAAGGCCGGTTTTACGCTGGAGGGGATCAAGCGCAAGAGCATATTTAAAAACGGCTGCATTCAGGATTCCTATCTGTATTCGATCATTCATGTATGAGGAATGGAAAATGGAGCTGATCTACGGAACGACAAACCCGGCAAAACTGAATCTGATGAAAGGCTTTCTTTCCGGAACAGGAATCAGGATTATCGGGCTGAACGAATTTTCCGGAATTCCCGGGGAGCCTGGGGAATACGGACGCACCCCGCTGGAAAACGCCAGAGGGAAGGCGGAATACTATTACCGGATTCTGAAACGTCCGGTCTTTTCCTGTGACAGCGGACTTTTCATCGACGGTCTTTCAGAGGAAGAACAGCCGGGAGTCCATGTGAGAAGGCGGAACGGAAAAATCCTGACGGACCCTGAAATGACGGAATATTATTCCTGTATTGCCGCCCGGTTCGGCGGAAAATGCAGGGCCCGCTATCAGAACGGAATCTGCGTCATTTTCAGCGAAACGGAAAGGTACGAGCACGACGGGCAAGATATCAGTGGAGAGAGCTTCTGGCTGGTGGATCAGGCAAAACTTCAGAAAGAGAAAGGCTTTCCGCTGGACTGCATTTCCGTGGACATGGAAACCGGACTGTATTTCGTGGACGAAGGCTATATTCCCGGGATCGGAGAAGAGGAAAACGGCTTCCGGCGCTTCTGGCAGAGGGTGATGGAAGCGCATGAAAAAAGAGCGCAGAGAGACGGAAAGGAACGCGAATAAATATGACAAAAAGGTTGTACTATGAAGACGCATACTGCCGGGAGTTCGACGCAAGGGTGATGGACTGCCGGGAAGGAAAGCAGGGCTGGGAGGTGGTCCTGGATCAGACCGCTTTTTATCCGGAAGGGGGAGGACAGCCTGCAGACGAGGGAACGCTGGGAGAAGCGAAGGTGCTGGATGTGAAGGAAGGCGGAGAGGAGGTCATCCATCTCTGTAACAGACCGCTGGAGCCCGGAAGCACCGTTCATGGTACGCTGGACTGGGACCGCCGTTTGCGTTTCATGCAGCAGCATTCCGGCGAGCATATTTTTTCCGGGATTGTCCACAGAACCTTCGGCTATGATAACATTGGCTTTCATATGGGAAAGGACTGTGTCACCGTGGATTTTTCCGGCATGCTTTCGGAGAAAGACATCGCGCAGGTGGAGCGGGCGGCAAACGAAGCCGTGCTTGCGGATCTGGAGATTCTGGAAGATTATCCTTCCCGCGAGGCGCTGGGCAGACTGGACTACCGGAGCAAAAAGGAGCTGGAGGGACAGGTGCGGATTATCACCATTCCCGGATCGGATGTGTGCGCCTGCTGCGGTACCCACGTAAAGCGCACCGGTCAGATCGGCCCCATCAAGGCTGTGGCTTCAGAGCATTATAAAACCGGAATCCGGATCAGCCTGCAGATCGGATGGAAGGCGCTGGAGGATTATGAGGAGAAGCACAGGAACATTAAGGAAATCTCCGCCCTGCTTTCGGCGCCCCCGCAGGAGACGGCAGAAGCGGTAAGGAAGCTGCAGGAACAGCTTCAGGAGCTGAAGGCCGCGAATGTGGTGCTGAAGCAGAAACAGCTCGACAGACTGGTGGAAGAAGTGCCGGAGGGAGCGGGCCGGGTAATCCGGTTTGTGGAGGATCTGAATCCGGTGGAGGTGCGTATGCTGGCCGACCGCCTGGCGCAGAAGGCGGACTTTGCGGCTGTTTTTTCCGGAAATGACGGGGAAGGCTACAAATATGTGATGTGTTCCTCCCATACCGATGTGGCGGCCCTCGGAAAGAAGTTCAATGAAGCCCTGAACGGCCGCGGAGGCGGAAGGAATCCCATGGTGCAGGGATCCGTTATGGCGGAACGGGCAAAGATTGAAGAATTTTTATTGACATAATTTTCTCATCTGTGATATGATGGAACCCACGATAAGGGAGTAGTTGGCGCGGCTTGCCGCGCAGTGAAGTCAACATACTGATAATGAATTATCTGGCTTTGCTTGAAATAATGAGACTTATCTGTCCCAAGGGACAGGTAGGTCTTTTTTTATGCGACAGGAAAGTACCTTTCCGGCGGGATGCATTTCCAAGATACAGATAGAGGAGGAAGAATAAAATGAGTATGCTGGAACTGTTCATGATTGCGCTTGGTCTGTCCATGGATGCGTTTGCGGTGGCAATCTGCAAGGGACTTTCCATGAAAACGATGAGCTGGAAGAATGCGGTCATTACCGGCCTTTATTTCGGCGGTTTTCAGGCGGGTATGCCGTTGATCGGGTATTTTCTGGGAACCAGCTTCCGCGATATGATTACGAGCATTGACCACTGGATTGCCTTCGTCCTTCTGGGACTGATTGGCGCAGGCATGATTAAGGAAGCGCTTGGAAAGGAAGAAGAGGGGCAGAACGACTGCTTTGATGTGAAGACCATGGTTCCTCTTGCAGTGGCGACCAGCATCGATGCCCTTGCGGTGGGAGTTACCTTTGCCTTTCTGAATGTGAACATCGTTCCGGCCGTTTCCTTCATCGGTGTGACCACATTCCTTTTCGGCATCATCGGCGTGAAGATCGGAAATGTGTTCGGCCTGAAATTCAAAGCGAAAGCGGAGCTGGCCGGCGGAATTATCCTGATCCTCATGGGCTTCAAAATTCTTCTGGAGCATCTTGGAGTGATTTCCTTCTAAACGGACAAGGCGGTGGAAAACAGTATTATCCCTGTTTTCCACCGCCTTCCTTTGTGTCGGGAAGCTTTTTCAGATTCTGGGAAAGCGTGGAGAAAACCCGTTCCATCGCCTGCCTGTCTTCTTCAGAAACCTCTGAAAAAAGCAGCTGTAAAAAAGTATCCTGACGTTTCCTTGCGGCGCGGACCGCATCCATGGCCTCCGGTCGGATCTTTAAATGAATGATCCGTCTGTCGGAGCCGTCCGGAAACTGTTCCAGATAGTGCTTCCGGGTCAGGGATTCCACCGCCATGGATACATAGGATTTGGCAATGGAACGCAGCTCCACAAGATCGGACGCGGTGTCATGTCCCGGATTATTATATAGGAACAAAAGCACATCAATCTCCATTCTGGTCAGGCCGTACTGTTCCCCGATTCCATCCATATATTTTCCATACGCTTTTCTCAGGTTTTTTCCTGTAACCAGATAATCTAAAATATTGTTCATATTCCAAAAACCTTCTTTCTGTATTTTTTCATTATAACGGATTGTAAAAAAGAACGCACCGTCCATTTTTGTATTTTTTGGACTGCCATTTTACATAAATCTTACAAAGCCTAAACCATAACCTGCTTTTTTCTTTGAGAGGAAACAGTTATTATAACTATCGCAAACGAGAAAACGATTTGTGTAAAGGAGAAAAATTATGAAAAAGAAATTCGTAGCAATTGCAGCGGCAGCTACTCTTGTTATGGCAGCATTAGCAGGATGTGGTTCTGCAAGCACGACAACGGAAAGTTCTGCACCTGCAGAGAGCACCGCTTCTGAAGCGGTAAGCAGCGAGGCGGCTTCTACGGAAGCAGCAAGCACTGAGGCAGCGTCCACGGAAGCAGCAAGCACTGAGGCAGCTTCTACCGAAGCGACCACCGAAGAAGCATCTACTGAGGCAGCGGCTGCTGAGATCCCCGCTGATCTGAGCGGCACCGTTTCCATGGCTGGTTCCACTTCTATGGAGAAACTTGCAAACGCTCTTGCAGA
>CAJFMW010000202.1 GCA_904392525.1 uncultured Eisenbergiella sp.
AATCAACCATGTCCAGCATATTTCATTTACCCAATCCCGTCTGACAGATGCCGTAAGTGTAATTTTGAGTGAATTACTTTCTTACGAGCACCCGTCTAAACAGCGCGGTCATCACCTGCGTATACAGGGAAAGCTTACCTGCGGCTTCCACCTCCAGATAGCCCAGATCCCGCCCCTCCCGGTCCGTAAACGGCCTGCAGGAAGAAAGCAGCCTTTCTGCGGAAACTCCGCTCTCCTGCACAAAAGCGTCCAGAGCGGCGCGGGGAATCACGATCAGGCTTCCGCACAGGACGCCGAGCCTCCAGTCCTTTTCTTCCCTTCTCAGAAGCTCAAAGACAGGAAGCACACCGATGGAACGGATTTCCTTTTCCCCATCTCCCACCGCGCTTCTGTATTCTCCCCGGATGTAATCCGTCAGAATCAGAAGGCGCAGCTTTTTCTCAAGAGACTGATATTCCAGCCCTGCAACCTGCCGGATGCTGTCCAGCTTTCCTCTGCTGTTGATGAGCATCTTTTCAATTTTGTCATTGATCAGAAAGCCCACTCTCTTCTTTTCAATCAGCCCGGCAGCCTTCAGCCTTCTGATCAGCTCTTCCCGGTAACCTGCCGGACAGGAAAAGCTTTCCACATCGTCAAAGAGCAGCCCCTGCAGAAGCTTCTCCATCCAGGCCTCCGACATTTCCGGCAGCCGCTTTACCGTGAGCACCTCAAGCCATTTTTCATGATAAGGGATTCCCGCCGCCTGACAGTAAATCAGCAGGGCGGACAGGTAGCCGGGATTCTCCAGCATGCGGTCGAAGTTGCCCTCATAGTCCATGAGCCCCCTGTGCGAGGCCACAGCGGCTTTCAGCGCACCATCCGCCATGAGGCTTTCAAACATGGCGGATGCTTCCCCGCGAAACAGCCGGATTTTCTTCTCCTCTTCCCTGTCAGGGTAGTTAAACCATACGTAATCCTGATGGGGACAGAGGCTGCCTTCCTTTACCAGCTCAGGAATCGTGATCTCCGCATCGATCTGCCCGCACATATTGATATAGCGCTCCCACTGGGCAGGCGTGGAGTCATAGGGCGGTGTGGCGGTCAGCGCGATCACCACCGCGCCCTCCATCTGTGCCATGAAAGCCTCCAGAGCTTTCCACCACTCATTTTTCAGGTGGTGGCATTCATCCAGACATATGGTGCCGATTCCCGCCTCCTTCACCTTCTCTACGAAAGAGAAGTCCCGGAAATCCATCTGCTCCCTGTAAGCCCCGTCTCCGTCCTCCTCTGTCTCTTCCTTTCTGCTCATTGCGCAGAAAAGCGTCTGATAGGTCAGAGAGGTCACCAGGCCCGGCCTGTGAATATCGTTGGACAGCCCGCCCTCTCCCGATGACGGATTCACCAGAAAGGAGCCTTCTATCCGTTCCAGCCACTGCTGACGGATGACGATTCTGGGGGACAGAATCAGGCAGGGCTTTCCCGCCCGTCGGATCAGCTCGATGCCCAGGGTGGTCTTTCCCGCGCCGGGCGCCGCCACGATGTGCACCTTTCCATCCTTCAGGTAAGTATCCGCCTCATCGAGCACCCTTTTCTGATAGCTTCTCCAGCTCCCCTGAAATTCCAGAATTCCGTCAAATACGTTTTCCGTTGCTGCCATTGTCTCCTCCCCTCAGAACTACCTGCCCAATCAGGTGTTCTATGTACGCGTTCACCGCCTCCGGCGCATCCGTATTGGAATTGTGTCCTGCATTTTCAATCCACTCGATCGGAATTCCCGTCCTCCTGTGCCACGCTTTATTATACCGGACGCAGGAACCCGCATGATCTTTCCTGCCGCAGATAAGCAGGGCAGGGCATTTAATTTCATAGTTCAGATCCGCTTCCATCGCCTCTGCCAGCATCCGAAATCCATGCCCGCTTAGAGCGGCGTAGCGCTTTTGATCTCCCTCATAAACCAGCATCATGTCCCGCATGAGCTTTCTTCCGTATTCCGTAACCGCGACGCCGTTCGTCCCCGATTTCAACAGAAAGCGCCACGGATAATGCCGGTATACCGGCTCCATTCTTTTTAATAGCCAGATCTCCGCTCCGGTAACATATCTTCGCTGCAGAGGCGCAGAATCTATGGCGATAAATCCTGCCAGTTTCTCCGGATAAAGCTCTGCATACGCCTGGCCGACATACCCTCCCATTGACTGCCCTACGATAACCGGCCTGTTTATGCCTTCCTTTTCAAAAATTTCTTCCAGCCATCCGGCTTTATCCATGAGGCTGAAATTCAGTTCAAACGGCCATGACGATGCATGTCCCGGCGCATCCCATACAAAAACATTGTGTCTGTGCTCAAAATATGCAATCTGCCTGTCGAACAGCCGGTGGTCAGCCGTGAGCCCCGGAAGAAAAATCAGGGAAATATCCTTCCTGTCAATTCTGTCTGATATCCAATAGTGAATTGCTCCGCGATCTGTATTATGTATTTTTTCAATCATGTCCCTCTCCCACATCCTGTACCGGACTGCAGAAAAAGAAAATCCGGTCTCATTCCATGTCAGAAGTATATCCCAAACCGGACAGTTTGTAAAACGCTATCGGATTCCAGGCTTATGACCAGAGCCGCCGAACAGGTTCGATTAAAAAGCCGGATGACCGCTGAAGAAGCGGAGCATCCGGCTTTTACACAAAATCTTTATCCTTTTTTCCTGCGGTTCTTCCCCGCGTTATGCTTCACCTCACGGATCGGGATGTTGGCAAACAGCACCGGCCCGGTGGAAGCGCCGTCCGCTTCCGCATCCGAATCAGAGATCTGAATATCCAGCCCCTGGGCATCGATATCCATATATTTGGAAATCACTTCAATGATATCGTTCTTGATCATTTCCATCACTTCCGGTGAACAGTTCACACGATCCGATACCAGAAGCAGCTTCAGACGGTCCTTCGCAACCTCACTGGAGCTTTTCCTGTTAAAAAAATCCAGAAGTCCCATAACTACCTTCCTCCCCCTTTAGTTCATTCCGAACAGTCCCTTGATTACACCGAGCATGCCTTTTCTGGCATCCAGATCCATAAATGGAACTTCTTCTCCGTTGATGCGGTGGCAGATGTTGTTATAGGCTTTTCCTGCCGGGCTGCTGCCGCCTACCAGAGGATCTCCGTTGTTCGTGGAAACCACAATCTGCTCGTCATCCGGGATCACACCGATCAGCGGAATGGACAGGATGTCGCACACATCCTCCACCTTCAGCATATCACCGCGCTTTACCATATCCATACGGATGCGGTTGATGATGAGGTCAATCCGCTTCATCTCATTCGCTTCCAGAAGGCCCACGATCCGGTCCGCATCGCGGATGGCGGAAACTTCCGGCGTGGTCACCACCAGCGCGCGGTCAGCTCCGGCAATCGCATTCTTAAAGCCCTGCTCAATTCCTGCCGGACAGTCCAGAAGGATGTAGTCAAACTCCTGACGAAGCTCATCCACCAGCTCCTTCATCTGTTCCGGAGTCACGGAATCCTTGTCCCTCGTCTGCGCAGAAGGAATCAGGCAAAGCTCCGGATATTTTTTATGTTTGATCATCGCCTGCTTCAGGCGGCATTTTCCTTCTACCACGTCCACCAGGTTGTAAACGATCCTGTTCTCCAGTCCCAGCACCACGTCCAGATTCCGCAGTCCGATATCCGTATCGATCATGACAACCTTCTTATTCAACATCGCAAGGCCGCATCCGACGTTCGCTGTCGTGGTGGTTTTTCCAACGCCGCCCTTTCCCGATGTAATTACAATTACTTCACTCATTTTCTGATTCCTCCTGCTGTTCCTTATCTCCGGCAGACACCTGCTTTTTCTCACTCCGCCGGTCTTGCTTTTGTTTTTTCAGATATGAGCAGCGCTCAGATCTGATCCAGACAGCCCTTCGTCATGGGCTCAATGCAGATATTGCCGTCTCTGACCAGTGCAACCCGCGGAATATCCGTTTCCTCGCTTTTTCCTTTCCGCAGCAGCCGCTTTTTCTCCTTCTCCCGATCCGGACTTTTGGCAATATAATCTCCAATCTGAAGCTGAATCGGCTTCATGTCCAGGGCGAAAATAAAGCAGTTGCTGTCTCCGCCCGCTCCGGCCCATGCGTTTCCCCGCAGGGAGCCGAGGATAACGATGTTTCCCTGAGAAACGATTCTGGCGCCCGGATTCACATCTCCGATCAGGGTTACGTTGGAAGCGCTCTCCAAAACCTGGCCGGAACGCAGATTTCCCTTGTAAAAATCGGATTCCGGACCGTACTCGGCCTGCTCCGGAAAGTTCCCGGGCTCTGCCGCTTCTCTCTGGGATGCGTCTTTTCCTCCTGCAAGCGCCTGTTCCACACGCTGCCTCATCTGTTCCTCCATCTGCGGGTCATGATTCATGATGCAGACGATCTGCAGGGAGGAATTTTCCGTGATGGCGTCAAGAATCTCTCTTTCTTCCTTCTCAGACAGCTCTCTTCCCTCAAAGGAAATCGCCACCTTCGAATTTCCAAAAAACTTTTCCGATTCCTTAAACTTCTCTCCTACCTGACTGACCAGCTCAGGAAACGGAATTTTGTCATTCAGAATCAGATTTACGCCATATCTGTTGCGCTTAATTAAAATATCGTTTGACATATCTCCTCCAGCTCTGTTCTGGCAT
>CAJFMW010000203.1 GCA_904392525.1 uncultured Eisenbergiella sp.
CGCTTCCTTTGGCGTCAGCAGCGTGACCGCTTCGGAAGAGGATGAAAAGATGATCCGCGACATGCAGAAATCCGCCGTCCTGCGGAATCCCAACATGGCAGCGGCCACACTGGTGGGCGCGCAGGCGGATGCCATGCGCGCAGCCGCCGGGAACACTGCCACCGGCCCCATGATGGCTTTTGCCGGGATGAACATGGCCGGACAGGCGGGCGGCTTTAATGCGGCGCAGCTCTATCAGATGGGCGGCATGCAGAATGCGCAGAGCGGAAATGCCCAGGGAGCTCAGATGGGGAATGCTCCGGCATCCGGCGCGCCCGGAGCCGCTCAGTCCGCCGGAAGCTGGACCTGCAGCTGCGGCGCGGTGAACACCGGAAAATTCTGTGCGGAATGCGGAAAGCCCCGTCCCGCAGCGGGCTGGACCTGTTCCTGCGGAACCGTGAACCAGGGAAAATTCTGTACGGAATGCGGAAAGCCCAGACCCGCCGGAGCACCCCTTTACCGTTGTGATAAATGCGGCTGGGAGCCGGAGGATCCCGCCCACCCGCCGAAATTCTGTCCCCAGTGCGGAGATCCCTTTGACGGGGAAGATGTGCGGTAAGATAGGCTGATGGCTGGGATAGCGAAGACGTCCGGCAGGAGCGGACGATGCAGGTGGACAAAGGGAGAGGGAATGACGCTGCAGCGAGGGAAATGATAAGAGTTTCAATCTGCTGTATACAGGAAGAAAGTACGCAAGATAATACGTAAGTAAATGGAGGCGTCTTCATGGGAGATTATAAACCACCTTTTACAATAACAAATGAGATATTATCGTATGTGTCCTCTGTTTCAGAAAAGATTGGACGAATTACGGCGACCAGCAGCCTGGAATCAAAACCACATCTGAGAAGAAACAACCGTATCAGGTCCATTCATGCTTCATTGAAGATTGAAGCCAATTCCCTTTCTTTGGGACAGGTCAGAGATGTAATCAATGGAAAGACTGTTCTCGGCGAACGGAAGGAAATTCAGGAAGTAAAAAATGCTTATGCCGCATATGAGAAACTTTCCGAGATAAATCCGTACAGCATAAGTGACTTGAAAAAATTCCATGGCATCATGATCAGATATGTTGTGGAAGAATCCGGTGACTTCCGTCGAGGTGAAGAAGGCGTCTTTAATGGCGATCAATGTATTTTTATGGCGCCGCCTGCACGACTCGTCCCTCAATTAATGGATGACCTTTTTGAGTGGATGAAAGAAGCGCAAAACAGCGTTCATCCTCTGATTTTAAGTAGCGTATTTCATTATGAATTTGTTTTTATCCATCCGTTCTCTGATGGTAATGGCAGAATGGCAAGATTATGGCATACAGCTATCCTTTCCAGATGGAAGCCGATATTTGAATACATTCCAATTGAGAGTCAGATTGAGAAGTTTCAAAGCGAATATTATGATGCGATTGCCAAATGCCATGCAGATGGCGCATCTACAATTTTTATTGAATTTATGCTGTCACAGATTGATAAGATTCTGGATGATATTTCCGTTCAGATCGGTGAGGATAATGAACAGCTTTCGGAATACGTCAGGAAACTGCTTGATGTGATGGAATATGATATTCCTTATACAGGCAGGGCGCTGATGGAAAAACTGGGGCTGAAATCAAAGGAAGGTTTCCGCAGAAATTATTTGCAGCCGGCAAGAGACAGGAATCTTATCCGCATGACAATTCCAGATAAGCCTAACAGCAGGAATCAGAGGTATATAAAGATATGAGAATTGGCCTTTATCAATTTGCAAGCAGCAACCGCATTTCGGACAATATGAATCATATCTGCCGCGCTGTCAATGGCGCGGCAGCGCAGTCTGTGAGGCTTCTGGTCTTTCATGAATGCGCCCTGTGCGGCTATCCGCCTTTGGAAACCGCAGTGAAAAACATTCATGCGGAAGAGGTGGAAGAGGCACTATGGCAAATCGGAGATCTGGCGCGGCAGAACCGGATGTTTATTGCGGTGGGAACCGTTCGGTTTGATGGAGAAAAACGACGGAACGCCATGGCGGTGATTGGAGAGGATGGAAAGCCGGCAGGATTTTATGATAAGAAGGCCTTGTGGGGCTGGGATGAAGACCATTTTATCAGGGGAGACAGGCCCGGTATTTTTGAAGTGGATCACATCAAAATCGGATTCCGGATCTGTTTTGATGTGCGGTTTCCTGAACTTTTCAGAGAGTTGTATCAGGAACGGGTAGAGCTGTGCTTCGTTTCCTTTTCTGATACATCCAAAGAGCCGGACCCTGTCCGGCGGAACATCATAACCTCACATCTGATCACCCGTGCGGTGGAAAATGTGATGACGGTGGCGTCCATAAATACAACATCCGGATGGCAGACCGCTCCTACGGCTGTTTTCGACTGTAATGGAAGAATTGTTAAGGAGGCTGAAAACGGCAGAGAGGGGCTGCTGATTTATGATTATGCTACGCCCGAGGTTGATTTTGGAATGCGGGGAAGGATTGTGAATAACGGTTATTTCGTGGGGAAAATCTTATGAAACCGAATTTCCTGATTTTCATGACGGATCAGCAGAGGGGAGATATGCAGCCCACATTCGGTAAAGCCAAAATGCCGAATCTGGAAAGGCTGGCGGAAAACGGAGTGGTGTTTCGAAGGGCGTACTGTCCGTCGCCCCACTGCTGTCCAAGCAGAGCGACTTTTTTCTCCGGGCTGTATCCGTCCCAGCATGGGGTGTGGAACAATGTGAATCTGGCGGACGCGCTGTCAAAGGGACTGTACGATAATGTGAGGCTGTTTTCTGAGGACCTGAAGGGAAATGGATATCATCTGTACCACAGCGGAAAATGGCATATCAGCGCGTTGGAAGGCCCTCAGAACAGGGGATTTGAACAGCTTAACAGGAAAAACGGACAGACCGGAGAACCTCAAAAACAGGAACGGGTTCCGGATATGCGGGACTGGAGCTGGTTTGAGAAAAAGGATTATCTGAAGGAAGGGGCGCTCAGAGGGGATGGGGAAATTGTGCGTATCGGTTTCCCTGAATACCACCAGTATGGAGAAACGGAAAATCCCTTTGGAGATGAGGACGTGGTTCGGGCAGCCAGAGAGAAAATCAGAGAGCTTCCTGAGGACGAGCCCTTCTGTATGTATGTGGGAACGTTGGGACCGCATGATCCATACATCGTGCCTGAAAAATATCTGGAGCTGTATCCGCTGGAGGAAATCGAACTTCCGGAAAGCTTTGAGGATGACCTTATGGATAAGCCCAATCTGTACCGGAGGACACAGAAAAGGTTCCGCCAGCTGACGCGGGAGGAACAGAAACGGTGCCTGCAGCATTATCTCGCATTCTGCAGCTATGAGGATGCTCTTTTTGGAGAAATTCTGAAAGAGCTGGAGGATAGAAAGCTGCTGGATCGTACGATTGTGATATATCTGTCGGATCATGGAGACTATGCGGCTGCACACGGATTGTGGACGAAAGGTCTGCCCTGCTTTGAGGAAGCATATCATATCTGCTCGGTGGTGGGCTATGGTGGAATTCAGGCGAAGGGAAAAGCCGTGGAAGCGTTCGTTTCACTGGCAGACTATGCACCCACATTTCTGGAATTGGCCGGAATATCCGTCAGCAGAAGATTTGCCGGCAGGTCGTTGGTTCCGTTTTTGAAGGGAGAGAATCCGGAAGGCTGGAGAACGGAACTTTTTACACAGAGCAATGGAAACGAGCTGTATGGAATACAGAGGGCTGTGTTTGATGACAAATATAAATTCGTTTATAACGGCTTTGATTTCGACGAGCTCTACGATTTAACCAGTGATCCGGGCGAATGCCATAATCTGGCCGGAAAAGAGGAATACGATTCGGTTAAGAAAAGGTATTATAAAAAGCTTTGGCAGTTCGCATATGAGAACCAGGATATGCTGGGGGATACCTATATCACCACAGCGCTGACGGACTATGGCCCTGGAATTTTCAGATAATTCTGAAGGGAGGGGAAATATGAGAATTTTAATGTTCGACATTGATACGCTGCGGGCGGATCATATGGGATGCTATGGATATGGACGTAATACCACGCCGAATATGGACAGGGTGGCGGAAGAGGGAGTCCGTTTTGACCGCTATTATTGCCCGAATGCGCCGTGCTTGCCGTCAAGGGCGTCGCTGGTCAGCGGTCAGTATGGAATTCACAACGGCATCGTAGGACATGGGGGAACAGCTGCGGATATGCGTCTGCAGGGAGCGAAAATGATTCTGGACTGGAATGACGCCATGATGAAAACATCCCGTTACGATGTGGACCCCATGTGGACCGTGATGAGGGGAGGCGGCCCGGAGCACTGCCGGGGACGGTTAAAGGATTACATGAAGCGCCTGGAAGGAACCCCAAGAGAATATGGGATTGAGCTTCTCAAAGAAAAGTACCAGGCGGATCTGGAATAACGTTCAGAAAATGTATATGAAACGGACTTTTATTGCGGCATATTTTTATATGCCGCAATGATTCTTTCTGCATTTTTTTCCAGATCCTCTCCCCCATCCAGCCGGAGAATCGGGCATGTAAGCTGGCTGATCCATAATTCATGCTGCTCGCTGCTGCAGGAGGCCGCGCCGTGGTCATAGCCTGCGGAATC
>CAJFMW010000204.1 GCA_904392525.1 uncultured Eisenbergiella sp.
CCTGAAAAAGTCATGGGGGATCTGCGTCAGGATACCCACGCCGTCGCCGGTCTTTCCTTCCGCATCCTTTCCTGCGCGGTGCTCCAGATTTTCCACGATTTTCAGCGCATTTTCCACGGTGGAACGGGATTTCACTCCCTTGATGTTCACACACGCGCCGATACCGCAGTTGTCATGCTCAAACCTCTGATCATGCAGAGGCGCCTTTGGAACCGTTCTTTTCGCGTCAAACATATACCTCTCCTTTCGCCGCCGACAGGCGGCATTATAATCATAAAAATTGGCCGGAGGCCAATTTTCAGGACGAAGGACGAAGGCCTTCGTCCGCCTCTCACTTTCCGCCGCCGACAGGCGGCATCTTAATCATGAAAGGACGGCATCTGCCGTTCCCATACCCGGCGTATATTATCTCCAGAGCCGGAAAATAATTTTTCCCGGAAAACAAAAAAAGTCGCAAAGAAGCCATTCACTGCGCTCCTTTGCGACTGTGGGTATTATAGTACAGTTTTTTTCATTTGTAAATAACAAATTTTTCTTGAATTGTCAGATTATTCGAAAACAAGCGAATTTCAATTCTATTTTCTGACTTTTATCTTTTTAACATTTTTATATGCCCTATAATTCGTTTTACATGAGAAAGCACCTCTTCCTGTCCCGCCCGGTCATATTCCCCGTTCAGCACGCTGTCCAAAAATTCCTGAATATCCTCCAGATCCCGGCGCAGCAGATAATAACGAAGCGCCCTTTCATCCGCATTTTCACAAAACAGGTTCGCATATTCCTCTTCGCAGAAAGAGAACAGATCCGCTTCCTTCGGCGCCAGCATCACGTTTTCCCAGTCGATCAGCCAGAGTTTTCCCTGCGGGTCCCGGATCAGATTCCCGCCGTGAATGTCCGTATGGCACAGGACAAAGGGCAGGTTTTCCTCTTTCAGTTCCCGCGCCTCTTCGCGCAGCGTTTTCACCCTGCCAAGGAGCATTTCCCTCTCCCCTTCGGCTTCCTTCCGGAATGCCTCCGGCAGCCCGCCGGTTTCCGACAGCAGAAGCCGTTCCAGTGCGTCGCAGAAGGAAAGCTCATAGGCTTCCGCAGGACAGATGTCCGCAAATGTGTCTCCCGGAATGCTGTGCAGCTCCTTTACGATCCCGGAAAGCTGCCGCAGCTCCTCACCGGTGTAAGGCCTGCCATACCCCACCGCCTCTCCGGGAATGAAGGAAAAAAGCGCTCCGGCAATCCGGCCATGAACATAGAAAGGGCTCCCCTCCGCCGTCCGGACGGGACGGCAGATTCTGTTCCGCAGTCCGCTCTCCTGCAGCCGTTCCAGCACCTGCACCCAGAC
Source organism: uncultured Eisenbergiella sp. (assembly GCA_904392525.1). Taxonomy (GTDB): domain Bacteria; phylum Bacillota; class Clostridia; order Lachnospirales; family Lachnospiraceae; genus Eisenbergiella. Next base: position 1,337 of record CAJFMW010000204.1, read on the forward strand.
GGGAAGCCGCTGCAGTCCCAGCTTTCCGACCGCCGTATCCGTATCATAAATTTTCAAAAGATATCTGTTATCTATACCGTAGGTGCGCCCCACCGTCCCTCCCTCGATGCGAAGGATCTTTTCCGCCTGAATGCCGTAACAGGCCGCAAGATCTGTTTTCACATCCGGTTTGCCGTTTTTCAAAATCCGTTCCATTTTACTCCCCACTCCTGCATTTTTTTACATTTCTCTGTCATTCTATCACTCGCCTCAGGCATGTTCCAGAAAAAATTGTTACAGTTCAGCCTTCGGCAGAACTGTAACGGCATCCGGCCATTCCAATCGCTTCGCGATGGGCCGGATGCTTCCTCGCTATACGTTTTCGTACGGTCTGCGCAGTAAATGCGCAGACCTGGCTGAATAGTAACAAAAAATTTACCGCTTCTGCCATGATGATCTTGACGCAATATACTGCCCGTCATATAATTACTAATAGTAATTATGTATAATAACTTTTTTTTAGAAAGCACAATGCGCAGGTGAATTCCTGCACACAAAGAAAGGGAGACTTCCCCATGACAACCACCGCACTCAAACAACTGTTGGACTCCTGTTTTATCGCCAAACGGGTCATCGAAACGCTTCCGGAGCTTCCGCCCGGAATGAAGCCCCGTCATATCCATGTGCTGGATGCCATACACGCGCTGCAGGAAGAAAACGGCACCTGCCGGGTCAGTGACGTGAGCGCCCGGCTGAACGTCACCTTGCCCAGCGTTACAAAGCTGGTGCAGGAGCTGGAAAACAGAAATCTCCTGGAAAAACGCGCGGATTCCCAGGACGGCCGCGTCATCCTGCTTCGCCTCACGCCGGACGGCTACGCCTGCTTTTGCCGCTATGTCCAGGACATGCACGCAAACTGGAGCGCCGCTCTTTCAGATATCTCCGACGAGCAGGCAGCGGAAGCGGTTCACATCCTGAACCGCCTTCTGGAAACCATGCCGGATCAAGTGTGAAGCATTCCGTTGCGCACAGGGTCCGCCCAACCATACAGACAAGAAAGGAATCATTCAAATGGAAGAAAAAACGCAAAAATCACTTTCCTTCACGGAGGGGCCCATTTTCTCCTCCCTCATCCGCTTCGCCCTCCCCGTTCTGGGCTCCCTGATCCTACAGGCCGCCTACGGTGCGGTGGACCTGCTGGTGGTCGGCTGGTTCGGCGATGCGGCGAGCATATCGGCGGTGGGCACAGGAAGCTCTTTCATGCAGATGGTCACCCTCATCATCACCAGCCTGGCCATGGGCACCACCGTCACCATCGGACAGCACATCGGAGAAAAGAAGCCGGAGGAGGCGGGCAACGCCATCGGAACGACGATTCTGCTGTTTGCGGTTGTGGGCGTTGCGCTCACCATCCTTCTGGAAATCTTCGCCGGGCCGCTGGCAGGCATCCTGCAGGTTCCCGCCGAATCCTTTGACAAAACCGTGCTCTACATCCGCATCTGTTCCGGAGGCATTCTGGTCATCATCGCCTATAACGTGATCAGCAGCATCCTGCGCGGGGTAGGGAACGCCAACCTTCCTTTTCTGTTTGTGGGTATCGCCTGCGTGGTGAACATCGTGGGAGACCTTCTTCTGGTCGGCGTGTTCCACATGGATGTGGCGGGTGCGGCCATCGCCACCGTGCTGGCGCAGTTTGTCTCCGTTGTTGTCTCTCTCGCAGTCCTTCGAAAGCAGAACCTTTCCATCCGCTTTTCTCTGAAGCAGTGCAGATTTTATCCCGGAGAGCTGAGGCGGATCCTGAACGTGGGCGTTCCCATCGCCATTCAGGAAACCATGGTACAGATCTCCTTTCTGGTCATCAACTCCATCGTCAACAACATGGGACTCATGCCCTCCGCCGGGTACGGCGTTGCCCAGAAGATCGTGTCCTTTATCATGCTGATCCCTTCTTCCGTCATGCAGAGTCTGTCCGCCTTCGTTGCACAGAATATCGGTGCCGGCAAAAAGGACCGGGCCTGGAAGGGATTTTTCACCGCCATGCTCTCCGGCTGTACGCTTGGTATTTTCATCTTTCTCGCCGGCTTTTTCGGCGGCGGCTTCCTCTCCTCCTTCTTCACCTCCGATGTGGAGGTCATCGCCCAGAGCGCCGCTTATCTGAAGGGCTTTTCCGCAGAATGCATCCTCACCTGCATTCTTTTCTCCAGCATCGGCTACTTCAACGGCTGCGGAAACAGCCTACCCGTCATGGTTCAGGGAATCAGCTCCGCCTTCCTGATCCGTATTCCGGTCGCTCTGTTCATGGCGTCGCTTCCCAATACCAGCCTGACCCTGGTTGGCCTTTCCACGCCCATCACCACCGTGTACGGAATTCTGTTTTTCCTGATCTGCTTCGCGTGGATGAAGAGGAAACAGAGGCTGTAAGCCTTTGTTTCCCAACCTCCCCGTCCATACAAGTATCACTTCAAAAGTCAAGATCACTGCCATCCGACAATTTTTACAAAGATTTTTCAAAATCTTCAGTCATTTTTTCTTTTTCAACATATCAAAATCACTAACTGATTTTTTCTATCAAAATTCACAGAAATTTAATGGCCTAAAAGCCGTTTTTATGGTAAAATTATAAAACCGTGTCACTGATACGAATGAGCAATTACATTTATGGGGGAAAAGCCCCGCGGAACGGCCGGCTCACGCAGCACGCAGTTTTCCGAAACAGCAGTTCTTTCTGTCCGGAAGCGTTCTGCGCCTCCCGCTCCGCGAGAATGAAACGAAATGGAGATCGGCACGAACCAGTTCGCGCCAAGGCGCACACTTTTTTATTAAAAAACCGCCTGACGGCGGCAAAAAAAGGAGGAAACCATGTTAACGCACGAAGAAATCAGCAGTCTCGACGAGATTCTGCAGAGGCACAACTATGACAGCTCGTCCGTCATCGCCGTCATGCAGGATATCCAGAAGAAGTACCGCTACCTTCCGCAGGAGGCGCTAACCTATATCGCGCATCAGCTTCATCTGAGCGAAGCGAAGGTTTACGGGGTTGCCACCTTCTATGAAAATTTTTCTCTGGATCCCAAGGGCCGGTATGTCATCAAGGTATGCGACGGAACGGCATGTCATGTCCGTAAGTCGGTTCCCATCCTGGAGGAATTCCGGAACATCCTCGGACTGTCCGAGGACAAACCCACTTCCGACGATATGCTTTTTACGCTGGAGACCGTTTCCTGCCTGGGCGCCTGCGGGCTCGCCCCGGTATGTACCGTCAATGACAAGGTCCATGCGGCGATG
>CAJFMW010000205.1 GCA_904392525.1 uncultured Eisenbergiella sp.
GTCGGTTAAAATACTGCTGGTTATCCTTTATCATGGCTTCACCCGTTTCCCCATATACAACCTGTATTGTACAATATTCGACTCAAAAGCACAACTTAAATTTTCTTAACAGTTCACTCGTCTGCTTCGCGGCTTTGCGAATGGCGCGGGTGAACTGTTTCTCAATCTCGTCTGTCAGACCCGCCGGAACATATTCACCCACAGCTCCATCTGTATCCTTATATAATTCCCCAGATTCTTTCCTTTGAACCGCACGCGTCTGGCCCGGGATGCGGGCTCTCTGCACAGCCTGATTCCCTCGCAAAGGCCTTTCACGTAGGTTCCGCCATAGCCTTTTTTCAGGAAAAACAGAGTTTTTACCGCAAATCCGGCAAGCAGAAGCGGAGCGTTCAGAAGGATCTGAAGCGGAGGCATATTCTTGTAAATCAGGTAAACATTGTTTCTTGCGGAATAAAAAACCTTAAATTCATTATAGCGGGAACCGCTGGTGGCGCTGCCCGCATGGAGCACCACGGCGGAAGGCTCATAGGCGTTGGAAAAACCGAGGATGCGCGCGCGGTAGCCAATGTCTACGTCCTCCAGATAGGCAAAATGGCTCACGTCAAAATCTCCGGTCAGCTCCAGCGCGCTTTTCCGGTAAATGGCAGCGCCTGCGCAGGCGGAAAACAGCTTCCGCGGCTTCCCGTAATATGCCGCCGGCTTTCCCTTTCCGATGGCATAGGCCCAGCCCAGCGCGCTGTACAGATCCCCTGCCCCGTCCATAATCTCCGGGTTTCTCATATCCACCATGCGGGCGGAGACGGAAAACAGCTCTTTTTCCCGCTCCATACGCGCCTCCAGGGCGCTGATGCAGCCGGGACGCACTTTCGTATCGTTGTTGAGCAGAAATACATAGGGCGTCCTGCTTTCCCGAATGCCTTCGTTTACCGCCGCATCAAAGCCCCGGTTTTCAGGAAAGCAGATCAGCCGGATCCAGGGAAAGGCCTCCTTTGCCTCCTGCGCACTTGCATCCTGCGAGCCATTGTCCACCACGATCACGGCAGGGCGTTCCTTTTCAGCCCTTTCCAGACTGCTCAGGCAGTCCGCCAGATATTTTTTTCCATTATAATTGGGTATCACTACGGTGGTCTTCAAGCTTTCCCCACTTTTCCGCCGCCGCAGGCGGCATTTTAATCATAAAAGAATGGTACTCAGGCTTTCCCATATGGATCCCAGCAGATCCGGTATCCCATTCTGCGGATTTTCCGGCAGAAAGCAACGCTGGTTTCCGCCGGATCAGCTCCCTGTCTCACCGCTTCCTGTGCCTTCTCAAGCTCTTCTTCCAGCCGGAAGTTTTCCCTGCCCGGGCTCTCCACGGCGCGTTCGCCAGAACCTCTTTTGATACTTTCCTCTCTGCGCACCCGCATGGTGCGCACATCCGCAGCTTCCACATCCTGCTGCAGGACGGCTCTGTGCATATAGCCGCTGAAATGGCGGGGCATTCCCTCATAACGCATGACGAATGCCCCATCCGGCCCCTTCCTGTCATAGATCCCGCTTCGCAGCCTGCCACGGCGGGGCGGAAGGGGAAAGGCCACAGCCGCCACATCCGTCCTGACTTCCAGAATGTCCGGCAAGTAACGGACCGCATAGAAGCCCAGATGTCTGGTATCCTCCACCTGCACCTTCCAGTCCTGTGCGGCACAAAAATCCGCCAGCGCCCGCTTTCCGGCCTCATAGGCATACCGCTTGCTTTCCGGATTGGAGGCCGTTGAGGTTTCATGACATCTCCAGTGGTAGAGCACCTTCGGTACATGCACATAGGCGGCCTCCGGCTCACCGGAGAGCACTCCTGCAGCCGCCCGCAGCACCAGATCATAATCCTGCGCGCCATCAAAGCCGGAGCGCTCTTTCAGACTCCGGAATACATCTGTTCGAAGCATCAGGAAATGGCAGATATAATTATTGGAAAGGAGAAGGTCCAGATTGAAGTCCGGCTTCCGGTGAGGCTCATAAAAGTTCTGTCCGCTGCCGTCACATTTATCCTCGTCCGAATAAAGAAGCACGGGACGGATTCCTCTCGTTTCGCTTTCTTTCAGGGCACGGGCCATTTCATACAGCGCATCCGGCGTCAGAAGATCATCGTGGTCCAGAAGGCCGGCGTATGTCCCCTTAACCTCCTTCAGCGCTTCATTGGTATTTGCCGCGATTCCCAGATTTTCAGCAAGCTTCACATAACGGATGCGCGCATCCTCCCGCTCCTCAACAACCCGCTTTACCGTGTCCGTGCTTCCGGCGTCCGCAATCACAAGCTGCCAGTGAGGCCAGGTCTGTGCCTGCATGCTGTCAAGAAGAGCACGAAGGAATACGGGCGGCGTTTCATAGGCAGGAACCACCACGGAAAAAAGGGGCGGGTTCTTCCCGGAAGAGCCCTTCCGCCCTTCCGCTTCCCTTCTCTGCCTGAGGAGCTCTTCCTGGGAAGGAGGCTCATAACGATAACCGCTCTGCTGTTTTTCCTGCAGCAGCCGCTCCACCACAGCCCAGGCGGCAGCCGATATGCCGTTTCTTCTGAAATATCCGAGGGCACGTTTCCATCCTGCCCTGAGCCGTTTTATCATCATAACCTCCATGCCTCAATGTTAACTGCCGCGAAAGGCATCTGCAGCAGCCTGCTGCAGATGCCCCCTCATCGCTCTGCGTTTATTCGATCACAGCCTTCAGCTCTTCCGTCAGCTTTTCATTCTTTTCCTGCGCATCCGCAAGGCTGTTTCCCTTCACTCCCATGTAGAACTTGATCTTGGGCTCGGTTCCTGAAGGTCTTGCGCAGCACCAGGAATCGTTGGTCAGGTCAAAATAAAGCACGTTGGATTCAGGCAGGCCGGTCGGGCTTTCCTTACCTGTTGCCAGCTCCTTCATCACGCCGGAAGCGTAATCACGCATCCGTACCACCTCCAGCTCTCCGAAGCGGGTGGGCGGATTCTTTCTCAGCTTATCCATCATCTCAGCGATCTGTCTGGAACCGTCGATTCCCTTCAGGGTGATGGTGTAGAGGCTTTCCTTGTAATAGCCGTACTTCTCATACAGCTCCACCATCTGGTCCCACAGGGTCTTTCCATGCTTCTTGCACCATGCGGCAACCTCGCACAGGCACATCACCGCTACCACGGCGTCCTTATCCCTCGCATGGGTTCCTGCCAGGCAGCCGTAGCTTTCCTCCAGGCCGAACACATAGTTGTTGGATCCGGTCTGCTCAAACAGCTTGATCTGCTCGCCGATATATTTGAATCCGGTCAGCACCTCGATCAGCTTCACGTTGTAATCTGCCGCAATGGGATCTGCCATATTGGTGGTCACAATGGTCTTTACCATCGCCGGATTTGCCGGCATGGTTCCGGTGGCCGTTCTCTCTCTCAGAATGTATTCCGCGATCAGCATACCGGACATGTTTCCGGTGAAAGGAACGTATTCTCCGGTCTTCGTATCCAGCGCGTAGATGCCGAGACGGTCCGCATCCGGATCAGTAGCCATCACGATGTCTGCGTTCTTTTCCTTCGCCAGCTTCAGCGCCAGGGTGAAGGCCTTGGGGTCTTCCGGGTTAGGATAATCCAGCGTGGTAAACGCGGGGTCCGGAAGCTCCTGCTCGGGAACCACGTATACATGCTTGAAGCCAAGCTCGGAGAGCACGCGCCGTACCGGCTTGTTTCCGGTGCCATGGAAAGGCGTATAGACGATTCTGATGTCGTCCGCCATCTCCTGAATCACCTCGGGATGGATGATCTGCTTCTTCAGTTCCACCATGTAGGCGTCGTCGATCTCGGAGCCGATCACCTGATACAGGCCTGCCTTTACGGCTTCCTCCTTCGGCATGGTTTTTACCGTGTGGTAATCCGTTACCGCCTTCACCTCGGCGATGATTTCCTTATCCTTGGGAGAGGTCACCTGCGCGCCGTCCTCCCAGTATACCTTGTATCCGTTGTATTCCGGCGGATTGTGGCTGGCGGTCACAACAATTCCGGAGATACAGCCCAGAGTGCGGAGCGCAAAGGAAAGTTCCGGAGTAGGGCGAAGCTCATCGAACACATACGCCTTGATCCCGTTTGCCGCCAGGCACAGAGCCGCTTCATCCGCGAATTCCGGGGACATATAGCGGGAATCGTAGGCAATGGCAACGCCCTTCTTTTCTCCGCCCTGTTTGATGATGTAATTGGCCAGCCCCTGAGTGGCCTTTCTCACCGTGTAGATATTCATCCGGTTGGTACCCGCGCCGATCACGCCGCGCAGTCCGCCCGTACCGAATTCCAGCTCCTTATAGAACCGGTCCTCGATCTCCTTCTCATTGCCTTCGATTGCGGCAAGCTCGTCCTTCGTCTTCTGGTCAAAGTAGGAATCCTCCCGCCAGAACCGATACTCGTCCATAAAGCTCATAACTTATTTCCTCCAATCTTAATGATGTGTCATCTTCTGTGTTTCCTATATCTTACTACAAATTCTCAGACGCGTAAAGAAAAGTCGCTTTTATCCAGACTGAAATTGGGGTTATAGTA
>CAJFMW010000206.1 GCA_904392525.1 uncultured Eisenbergiella sp.
CAGGCAAGGGCATTTTATCCGGGAAAAACGGGATTTCCCCGAAATCGTTAAAATTATAGCAGATTCATTTCTTCATTACAAGAGGTTTGTCGCAGTCGAGCCGGTTCCTTTTTACAATCTTCCTTCCTCGTGCGGATCAGTCCGCATCTGATCAGCGGCTTTTTCATTCTCTTCTCTAAGGAATTCCTGAAGCTCTGCTTTTGAAATTCCGAGCACAGCTGCAATTTCTTCCTCATCTCCGTTTTTCTGATAAAGCCAGACTGCCATGCGCTTCCTCTGCTTCAGGAGATGGCTGATCTGCCCCGTCAGACTCTGATTCTCATTCTCCAGGCTCCGATTCTTATCCTCCAGACTCCGGTTCTCATCCTCCAGACTCCGGTTCTCATCCTCCAGGCCACGAGTCTGCTCCCGCAGGCTTTGCGCCTGTTCGGAAAGGCTTCTTACGTTTTCCTTCAGTTCTTCCATCATGCAAAAATATTCATCGCGGTCCATCTCCGCAAGTACTCTGCTGAACATACTGATCAACTCCTCCGGTTTTTCCTGAAATCCCGCAAGCTCCCTGTAATATTCCGAAAATTCAGGAAATGCCGTAATAATGCGGGCAATATCAACGGGATCATCAGAACTTAAAAACATAAGCCATGCATCCATCTCTTCCTTTATCTCATGCACAATATTGTGAAAAATATCGAGAGAGATAAAAATATATTCCTGCAACAGATTCAGGGACAGTCCGGTATCAAAAACCTGGGATGCACGATGCACATAGTGATCGGAATAGCGGCTGAACTCACCGCTGCTTTTTTCCAAGATAACTATCGTATAGACTTTGGAAAGCTGACGGTAAGAAAAAGGAAGGTTCTGTGCCGCAGCTTTATGTCTGGCTCTGGAATACTGACGCACTACCAGTTCCGAGGAATAGCAGGCCGCCCGCTGCCCCGGAAAGGCATAGGGGGCCTTCTGAATCTCCACGTCACAGAGCGCACCTGATGCCAGCTCCACCAGAATATCCATTACCACCAGTGACATCCCTTCATGAAAACGGATGGACTCCGGGGACAGGACCTGACGGATCTTTACCTTTTCCCTCATAATTTCTGACAGCATCCGTTCAAGACGTTCCGGGTGAAGTTCCGGATTGAAAACAAATTTGAAAAACGGATCATAAGTGATCTTCACACCTCTCTGACCGGTGTAGAAATCCAGAAGTTCCTCCCTCAGGCGGGGCGGCAGGTCAAGAAACTGCCCATAGGCCTCCGGATCCTCCTTCAGGCGGGAAAGCAGCTTTCTTACCGCCGTCCTCCGTGTCTCCTCCTTCTGCGCTTTTTCCAACTCTCCCCTTTCTTCCCGGAATTCTGCCGTTTCTTCCATCAGCGTTCGGCTCTGCCTTTCCAGAACCGGATAATCATAAAACAAAACTCCAATCCCTCCTTCATGCCGGGTCAAACCGGACCGACAGACGAAGAAAAGAAACTCCCGGACATGGTTTTTCCCGATTAAAATATAAAAAAGATACAGGAAAAAATAATAGAAATAAAGAAAATAAAGACTTGCATATCAGACGGATTATCCATCCGCCGACTGCCAGGCAGGACGATCCATCCTGAAAACAGCACAGAACCGTTTTCGGATCTCCCGCTGTGAAGAAAGCATAGCACATACTTCCGGAAAAAGCAATCACTTTTTCCGGAGTCTTCCAGGCAACCTGTTCATCTGGTTGCTGTTCACTGGCAGGCCAGCGAACAGCAACTTCATCTCCTTTGCCACCAGACCCACACAGAGCGCCGCCGCAACGGTTCCCTCCCGGACGCCATGAAGGCCTCCCAGAAAAAGGAAGGACAGCGCACAGGCCGTGAGCACCAGCGTTACGTCAAAGGCGATTTTCATATTTTCGAATTTTACCGGGACCATCTGGCAGATCGCCAGAACAAGGCCCTCTCCCGCCAGGGTGACCACGCCGGCCGTCACCTCCATGCTGACTCCGCAGCCCACCAGCAGAATCCCCACGATACAGAGAAGCACCTGCTGCCAGTACGCGGTACAGGAAATTCCGCCCACAGCCCAGATTCCAAAATCCGTCAGGTAGCCGAACAGAATTGCCACGGGAAGCTGAAGAAGCTGAACCGGATCATAGCGTCTGCGCAGGATCAGGATCTGAAGGGCGATGAATACGCAGTGCATCACGATGGTCGCCGTCCCCACCGTAAACGGCGTGAACATGCTGACCACGCAGGGCACGCTGGAAATCGGAGAGGTTCCCAGATCCGCCTTCACGGAAAAAGCCACGCCAAAGGCCATCACTGCCAGCCCGGCGCATAAGAGAAGATATTGTTTCAGAAGCTTTATCATCCGTTCTTTTCTCTCCATTTCCATTTCCTCCCGTTCCTCATTCAGGGAAAGCAGCCGACACCCTTTCCAGAAGCGCCTTCAACATTTCCCTCTGCTCTTCCGTAAGTGAAGAAAGTACCTGCTTTTCGGCATCCTCAAAAATGACTTCCATTTTCTCCGCCATTTCCTTTCCTTCACGGGTTAACGTCACGTAAAGGGAACGGCGGTTTCCTTCATGCCGTTCCCTCCGAACCAGTCCTGCTTCCTCCATCCGGTTCAGAATGCTTCCGGCCGTGGCCGGTTCAATCTCGCAGCAGGACGCAATCGTTTTCTGATCGCTTTCTCCATACCGAAGCAGGTATTCCAGCACTTTCGGCTGTCCGGGCGTCAGTCCGAGCCCTGCCGCCCGGCTCATGATGCTGCGGTGCATGCGGGTGTGCGCTTTCATCAGAAGACAGTGCAGAGATTCCATGGTGTGGGAGAGCCGTCCTTTCCTGTACAAGTTGCTTTTGCATAGTTAATAAGCCTTGAAATAATAAGAAAACTTATTATTTCAAGGCTTATTATAATCTCGTTCTTTATTCTGTCAAGGGTTGAATAAAAATCTGTCAGCAGATATCGAACGTTTTAACATACAGGCTGTCCTTTTCACATGTCTTCCATTCCTCCTGCTCATCAGGCCTGCCATTCTTAAAGAAGCTGCACCAGCAGTCCATCATCCTTTCAGAAAGCTCGACATCTTTTTCTGTCAGCGGCCGCCAGCACCGGTTCGTAGTTCCGAAGGTATACCACAGATCGCAGGCATGAAAAGCACCGCTGTCATCCCCCGGCAGCTTTCTTGTAAAGTAGTAAAAGTAAGCCTTTTTCCCCTGTTCGCCTAAGAGCTGACACCACTCCCGGTTTGCAGCGTACAGGCGGTTGTTTTCAAAGCCATCTTCTCCTCTAATCAAAAGCATGTCATTTTCCGTACATCCTGCCATGTAGGAAATATCCGGCAGGAATCCCCCTTCCGCAACTTCATCAATTCCCGCTGTCAGGACATATCCGTCCACCACCGGACCATATCCAAGTCCCCGTTCTCCCATGAACCGCATATAGGGATCTGTGTAAGCAAAAAGCTGCTTTTCTTCCATCTTGATCAGATCCTCCAGACTGATTCCTTCTTTTTTGAAATATTCTTCCGCACATTGTTCCATGGTTTCCATGCTTTCCGTTTTTCTGAGCGCCCCTCTGCAGCTGTTTCCACTCTGCATAATCACACCACAAAGTTTTCCATTCGTAAGCGGAGAGCATACCAGCGTCTGCACGCTGATTGCTCCGGCAGACTGTCCGAAAATGGAAATTCTGTCCGCATTTCCGCCAAATTCTCCGATATGTGCCCGTACCCAGTCAAGTGCGGCAATCTGATCCAGTATTCCATAATTTCCGCTTCTGCCGTCTCTGCGTGTCAGCTCCGGATGACAGAGAAATCCGAACAGCCCCAGCCTGTAATTGACCGTAACCAGAATCACCCCTCGTCTGGCATAACCCGCTCCATCAAATTCCTTTTCATGGCTCCATCCGTTAATAAATCCGCCTCCGTGATACCAGACCGCAACAGGGAATCCTCCCGGCTCCCTTTCCTGTTTTGGCACATACAGATTCAGAAACTGGCAGTCTTCTCCCTCCTGAGCCTCCCAGGAGTCATCATCATAAAACTCTTTTCCATAAAAGTCCTGCGGTCCCAGATGAAACTGCAGGCATTTCTGTTTCCACCGTGTTCCGTCCCAGGTGCCTTCCCAGCCTTCCGTCAGCCTCGGAGCCTGCCATCTGGCCGCCGATGCATAACGTAATCCGCGAAATTCCAGATAGTCCCCATGGTCTGTTCCCGTAATCCGGCCCATGGATGTCTGTACTTCCAAAATGTTTCTTTCCATATTTTTTCTCCTGTTCCCTGTCTGTTGCCATGTTAAGCATTCCAGAAGCTTTTCCCGCTTTCTGATTATCAGTTTAATGCTGTTCTGAAAAGATTACAAGCTTTCCGCCGAAAGGCAGGGTTTTCTCCCCGGTCGGCAGGGCCACGCCCGAAAAGCCCTTGGGGCTTTCCGGACTGATGGGGCGTACGCCCCATAAAAAAGAAAGAAAACGTCTCTGCCGAAAAGCAAGCTTTCCGTCAGAGACATTCCCTTCCTTTTTTGCCCTGCCTACT
>CAJFMW010000207.1 GCA_904392525.1 uncultured Eisenbergiella sp.
GTCTCTCATTTTCTTAAATCCTTTCCTTGAAAAAGAAACCCTTCCAAATTTGCATCCCTATTATACGTTGGGTTTTCAAAAAAGGCAATCCCCTACCTGAAGGAGAAAGGATAAAGAAATCCGCCGTCCGTTTTTCGACAGACGGCGGATGAAAACTCCCCCCGTTTTCCTGCATTCCCGCAGTTATTTTTCTCTCACGAACACCTGCATCTCTCCCTCTCCCCGGTTTGCCCAGGCGAAATAGGGAATGAATGTAAGCTTTACGGCTTCGTATTCCGCTTTGCGGCGCACATGATAGAGTTCTGCCTGCTGCTCCTCTTCCGGCTCCTGTTTCCGGCGGAATCCGTCTGCGACGACCTTCACCACAGGAACACCGAGAATATCACTCTTTTCTTCCGCAACCGCAACATCTTCCGGAAGCGCACACAGATACAGATCTTTGCCATTGTCCGCTTCTTCCATGCAGTAGACCACGGGTCCTCTGGTCACAGCTGCCCGGCCGATATCCTCACGCACTCTGCTGTCCGCTTCCATGATACGGACAGTCATGGGAAAATCCAGCTCCAGCCGATCTCCGTCTCTCCAGGTCCTGTGCAGGTAAAGATAACCGTCCTTCACGGTTCCGTCAGCTTCTGTGGCAGACGAAGCTTCCACAGCGCCCGGTTTTCCATTCACCGTATAGCCCTCACACCAGCCGGGGATGCGCAGCGCCAGCGTAAATTCAGCCTTTTCCTCCAGTTTCAGTTCCACAGAAACCTTTCCATTCCAGGGGAAACCGGAAGTGATGCGGATGTCTGCCTTTTTCCCGCCGAACTCGCATTCCAGCACGCTGCCCATATACAGATGGACATACAGCGTATCCGCCGACTGTGTGTACGCATAGGAAGCGATGGAGCTGACGAGCCTTGCAATGTTGGGCGGGCAGCAGGCGCAGCCGAACCATTTCTGGCGGACAGGCTTCACATGAAATTTTCTCTCATCCTTATGGCAGGCCTCCGGAAGGCTTTCCAGGGGATTTACATAGAAAAAGCTCTTTCCATCCAGCGCCATACCGCTTAAAACGCCGTTATAGAGCGCCCGCTCCATCACATCCGCATAGCGGCTGTCCGCTTTGATCTGCAGCATTCTCCTGGCAAAGAATACCAGACCGATGGAAGCGCAGGTCTCCGCATAGGCGGTGTCATTGGGGAGGTCATAATTGAAGGAGAAGGCCTCTCCGATATGGGTGGCGCCGATGCCGCCCGTAATGTACATCTTTTTCCGGGTCATGTTCTCCCAGAGTCTTTCGCAAGCTGCGAACAGGCTTTCATCTCCGGTCAGCCTGGCCACGTCCGCCATCCCGGAATAGAGATAAACCGCACGCACCGCGTGTCCCACCGCTTCCTCCTGCTGTCGGACCGGCAGATGCGCCTGATTGTAGGCATAACGCTGTTCCTCTTCATGTCCCTTTTTCACCCGGTCAGGCTGCTCCAGATCGAAATAATAGGGTCTGGTTCCCCGCTGGTCCACAAAAAAGCGGCTCAGCTCCAGGTATTTTTTCTCCCCGGTCTGCTCATACAGGCGCACCAACGCCATTTCCGCGATCTCATGGCCGGGATAGCCCTTCTTCTTTCCTTCTTCAGGTCCGAAGCAGGAAAAAATGTAATCTGCATACCGCTCGGCGGCCTTCAGAAGCTTATCCTTTCCCGTGGCCTGATAATAGGCCACGGCCCCTTCCGTCAGGTGACCGAAGCAGTACAGCTCATGATTGTCCCTCAGATTGGTAAAGATTTTATCCTGATCGCTGATAATATAGTAGGTATCCAGATAGCCGTTTTCCAGCTGGGCCGCACAGACGATGTCGATGGCCCCGTCGGCAGTCGCCTCCAGCTCCGGGTCCGGATGCTGAGTCAGGGAATAGCCCACCGCCTCGATCCACTTGGAAAAGTCGCTGTCCTGGAACAGGCAGCCGTAAAACCGCTCCTCCAGATGGTCCATGTCCTCCGGAAGCGGCTGAAATTCCAGCGGCCATTTCACCGGCCGGTAAGCCTCCCCTTCCTCTCTTCTTTTCGCATTGATTCTCCCCGCCACCTTAAAATTGCGCATGGAAAAGCTGGGGTCCGCGTCCGGAATCCGATCATTCAGCGCTTCCCACTGATAGGGAATGACCTCCTTTCTCACCAGCTCCATCTCATTTTTCCAGAACTCGTCCGTCACCTGCACCTTTCTCAGGGAAAGCGGACTGCTGTATTCCTTCTGATTCATCTTACCTTACCTTTCCGCTGCCGCAGGCAGCATTTCAATCATGGACTTCTGCCGCCGCAGGCGGTATCTGCTGTCCCTTCATTCATTGCCATACTATCAGGAACTCTTCCGCGTTTCCATTGCCATTTTGGAAAGCAGCATGTATAATGTGGAAAAACCATTCAAAAAGGAGGCCGGCGGCGGCCTGCCGGCCGCTGACACACCGGCATGAGGTCAGCCATGAGTGTCTATTTTCATTTTCTGCAAAACCGGCAGATCGTCTCTGCCAATCATATCACCATGATCCATCCCACTCTGCATCCGGACCGTATGCTGAAAGAACATGACTTTCTCTATATGCTGGACGGCACATGGGAAATCGGTGAAGAATATCCCACAGGCGGGCCAAAGGAAACCTTCCGAATGCGTTCGGACGATCTTCTCATCCTTCCCGCCGGCCGGCATCATTATGGCATCTCTCCCTGCTCCCCCCATAACCGGCACATGTATATTCATGTAAAGCCCCTGTCGGAGGAACTGACTGCAAACACGGATGCGTCCATCGCTGCTTCTGCCGCTCCGGGCCCCCCGCCTGACGGTCTGACCGCTTTTTCCAGTCTGATCCATTGCCAGGATGCGCCGCGCATCCGGTCGCTCTTTGAGGAAATTATTTCGGAGAGCTGGACAGACTCTGATCTGAAAGAGCAGAAGCTTTCGCTTCTGTTCAACCTGCTGTTGTGCGAGCTTCAGGAACAGCAGGAAAAGGGAGAAAGCCTGTCCGGCGCCGCCACCCTGGCAGAGGAAGTCTCCCGCCTGATTCAATCCACACCCCAGACTTTTTTTACAGGGAAGGAACTGGCGAACCGATTCTATGTCTGCGAACGCACGCTGACCAATCATTTCAAAAAAGCCTTCGGCAAGACCCTCTATGCCTATCAGATGGACCTGAAGCTGGAAATGGTCCGCCAGTTTCTCTTAACCCAGCCCGGCGTCAAGCTGCATGAAACCGCCCTGAACTTCGGCTTCTGCGATGAATTTCACTTAAGTAAGGCCTTCCGCAGAAAATACGGCCTCTCTCCGGATCAATACCGCAGGAAAAACAGTTGACTTCCCGTCCCAAACTCTATAGAATGATGTTTTGCGAATTTTATTGTTCAGGAGGCATACGGATGATAACCATATGTGTGATGTGCGCGGGGATACTCGTGGGGAAATTCTTTTTTTCAGAGCGGTTCAAGAAGGGAAATGAGCTGCTGCAGACCATCTGCACGGCGCTCTTGATTTTTGCCATGGGCGTAACGCTGGGGCAGAAGGAGGATCTTCTTGACAATCTCCTGTCCCTGGGGCTGGACAGCCTTCTGTTCTTTGCCATACCCACAGCGGCGTCCATCCTGATCGTCATCTTTCTCACCAGAAACTTTCCCGGCGCAGGGAAAGGGAAAAAGAATGTGAAAAACAGGGAGGATAAAGCATTATGATCGTCATTGCGCTTATCGCCCTCTTTGCCGGCATTCTGTGCGGCACATCCGGACTGGATAACCGGTTTCTTTCCGCCCTTTCCACCCACAAGGATCTGGTTTTATATGTACTCATGTTTTCGGTGGGAATCAGCATCGGCCTGCATCACGGGCTGATCCGCAGCATCCGGCAGTATCATGTGAAAATATTCATCATTCCCTTTGGCGTGATTCTCGGCTCCCTTCTGGGAGGCGCGATCTGCGGCATTCTGACCGGGCGGAGCATTTTCGATGGCGCAGCGGTGGCGAGCGGTCTCGGCTGGTACAGCCTGTCCGGCATCACCCTGGAAAACCTGCTGGGCGTACAGATGGGAAGCATTGCCTTCTTAAGCAACCTGATGCGGGAGCTGTTTTCCTTTTTCAGCATCCCTCTTCTGTCCCGTCTGAACTATTATGCCTGCATCGCGGCGGCCGGCGCGACCAGCGAGGACACCACCCTGCCGCTGATGATCAAATATACCGATGAGGAAACGGTTATCCTGTCCGTACTAAACGGCGCGATCTGCTCGGCTTTTGTGCCGGTGCTGATATCGCTGTGTTTTGAGCTGTCGAGCAAATTGTAATACAAACGCCTGCCATTCGTGCACAATAGTATTATAATATATTAAAAGAAAGGAGATGTTTGCATGGCACTGACAACATTAACTGCCAGAGTAGACCAGAAAGATAAGGCCGACTTTGATGCGTTTTGCT
>CAJFMW010000208.1 GCA_904392525.1 uncultured Eisenbergiella sp.
CGATCGGAAGCGTCTCCTGATTCTCCGTTACCTCATAGGACAGATGTTTTACCTCAAGCATAACTGCACCTCTTTCATCTGTAATATTTCTTTCCATCCGATTATAAATGAACAGGCAGAGAAAGCTCTCCCCCTGCCTGTTTCTTTACCGAATAATATTTTACACAATCAGGAAGCTGATTGCAATAGGCTGTTTCCCCTTTGATACAGAATATCAGCAACGGCCCGCCTACCCCTGAAACGGCTCCGTAAAATATCCCATATGGGAAACCGGTTCTCCGCCCATGAGCAGGTGGGCGGTATCCCCCGCCGCCTGGCAGCGGAAATAGGCCGTTCCTCTCTCCCGCTCCTCCGAAGCCAGCACCGTTACAGAGGTAGGCGCAAGGAAAAATCCGCCGGTCAGCACCACCGGAGAGATGCCCAGCAGATGGCCGCACAGATACAGCGTGATTCCCATATGGCAGAACAGCACGATCACTGCGTCCTTCTGCGTCTTACCGGAAAGGTCCGTCCGATAGATGCCTCCCTCACGCACATAGCCATAATGTGCAAGCAGCCCGTCAAGCCCTGCGCAGACCCGTGCGTATTCCTCCTTCACCGGGCCGCTTCGCATCACCGACGTATCCGCAAAAGCGTTTCTGTCGTACATCCTCTCTTCCTTTGTCCAGAAACCGGGATAAAAATCCCAGGGGATCACGCGCTCTCCCCGCATCGGGTCGTTAATGAACGCTCGGAATTCCCGCAGCCAGGGAAGGGTCTGCGCCTGTCTTCCCATCTTTTTCAGGCTCAGGGAAGCGGTATCCTGCGCCCGTCCCAGAGGCGACACATAAAAGTCCGTCACCTTCCAGCGGGACACGCGTTCCGCCAGAAGCGCAGCCTCCCTCCAGCCTTTTTCCGTCAGGCTGTCTTTTTCATAATCAGGGTCTCCATGCCGGATGAAAATAATTCTCATAATAATCCTCACTTCTGTGTCTCAACGAAATTGTATATCCAGACGCCCCGCTTCACCATCACGAATCCCACCACGCATTTGATGATGTCCACCGCCTGACAGAGGAAATAGAGGGGGACGATGGGAAGAGAGGTAAAACGGCTTAACATAAAGGCCAGCGGAATGCTCACCACCCAGAGAAATACACTGTCAAACAGGAAGGTGACGAAGGTTTTTCCTCCGGAGCGCATGGTGAAATAACAGGCATTGGCAAAGGCCTGCACGGGCATCAGTGCGGCAACGATGAGAATGAATCGTTCCGCCATGCCACGCACCTCGGGCGTGGTGTTGTACAGGCGGGGAAAGAGGGGCGCAAAAGCCATCATGACTGCGCCGATGAGGACACAGCTTCCCACGGCAAACGCCAGAAGTTTCGTGTCCGTATCCCTCGCCTCCTCCATTTTTCCCGCGCCAAGAAGCTGTCCCACAATGATCGCCACCGCGTTTCCCATGGCGAGAGATACCACATTAAACAGATTGGAAATGGTGGAAGAAATGTTCAGTCCTGCGATCACGGAAAGCCCGCGCATGGAATAGCACTGCATCATCACCGCCATGCCGGCCGACCAGAGGGCTTCGTTGACCATCAGGGGCATTCCCCTCAGGAAAATCTGCCCTGCCAGATGGGAAGGGATGCGCAGGGTCCGGTACACCCCATCCAGATAAGGAGCTTTTCCTTTCTTGCCATGGGAGCAGAGCGCCACGATCAGACATTCCACATAACGGGAGATGACCGTCGCGATGGCCGCGCCCACCACGCCCAGAGCCGGCGCGCCGAATTTGCCGTAAATCAGAATATAGTTGAGCACCAGATTCACCAGCACCGCCGCAATGCCCGCCTTCATGGGAAGGACCGTCTCCCCGGCCTCCCTGAGGGTGGAAGAATAGACCTGCGCCAGCGCATAGGGGATCAGCCCCGCCAGCATGCACAGCAGATAGCTCCGACCGTAGGAAAGGGTGCGCGCCGCATCGCCGGAAGTTCCCTCCTCATTCAGATACAGAGAGATCAGGCTCTCCCCGCCCGCTGAAAAAATCAGAATGCCAAGGAGCACCAGGCCGGCACAGAAAAGCAGCTTGAAGCGGAACGCGTTTCTGACCCCTTCATAATTCCGATTGCCGTAAAACTGTGCACCGAAAATGCCCGCCCCGGAAATGGCGCCGAAAATACAGATATTGAATACGAACAGGAGCTGGTTCGCCACAGCGACGCCGGACATCTGCTCCGTTCCAACCTGTCCCACCATGATGTTGTCCAGAAGGCTGACAAAGTTGGTGATCCCATTCTGGATGATGATCGGAATGGTCACCGTCAGCACCATTTTATAAAAGCTTTTATCCCCGATCAGCTTTTTCCTTAAGCCGGTTTTCTCCGGCTTCTTCGCCTTTGTATCCATCTCTTTTCTCCTCATAAAACACTGTTGGACCGCCGTTTTGTTTCTCTCCTGTCCGTCCCCGAAGCCCGCCCGCCGAAAACCGCCCTGATGCCCGTTGCCAGGCCATCCAGCCCAGCGCCGCGCCTGCACAGTTCAGCAGAATATCGTCCACATCAAATGCGCCAAATCCGGAAAGAAGCTGGAACAGCTCAATCCCTGCCGTGAACAGAAAGGCGTTGCACAGCATGATAAAAAAACCGCTGTATTTCCGTCCCATCCAGGGAAGCAGCATCCCGAACGGAACAAAAACCGCCACGTTGCCCGCCAGATTTTCAAAACTGTTCAGGCGGTCGCTGTAGCGGATATACATCCGGATCGTTTTAAAAAGTGTAAAATTGGCCGTATGAAGCCCTTCCAGCACCGTTTCCTTCTGCCAGAGCGCCGCAGTCTCCGCAAGCACCTCCACAGGGTATTTGAAAATGAGCAGACGCACCGCCAGAAGCAGATAAACGCAAAAAACTGCCTGCTTCAATATCTCACTTCCATCAGGGCCAGTCCGCAGGCGGGAACCAGAGGCCCCGCATCCTCCCTCTTCCCGTTTTCCAGAAGGGCAGTCATCTCTCCGGCCTTCCGCTTTCCGCTTCCCACCTCCAGAAGCGTCCCCATCAGAATCCGGACCATATGAAACAGGAAACCATTCCCGGAAAAAGTGAACCATATTTCATCCCCCATCCGTTCGATGTCTATGGAATCCACCGAGCGCACTGTGGATTTCCGGCTCCTTTTCGCGGATGTGAAAGCCCTGTAATCATGGGTTCCGCAGAGCAGCGCCGCAGCGCGGCGCATCTCCTCCACATCCAGCTTTTCCGGGCAGACATATACATATCTTCTATCAAATATATGTGGGACCGCGCTGTTTAGCACCCGGTAACGATAGGTTTTTCCCTTCGCGTTCAGACGGCTGTGAAACCGTTCCGGCACTTCTTCGATGGCGATTACGCCGATATCCTCGGGCAGATATTCGTTGATTTTTTCCATCAGCTCCTGCGCGGAAAGCTCCGTATCCATATGAAAATTTGCCACCTGCCCATAGGCATGCACTCCCGCGTCCGTACGGCCGGAGGCCTGGATTTCCACTTCCGTTCCCGCCAGACGGGTCAGAAGCCGCTCCAGCTTCCCCTGGATCGTGTTCTGTGTGCTCTCCTGCCGCTGCCAGCCCTGGTACCGGGTTCCCTCATACTGCAGAATGATTTTAAAATTGCGCAATCAGCTCACCTCCCAGGGATTGGGCTTACCTTCCAGAAACAGCCTGCAGCTTTCCAGAGAATCCCGGATCACCGTTTTGGTATAGTTATCCGTGTAAAAAGCCATGTGATGGGAAACGGTCACATTCGGGAATCCCCGCAGGATGGCCAGCTGACGGTTCTGCAGCACATCCGACTTGTGGTCATAATAGTACAGACCGAACTCGTTCTCCACCACATCCAGGGCCGCGGCGCCCACTTTTCCACTTTCGATGCCCTCAATCAGCGCCCCGGAATCGATCAGGGCGCCCCTTGCGGTATTGACGATCACCACGCCGTTCTTCATCTGTGCGAGCGTCTCCGCTCCGATCAGATGAAAATTGTCCTCCGTCAGCGGCGCGTGCAGGGTGATCACGTCCGCTTCCTTCCAAAGCTCCGGAAGCGTCACATAGGAGGCATACCGCTTCGTCTCCTCGTTTTCATAAGGGTCATTTGCCAGGATCCGGCAGCCGAAGCCGGACAGATGCCGGATCACCGTCCGCCCGATGCGTCCCGTTCCGATTACGCCCACGGTCAGGTCTGAAAGCTCTCTGCCCCGGATGCCCTGCAGGGTATAATCCTGGATATTCGTCCGCTCCAGAATCCGCTTCATGTTCCGGATGCTCATCAGAATCAGCATCACCGCGTAG
>CAJFMW010000209.1 GCA_904392525.1 uncultured Eisenbergiella sp.
AAGAAGCTCCAGATTCTCTCCGGCCCGCTTCTTCTGCGCCGCGCTGTAGCCGGGAAGCAGCCCCCGGCTGTTTAAGCAGCCGGAAAGCACCACCTCGTAAACGGAGGCAGGAAAATCCTTCTGCACCGCGTCCTGCTGAGGCACGTAGCCGATCTGGGTGGATTTCAGGCCGTCCCCGAAAAGAAGCTGGCCTCCGGAGGGCTTCTTCAGGCCGAGAAGGCCCCGGATCAGGGTGGTTTTTCCCGTGCCGTTTTCTCCTACGATACACAGATAGTCCCCCTCGTTCACCTGAAAATTCAGGCTGGAAACCACCGTCTGGTTTTCATAGGAAAAGGACAGGTTGCTGCATGTGATCAAAGACATCCGATTTCTCCTTATATTTTGGCGGGCAATGAACCGCAGGCAGAGCCGCCTCAGTCGTTCAGCGCCCGCTCCAAGGCCGCCAGATTCTGCCGCATCAGCGACAGGTAGGTTTCTCCCAGTTCCGCCTCTTCGGCGGTCAGCGTGTGGCAGGAATGAAGCATGGCCGTCTCCGCCCCCGCCGCTTCCGCGATGGCGTCCGCCACCCTGCCGTTTGACAGCTCCAGATGAAATACGACGGGAACTCCATCCTCCCTCACCTTATCGGTCAGAAAGGCAATGGTCGCGGCGCTGGGCTCCGTTTCCCCGCTGCAGCCGGGAAATGCGGCGTAATACTCCAGTCCATAGGTCCGGACAAGATACAGGAAAGGAAACCGGTCCCCGAATACCAGCTCCTTCCTCTTTGCGCTTCCGATCATATCCCGGTAATCCGCATCCAGCGCGTCCAGCGCCTCCAGATAGACAGCTGCGTTCTCTTCATAGATTTCCGCCCGGTCCGGATCAATGGAAATCAGCATATCCCGGATATTTTCCACCAGAAGCTTCGCGTTGACCGGGGAAGTCCATACATGCTCGTCATACTCCGCTTCCTCCAGATGCACGCCGTCCATCTCCCCCTCTTCATGTTCGTGATGATGCCCTGTCACCTGCATGCCCTCCGTGGTTTCTTCCTCCAGCGGATCCACCCAGTCCAGCAGGCTGCAAGCCGTCACCTGCGCATCGTTCCCGTCCAGAACCTCTTCCACCCAGACGTCGGATTCGCCTCCCGCATACAGAAACAGGTCGCTCTTCGTAATCCGGATGATATCCGCCGGGGAAGGCTCGTAGGAATGGGCTTCCATGCCCGGTTTTAAAAGCTGGGTTACTTCCACGTATTCTCCGCCGATCTGCCTCACGAAATCACAGGGCGGAAAAATGGTGGTGACCACCTGCACCTTTTCCTTCCCGTCAGGCGCCGGCTCCGCCTCCTTTGGCACAGCCGAACAGCCGGTCAGAAGCAGGCCGGCTGTGAATACGATCATAAGCATCCCTTGCAGCAATTTTCTCAATCTTCGTCTCTCCTGTCTTCCTGAGACTCCTCGGAAAAACCTTTCCAGGAAAAACCTTTCCGATATTCCGCAGCAGCCTTTTTCAGCTCGTCCAGCGTTTCCTGGAACCGCTTTGACGTCATGGTGGGGTTCGTTTTCAGCAGTCTGCGCCGGTTAATCCCCTTCAGGAAGGTATCAAGCTTTTCTTCTCTCACTCTCCTGTTTCCAACGAACCGCTCCCAGAGCTCCATGACCTCTCCGCGCTTTTCCTTCAGAATGTCGGATGCGGGCAGCTCCCTTCTCAGCGCATCAAACCGCTCTTCCATGCCGGAAAGAAGCTCTTCCATACCGGAAAGAACCTCCTCACGCTTCTGGACGCTCCGCTGCACAAAGGCCTCTTTTCTGCTGTCCCATTCATCCCCTGCAACCGCAATGAGCACATCCAGCCGTTTCTGCATACGCTCCAGTTCCTTTTTGGCCTGCTCGGTCCGCACCAAAATATCCCGCAGATCCATTGCCGCCTGGAAGGAAAAAGCGAAATCCACAGAAAACCAGACCAGCACCACCGTCACAAGAGCGGTCAGGGCCGCAGGCGGAATCAGAAACGCCAGACGCTCCACCGCCGGATGCAGGAAGCGTGTCATCAACACCGTAAGTGCTCCCCAGCAGAGCGAAGAACTTAAACAGATCTGCCCCTGAAAATTGAACCGCTTATGGGAATAATCCCAGTAGCGCACCTTGAAAAGGGCCTCCATCACCACGCCCGTCACATATTCCAGCGCCGTGGCTCCAATACAGCCGGCGAAGAAAACCAGAACCAGATTGTCCCGCACCGGAGCGGACACCAGAAGCATCATGATCGCCCCGGAGCCATACAGCGGCAGAAAAGGCCCGCGGATAAACCCCCGGTTCACAAATTTTCTCTTACAGATGGAAACATATGTGGATTCAAAGCACCAGCCGAAGAAGCAGTAAAAGAAGAAAAAGAAAAGCCACTGAACAGCCGTATAATGATACATTCCCTCACCATTTTCCTTTCCGTATTCCGGATGGCTGTCACCGGTAGATTCCCACCGTCACGCCCAGCCTTCCCTTTTTCGTTTCCGCCCCTTCCTCCAGAAAAACAAAGCGGCCAAAGCCCCGGACGCTCACCCGGTCCTGCCCCTTTAAGGTGAGGCTGTTGTTTTCACACAGTCTGCCGTTTACATAGACCTTTCCTGCCCGGAACAGGTCCAGGCTGCGGCTTCTTGACAGATTAAACACCTTCGCTGCCACCGCATCCGCCCGGTTGGCGCTCACCACCAGACGGACGGTCTCCGGCTGCTTCGCCGCAGGCCACTGGACGGCTCCGCCATTTTTATCGATCTGCTCACACCGCACAGAGGTATGGCGCACCCGATCCAGATTTTCACAGATAAAGGGCGCGATGGTTTCCGTACAGAAAATCCATGCGTGCTTTCCCTCCAGAAAAATATCGCCCACCGTGCTCCGGTCGATTCCCAGGTGCATCAGAGCTCCCAGAAAATCCCTGTGGGAAAAATCCTCCGAGAATTTCTCGGAAAGAGGGCTGATCCTAAGGGCCGCAATGGGAAAATCCTCCTCATAACCCAGCTCTTCGGCAGATCCGAAACGGGCCATCCGCCTCTCACAGTCCTCATTTCCGCCCCACAGCGAAAAGGGACAGAAGGCATTTTTTCCCATCGCCTCCCAAAGCGCGTCCTGTTCCGCCAGAGACAGAAAACCGGTAAAGGCAAACACGTTCTGTCTGTAGGATTTTTCCGCCAGATCCAGAAATCTCTTTTTCAGCTGTTCCAGTTCTTTCTGCGTTTCCGCCGCCATTCTTTCCTCCCTGACAGAGCCCGGCCCTTTGGCCTATACGAAGCTGATCACCTGATCCTTCGGAGCCTTTGTCTTTATCACACTGCTGGCGTGCAGCACGGGACCTTCCCCGCCGTACTCCGCCCAGTATTCCTTTTCCACACGGGCCGTCACCTTCACCCAGTCCTGCTCCTTCAGATCCTCTGCGCCCTGATAAACGCAGACATATCCCAGAAACGCCATATCCTCCGCGCAGCAGGTCATCGCCATCCGCCCCGGGATGAAATGATCCTTCGGGTAACCATCCGGCTTCATGACCATGGCGGTGAACTGGATATTTTTCCCCACGTACCGGTCCAGACTGTCCAGGGAATCGATGTACCAGATGCCGTAACCCATGTCGTCCAGAACGATGGGATCGCTGTTTAAGTCAAACGGAAGATCCTCCTCAAACATCTGATTGATCTCGCCGTTCTGATCCTCAAAAATGATCTCTCCCTGCTGGTTCACCGCCTTTACATTTCTGCGGTACCCCGCCAGCGTCTGCTCGTCCAGTCCGTCACACCGGTTGAAAATGATCATTTCGGACTTGCGGAGCATCTCGGCAAGAAGGGATTTCATGTTCGTAAAATAAGTGGAAAATGTGGAAGCGTCAATCGTGGTGATCTGCTGCTCCACCCGCCAGTGCCAGGGCAGCTTCATGTTTTTGAAATTCCACATGCCGTTGTATTCGATGATGATCCGCTCCGGCTTATATTTCTTTTCAAATTCCAGCAGATGCTCCGGCGTGAAGTCCGCCTCGCTCTCCACCGGCTCCAGCACGGAATTGCTTCTTTTTAAAAGGGCGGGCGAATACTCATTCTCGCCGTCCTCACACAGAATGATCAGCGTCTTTCCCTTGATCTGAAAATAGGGCTGATCCAGCGTATAAGTGATAAATTCCGTCTTTCCGCTCTCCAGAAAGCCGTTGATGATATATACAGGTTTCATTTTTTCCTCCATGCCGAAGCGTTTTACGCTGAGGCACGCGCGCCGAACCTCCAGTTCGGCGCTGCGATAACGGGATTTGCGACGCTTCGGCGC
>CAJFMW010000210.1 GCA_904392525.1 uncultured Eisenbergiella sp.
TTAGAGAGTATGAGGTAGATAGGCTTAAGGTGGAAGCACAGCAATGTGTGCAGCTGATAAGTACTAATCGGTCGAGGGCTTAACCAAAGGACGGATGGAAGAGACGAAAGTCTATAAGATTGGAATTCAGTGTTCGGTTTTGAGGGTATGGGAAACAGAGAGTATAAAAAGAATGTAGGGAATGGACATTGTTCATTCCTTTTTTTGTGTTTCATTTAGAAGGAGTGTATAGGTTTACAACTCCGAGGCAGTCGTGCTAGAATAGTTGCAGGCAAAATGCGCGGAGAGGAGAGTCTGGATGAGGGAGAAGCAGACAGCATTTCGGTTCTTCGCAGCATAGCGGAAAGGAAGTAACAGAAATGGAAGAAAAAGAACTGGAAGTAAAGGAAACACAGGAGAGCATGGCGGATTATGCGAAGGAGCTTGAGGCATCCTTCCGCACCATCAAGGAAGGCGATATTGTGACGGGAACGGTAATTTCCGTGAATGAGGAGGAAGTGATCCTTGACCTGCAGTATTATGCCCAGGGTGTGATCAGGGCGGAGGATATGAGCAGTGATCCCTCTTACCGGCTTATGGACGAGGTGAAGCCCGGAGATACGCTGGAAGCCACCGTGGCGAAAACGGATGATGGGGAGGGCAATATCCTGCTGTCCAGAAAAGAGGCTGTCCAGGTTCTGGCCTGGGATGAGCTGAAAAAGGATCTGGAAGAGAAAAAGGTACTTTCCGTGAAAATCAGCGAAGCGGTGAAGGCCGGCGTGGTGGCGTATGTGGAAGGTATCCGCGGTTTCATTCCCGCGTCACAGTTATCCCTGTCCTATGTGGAGAATCTGGATGAGTGGGTTGGACGACAGGTTGATGTGCGGGTGATTACCGTTGATGAAGAAAAGAAGCGTCTTGTCCTGTCCGCGAAGGAAGTGGAAAAGGAACGTAAGGAAGAGGAAACCAACCATAAAATCGCAATGCTCGTTCCCGGTGCGGTCACGGAAGGTGTTGTGGAAAGCCTGATGCCCTATGGCGCATTCATCAGCCTTTCAGACGGATTGAGCGGTCTGGTTCATATTTCCCAGATCAGTCAGAGGAGAATCAAAAAGCCTTCCGAAGTGCTCAAGGTGGGAGACCGGGTAAAGGTAAAGATCCTGAATACCAACAATAACAAAATCAGCCTGAGCATGAAGGCGGTGGAAGAAAACACGGAAAACGGAGAAGAGGAAAAAGTGTCTGCCGCGCAGTACAGCTCCCGGGAAGAGGTGACCACTTCGCTTGGGGATCTTTTGAAGAATCTGAAGCTGTGATTCTGTGGAGGATAAGCTCATGCAGATCAGGAAGCACATGATTTTCAGCGGGGAAGTACAGGGCGTTGGCTTCCGATACCGGGCTTTTGTGTATGCGCAGGAGCTCGGATTGACCGGATGGGTCATTAATCTGGATGATGGACGTGTGGAGATGGAGGTTCAGGGTGAAAGGAAACAGCTGAGCCGTCTGACGGACAGGCTGAGAGAAAGCCGATGGATCAGGATCCTTGACATTGAGGAGCAGTCCATCCCCGTGATAAAGGAACGGGGATTCCAGATTAGAAATTAGAGGAAAGGATATACAATCGAATGGAAGAAAAGGAACTGGAGATGGCGGAAGCCGGAGAGAATACTGAGGGCGGAAAAGAGGAGATAACGGAAGGCGAATTTGCAGAGGAAGCTGCGGAACCGTCCGTTCCACCATATGCGAGACGCGGTAAGGGAATCCGCATCAGCGGTCCGATGCTGTATGAAAACAGCTTTACAATCACTCAGGAGGTGTATCAGGAATTTCTTAAGGCTTCCATGGGCAGGTACAGGAAACTGTATTACTTGATCGGGGCCGTGAGCTTTATCCTGGGTGTGTTCAGCTTTCTGGGCGGGACAGGGCCTTCTGCGCTGCTGTTTTTTGTTATCACAGTTCTGTGTATTTTCCTGCCGGCGAACACCTACCGTTCTTCCAAAAAGAAGAAGTATACGCAGCAGGTGGAAAAAAACGGTGGAAAGCCTTTGGAGCGCAGAGTGGTATTTTATATGAGCGGGCTTGAAGTGTTTTCCAACAACGGAGCGCATTCCGTATTTCGTTACGGAGATATTACAAGGATTGTTGAGTCTAAATCTTTGTATGTGCTGGTTGTGCAGAAGAAGCTTTCTCTTCTCGTTTTGAAGGATTCCTTTACCAAAGGAACGCTGGAGGAATGGAAGACATTCATGAACAAAAAAGGCTTATGGAAAGTGAAATAGCTGCTGGAATGTGGGGAAAGGAAAGATGAAATATTCGGAAAATGGCGTACAGTACCATATTCAGCTGAAAGCGGGAGATGTGGGCAGGTATGTGATCCTGCCCGGAGATCCAAAACGGTGTGAGAAGATTGCGGCATATTTTGGATCTCCCAGACAGATTGCGGACAGCCGGGAATATGTTACCTGGACCGGAACTCTGGAGGGAGAAAAGGTAAGCGTGACCTCCACAGGGATTGGCGGTCCATCGGCGGCCATCGCGATGGAGGAGCTGGTGCGCTGCGGCGCGGACACCTTTGTCCGCGTCGGTACCTGCGGCGGAATGGATATCAACGTGAAGAGCGGCGACCTGGTCATCGCCACAGGAGCGGTGAGGAATGAGGGAACCAGCCGGGAATATGCACCCATTGAGTTTCCCGCTGTTGCGGATTTTGACGTGGCAAGCGCCTTAAGCGAGGCTGCCGAAAAGAGCGGTCACGACTGGCACAGAGGGATCGTACAGTGTAAGGATTCCTTTTACGGCCAGCATGAGCCGGAGTTGATGCCTGTGAGCTACGAGCTGGAGCAGAAATGGCAGGCCTGGCTGAAGCTGGGCTGCAAGGCGTCAGAAATGGAGTCTGCCGCCCTGTTTGTGGTAGCGGATTATCTCAAGGTGCGCTGCGGCTCCGTATTTCTCGTGGTTGCAAACCAGGAGAGGGAAAAGGCGGGGCTGTTCAATCCGGTAGAACACGATACGGACGCGGCGGTACGTTGCGGGGTGGAGGCCCTGCGCATATTAATCCGCAGAGACAGAGAAAAAAGAAAAGAGTGAGGAGAACGGAAGATGCTGGAATATAAATTTGATACGCAGCTTCTGATCGAGGGAGAAAATCTTTCAGAGGATGACATCAATGAATATATCACCAATAACATTGAAGGAGACTGTCTCCTTGCCGTTGGCGACGAGGAACTGATCAAGATTCATTTTCATACGAATACCCCCTGGAAGGTCCTGGAATACTGCGCTTCTCTCGGTGAAATTTACGATGTGGTCATCGAAAACATGGAGCGGCAGGCGAACGGTCTGAAGGGATAAGTCAGGAGACTGAAAAAGAAAGAAGAGAGAACGGAATGACAAATCAGGAGATTTTGGATACGGCGCTTCGTCAGTCGGCCATTGACTGCGGCTGCCGGCCTGAGGACTTTCTGAGTCCGGAAAACAGAATCGTCCGTTCGGGAAAGAACCCTGCCGCAAGAAAGTATCTGGATCTTCCGCTTCCCTGCAACCTGGTTACCTACGGAAATGGCATCGTGGCATCCGTGAACGGGGAACTGGAGGAGGAAGTGCGCGGGTACATCAGCCGGTTTCCCGCCGTGCACTGTTTTGAAACGCCCAACCTCCATGTGCTGAACGACGCGGTGGAGAAGAAGGGAATGCGTGTCTGTTTCATGGCGGAATATTTTCTTCCGGATGTGAACGCTCTGAAAAGGCTTCCCTGCGATTTTGAGATCAGGCTTCTGGGACCGCAGGATTTTGAAGAGCTCTATACGGACCGGTGGAGTAATGCGCTGTGTGAAAAGAGGAAGGAACTGGATGTGCTGGGGCTTGGCGCCTATGAGAACGGCAGGCTGGTGGGGCTGGCGGGCTGTTCGGCTGACTGTGAGGACATGTGGCAGATCGGAATCGATGTGCTGGAAAGTCACAGGAGAAAAGGAATTGCCTCCGCTTTGGTATCAGGTCTGGCGCTCGCGGCCGTGGAGCGGGGGAAGGTTCCCTTTTACTGCGCTGCCTGGTCGAATATCCGGTCCGTCCGGACCGCCATCCGGAGCGGCTTCAGGCCCGCGTGGGTGGAGCTGACCGTGAAAAGGCGGGAGTTCGTGGACGAAATGAACGGAGCAGGGGAAAAGGAATAGAACGGAACAGGCGAAATATAATAAAAAAGTGTGCGCTTTGACGCACACTCGCGCCGAGCGCGATTGCCGTCAGGCAATAATTTCCTTTTCGCGCGAGTGCGCATCCACAGCGGAGCGTCTTTTTTTATACGATAGGGAAC
>CAJFMW010000211.1 GCA_904392525.1 uncultured Eisenbergiella sp.
TGGTAACTGCTATTGTACCATCTGCGGAGAGAAAATTTATATAGAAAATGTAAGAAAACCCAGTAAAATCTATGGGTTTGGCGATTTAACAATCGCCTATGAAAAACGTGTGGCGGGAGGGAATCAAGGTGGAATGCAGCGAAGGGGGCAGCATTACGGACATTACGGTGAACAACCTGACCATGAAAAATGTTTCCAGGCCCATTTTTCTGCTCTTAAACAACCGTTTCCTCCCGGATGATCTTGGAAGCTCTCTGGAACTCACGGAAATGCCGGAGATCGGCAGGATGGAGCGCCTGATTTTTTCCAATATTATAGCGACGGACACGGAGGAGATGGGTAAGGTACACAGACGCTTTGAGAATGACATTATGGGCGCGCCCTGGTTCTCCGGCATCCGTGTGGATGCGGAAAAAGAGCATAAAATCAAAGACCTGACCTTTACCAATATACGCTATACCGCGTACGGCGGAGTGAAAAGCGCTCAGATTCCACAGGAATACCCGCAGGTGACCGATCAGAAAAAATTCCCCGGAAGCGAGACCTCAGAGAACTATTATCCGGACTGGAGCAGAACCGTACACATGGACATCCGCAACGTGGAAGGCCTGGTTCTGGAAAATGTGCGCTTTGCGGCGCTGCATGAGGATGAGCGGCCCGGATGTCTGGTGGAGGGATGTGATGATTGAATTTTGCATTCAATGACAAACTTCAACCTTTATGCTATGCTCAAATCACCCCGAAAACGGGAGGAAGGAGGAAGCCATGAAGGTAAGAAGAGATTTTGTCACGAATTCCAGCAGCAGCAGTTTTATTCTGGCCAGAAGAGAGGAGCTGACGGAAAAGCAGAAAGAGGCCATCGTTGATTTCGTAGAGAAAAGGATGCTGGGAGTGAGAATGCTCACTCCGGAGAGCACGGAAGAGGAGATCAGCGCGGTATTTGAAGAAAATTACATTGAAAAAGAGATGCAGGACAGGATCCGGCAGGCTCTGAAGGCGGGAAAAACGGTCTATTCTGACTGGGTGGAGTTTGAATGTTGTGAAAATGATTATGCGGAAATGATGGAGAACCTGTGGGAGCGGCTGTCGGAAACCGGAAAGGAAGATTTTGAGATCATCGACGGAGATCTCAGCTATTGAAGCCTATGAAGATCAGAAGAGACAGGAATTTTATCTCCCTTTTTGATGAAAACACCGGATTTTATATGAGAAGCGGTGTGCTGGAGAATGGGAAGGACACCGGAAGAGATCCCTTTATGGCGGAATTTCCGGAGCTTCTGGATGTGGGGATTATGGGGCACTGTCGGCATGGACGCAGCGGACTTTGCCTGCAGGCGGGAGTGGAGTGCTATCAGGACGGACTTCACAGCAGGAAGGATAATATGGCGCTCGATGATTTCCGGGAAATTGTGAGGCAGTGCAGGAAGCGTACCTGGCAGTTTGCGCTTGGCGGCTGTGGAGATCCGGATCAGCATGAGCATTTTGAGGAGATCCTGCGGATCAGCAGAGAGGCCGGTATCGTTCCGAATTTTACCACATCAGGCCTGGGGATGACGAAGGAGACGGCAGAGCTGTGCCGTCGTTACTGCGGTGCTGTGGCGGTGAGCTGGTACCGCAGCGGATATACGCTTAAAGCCCTGAAGCTTCTTATGGAAGCGGGAGTGAAAACGAATATCCATTATGTGCTGAGCCGGGATTCTGTAGAGGAAGCGCTCGACCGACTGCAGAACCACGGATTTCCCCAGGGAGTCAATGCGGTTGTCTTTCTTCTCCACAAACCGGTAGGCCTGGGAACGGCTGAGAAGGTCATACCGGAAGACTTCAGGCCTTTCCGGGAATTGGTTCGGCTGGCAGGTAAGAAGTGCTTTGACTGGAAGATCGGATTTGATTCCTGCAGCGTACCCGCTCTTCTGCGGGACAGTGCAGGGATAGCCCCATCCTGTCTGGATACCTGTGAGGGAGCCAGATGGTCAGCGTATATTTCACCGGATATGAAAATGATGCCCTGCAGCTTCGATAATCAGGAGCTGCGCTGGGCGGTAGATCTGAGGACATATTCCATGGAGGAAGCGTGGAGAAGCGCGGAGTTTGAAGCCTTCCGGGAACATTTCCGATGGAGCTGTCCGGACTGTGACCTGAGGGAAAGCTGTATGGGAGGCTGCCCCATTTGCCCGGAGATCGTGCTGTGCGGGAGACGGAAAAAGGCGGACAGTGAAGCTTTTTCTAAATCCGGCGCCATCTGACGACGGCAGAAGAGGCTTATGGTACGAGGAGGAAGCATATGGAAGAGATGCTGGTCACCCAGGCCCTGGATGAAAGGGATCTGCTGGTAAAGAAGATCAATGACAAAATACAAAAGGCAAGCTTCGTGGATACAA
Organism: uncultured Eisenbergiella sp.; assembly: GCA_904392525.1. Classification (GTDB taxonomy): domain Bacteria; phylum Bacillota; class Clostridia; order Lachnospirales; family Lachnospiraceae; genus Eisenbergiella. The sequence continues at coordinate 2,379 of CAJFMW010000211.1, forward strand.
TGAAGCATAATCAGGACAAGGTATATGCGAATCAGACCGGGAAGGATGTTTACGTGGGACAGGCGGAGTCTGCCTATCAGCAGATAACGGATCTGATCGCAAGATATCAGAGAATCGATGCCGCCATCACAGAATCCAACGCGAAGACATGGATCGAGACCACTTACGGGAACTACACGGTAGCTGCGGCGATCTCTCTGAGGAGCCGTCTGCGCGGAGTGGGAACCTATGGAGATGAGGCGGATTTTGAAAGACGGCTTTCAAAGAAGATGGAAGAAGAATATCAGTCCAGGATTCAGTTTATGGATCAGAAGAACCGTCAGCTCCAGACGACCGCGGAGGAGATGCGGCTGAGCATTTTGGGACGGGAAAACAAGAGCAGGGAAGAGAAGCCGCTGGAGGTAGTTGAAGCATATGTGAGGGAGAATACCACAGAGCTGGTTGACCCTCTCGGCGTAAAGCAGAAGATTTCCGAATTTACCGATAAAAGAGATTCTCTTCTGCGGGAGCTGGACACCAGGATAAAGGTATCCAATGCAACCACCACGATTCGTATCTGAGAGCTGCTGCCTACAATACGAAAGCTTTTAACCTGATTTCCCTGTAACAGGGTTACGTTACGAATATGGAAAACAACCGCAAGTTGTTTAAAAAGGAAGTAGCTCAGCGGGTAGAGCGTATGGCTGATAACCATATTGTCGGGGGTTCGATTCCTCCCTTCAGAACCGGATGTTTTTGGCTTTCAGTTTTGTGTGACCGCTTACCTGTGAATGAGAAACGGTTGTAATCAAAAACGGTGATACAGAAACGACGAACCTTTGCCGCAGGCATGGCAGCATGCCGAAATCCATGAAGCAGGTCCGGCGGTAAATCAGTTGGCCATAAGCTTTCCTCATGGCTGTATTGCAGGCAGAAAAAAGGAGGAGGCAGTCTGAAGACTGCCTCCTCTGCGTCTGGGCTGAGGATGCCTGTCAGATGCCCGTTTGAAGAATAAAACGACGCAGTCTGGCAGGCGGGAAAACAGGGAGAAGACTCATCTCTGTGAATTTTCATAATCCACCAGGAACTGCCGGACATAATCCGTTCTCAGACTGAGCATAGCTGCAATTTCCTGATCTGTCTTTCCATCCAGATGAAGCCGGATGATATCAAGAGCCATTTTGGCGCCTTCTTGACGCCCTTCTTCCCGCCCCAGTTCAATATTTTCTCTATCTCTCTGCATTAACGTCATATATTCCACCTCCATTTTGGGGTTTATATCCTTCAGTATAGCATTGTCTGGATGAGATGTCAGTAAAAAATGAATGAAAATACATACCCTTATATGAGAAAATTCAGTTTTCCTGATACTGCTTCGCCTGTGCCATGAACATACGATAATAATGCCCTTTTTGCCGCATTAGCTCTTCATGGTTTCCTTCTTCCACCTTTTTTCCATGAGACAGTACAAGAATCCGATCTGCCCGTCTGGTAGTCGTCAGCCTGTGTGCAATAATGAGAATTCCTTTTCGTCCGGAATTCTGCAGGATCAGTTCATTCAGTTCTCGTTCACTGGATACGTCAAGTTCACTTGATGGTTCATCCATGAGTACAAAGGGAGGCTTCAGGAAAGCTCTGGTAATTACTAATTTTTGTGCCTGACCACCGGACAGAATAATACCATCATCATTAAATTCTTTCGTCATGCAGGTATCCAGAGGAATTCTTTTCAGGTAAGGATCTTTTCTGTACAGACTCTGTTCTAAAGCATCGTACAGTTCTGTTTTGTCCCACTGCAGATCCAGCATAATGTTTTGTGCAACGCTTGCAGAAAAGAAGGAAAAGTCC
>CAJFMW010000212.1 GCA_904392525.1 uncultured Eisenbergiella sp.
CCGTCGGTATCCAGCTCTTAAATTACCTCTATCTCTATCTGTCGGACATCAATCTGAATCAGGACGCCATTTCCTATTCCAGAAACCAGACCATGGAAAACTTTCTGGAAATGACCGACAGGAAGGAGAAGATGGACTATATCATCACCCGGTATTACGACCTACTCACAGGAGTTACTCAGCAGAAAAACGCGCATACCGATGCCATCGCCGCCTATGCCCTGCGCTATATTGAAGAACATTTTGCGGATCCCGAATTCAACCTGTCCGCGCTTTCCTATGCCATGCACGTTTCTCTGTCCCACCTGAGCACGGTATTCAAGCAGGCTACCGGCGTAAATTTAAGCGCCTATGTGACGGAGCTTCGCATGGAACAGGCAAAAAAGCTTCTTTCCGACATGCATTTTCAGATTTCCGAGGTTTCCACCCGTTCCGGTTATTCGGACGCCAAATACTTCGCCAAGCTTTTCAAGAAGAAGACGGGAAGCACGCCGAGCGAATACAGAAACCTTATCATACAGGGAGGCATTCATGGGAATTAGGAAAAAAATCTTCCTCATCACCGCGGCGTCCATGCTGGCCGTGCTGCTTCTTTCCTATGCGGCCATATATTTTTATTTCTACCACTCCATCTTTCAGGAAACCATGATCAACCAGCGGACCAACGTGGAGCTGAACCGGCGGATGGCGGATAATTTTCTGGAGTCCATTTACCAGACGGCCGTTCAGCTCGTCAGCGACAAGGCGCTCGGGGAATATCTCAGCGAGGACGGAGAGGACCCCATGGATTCCATCCGGGCAAGGCTCGCCATTCAGGATCAGTTTGCCCATTATGCCACCCATCAGGTGGTAAACAGCACCTATTACTACAGAAATACCCTGTTTCTCTCCGATCTGCTTCCCATCGCGGATTCCTTTGAGGCCTATACCCTCAACGACAATCCCTATGTGGCTTCCAATTCCGTTTTTTCCAATTCCAGGGTCAAGGAGGAGGACTGGTATCAGGAAACGGTGAAGAACAACATTTACGTCTTTCTCAATGAGGCAACCGATGAAATCTGCATCGCCAGAAAGATCACCAATACCTATTATATCGGCCCCTATGATTCCAACGGAACGGCGGTCATGGTGGTCAGCGTGGCCAGCAGCCAGATTGAAAATGTGCTTTCCAGCAGCCTGGTCACGCCGGGAAGCGGTTATGCGGTTCTGAATGAGGACGGGGAGATTCTGTACCGGAGCAGCCCGCAGATTCCCTCCAGCGTATACGACAGCGCCTGGAACACCTTCTGCCTGAACGGGGAGGAAGAATTTTCCCTGAAGGCGGACGGCGCCGTCTATCTGGCGAACTACCGGCAGGCACAGTACGGCATCCAGCTCCTGTTTCTGACGCCAAACAGCGATATCCTCGCCAACGTCAGGCCGCTGCTCGTAACCTACAGCCTGATTTTTGCCGGAATCGCCCTGGTCATCCTCGCGGTTATCTACCTGGTCGCCGAACAGCTGAGCCGCCCGCTCATCCGCTTTTCCACGGCCGTCGCCGAAATCCGCGACACCAGAACCTGCGACCTGTCCAGCCTGCATGTTTCCAACGAAAAGGAATTGATGATCCTGGAGAAAAGCTTCTGCAAGCTGATTAAAAATGTAAACGGACTCATTGAGGATATCCGCATCCAGGATGAAAAGGAAAAGCGCTCCCAGCTCCGCGCCCTCCAGGCCCAGATCAATCCCCATTTTATTTTCAACGCGATGGACATGGTCAACTGGCTCTCCCTGTCCCGGGGCTGCGACGACATTGCGGAAATCGTCTCCTCCATCGCCAGCCTGATGCGCTACAGCATCACCGACGCGGACAGCATGGTGCCCGTCACCCTGGAGCTGGAAAACATCCGGGAATTTATCTCCATCTATCAGCTGCGCCACAACAACCGCCCCATCCTGCAGGCCGACCTGCAGAGCGAGACCCTTCTGATTCCCAAATTCACCCTGCAGCCCCTGGTGGAGAACGCGGTCAGACATGCCGTCCCGCCGCAGGGAGAGGATCTGCGCATTGATGTCAAAGCCTGGCTGGAAGGGGAGCTTTCCATCATTGAGGTACATGACAACGGCACAGAATGCAGTGCGGATGAACTGAACCGCCATCTGAATTATGAGAAAACGGACCTTCAGATCTCCAGCGGCTTCGGCATTCGGAATGTGAACGAAAGAATCGGTCTCCGTTTCGGCGCAGGCAGTAATCTTTCCTATCGGAACGAAGCGGACGGCAGCCTGACGGCACGTATTACGCTGCACGGAAGCTCCGACATGGATACACAGCAAGAATCAGGAAATCCTCCTGTAAATTGAAAACAAGAAAGGGAAAACACATGAAAAAAGAAATGATTCAGGACGGTGTACACAGCTACACGGAAGAGGAACGCTATGTTCCTCCCAAAGAAAAAGCGGTTCAGGAACATCTGGACTGGTTCATGGGCCTCAAACTCGGCCTCATGATGCACTGGGCCCCCGGCTGCCAGCTCGGCACGCTGGAATCCTGGCCCCTGTCCGACGGGGACGGCTCCTGGTCCCAGGCCGATGTGGACTGGACGGATATCGAGACCTTCAAGCAGCAGTATATCGACGCCAACAAGACCTTCAATCCCGTCCGCTTCCGCCCGGACAGATGGGCCGAACTTGCGGAGGAATGCGGATTCAAATATCTGCTGTTCACCACCAAGCATCATGACGGTTTCTGCATGTTCGACACACAGACTACCGATTATAAGATCACCGATCCATCCTGTCCGTTCCACACCAGCCCCTGGGCAGATATCACCCGCAGCCTGTACGACGAATTCCGCAAACGGGGCATGGCGATTTCCGTTTATTTCTCCAAGCCCGACTGGCACAGCGACGACTACTGGCACAGAGCATTCGGAACGGCGCCCACCCGCAACGTGAACTATTCCATTGAGGAGCACCCGGAAATGTGGGAACGCTTCGTATCCTATACCCACCGGCAGATCGAAGAGCTGGGAACCCGCTACGGCAAAATAGACTGCCTCTGGCTGGATGGCGGCTGGGTGAATCCGGACAATCAGGGACAGGACATCCGTCTCGGAGAGATCGTAAACAAACTTCGCAGCGGCCCCCAGCCCCACCTGATCGTCTGCGACCGGACCGTGGGCGGCGAATTTGAAAACATCGTCACGCCCGAAAAGGAAATTCCCGAACGGCCCATGAACATTCCCTGGGAAACCTGCACCACCGTGGGAGACCGCTTCTCCTTCCATTATACGGACAACTTCAAAACAGGAAGACAGCTCGTCCATCTCCTTCTCAACGTGGTTTCCAGAGGCGGCAATCTGGCCCTGAACGTGGCTCCCCAGCCGGACGGCGCCCTGCCCGCCGGCGCCGTGGCTTCCCTCCGCGACCTCGGCCGCTGGATGCGCATCCATGGAGAAGGCATTTACAATACCACGATTGCGGAACCCTATTTCATCCGGAACATCCGTTACACGGCCAAGGGCGATACCCGTTACATCTTCTATCTCTATGAAGACTGCGCCGCCCTGCCGCTGAAACTGCATCTGCAGTTTTCCGGCAAGGCGCACAAAATCCGTCTGATGCGTACCGGGCAGGAGGTTCCCTTCGAGCAGCATGAGGGAGAACTGCTTCTGGATACCTCCGCCATCGACCGGAATACCGCCTTTTATGCGGACTGCTTTGTTGTGAGCTGATTTCTATTTTCCGCTCTCAATCGGATACATCCGGATATCCGCCTGCACACCGCCGCCGCTGGAAAAGCGGATGCCGTCCGCTTCCTGCGGCGTGGTGATCAGGCTGGTCATCACGCTCTCTCCGTCGTTGGCAAAGATCTCCACGGAATACCTGTCCAGCAGAATCCGCAGCCTGATCTTTCCCTCTCTTTTGGGAACCGGCATGCTTCTGGTACAAACCACATCTCTCCGCAGTCCGGAGCAGGTCCGGTCAAAACGCAGAACTTCCGTCTCCTCATCATAGACGATATCCGTATGCCGCTTTTCGTCCGCGGCGACGGAGATGGTGAAGGTTCCGAATCCCCTTCCCTCAATCTCCACCTGCAGATCGGCAATTCTTCCGCGGATGCCTTCAAAGGAGACCGGCTCATGTACGTGTACCTGCTCT
>CAJFMW010000213.1 GCA_904392525.1 uncultured Eisenbergiella sp.
CATACACTGGCCTTCATTGACCGCAATGACGGAGCCATTGGAAATGATGTTTTCCGATCCTTTCCGGTTGGAGCCTCTTCTGGACGTCCGTTTCTGGCCTTTCACTGCCAGAACCTCCTGAGACAGGCTGTCGCAGTAAAAATATTCCTCCCACTGATCTCCGAGTACCGATGACGCCGCACCAAGAGCCGCTTTGATCAATCCCATAGTTTTCCTTCCTTTCTTTTTTCCCTGAAAAATTTTTTCGAATTTCCGAATCTGTCTGAGGATGCGCTTCCCTTCCCGAAAAACGGGCTCAGACAGCTTCCTCCTTCTCCCCCTGCAGTTATCCCCATTATAAGGGATAGACGGTGGTTTTGCAAATATGTCAGCTTTTTCTGGACTGCCTGCCTGAAATATAGTAGACTGAGAAAAAAGGGGGGATTCCTATGCTGTTTTCAAAAAAATGGGAAGAAGTTTACTGTACATCAGATCAGGAAGCCTTTTTTCGGGCAAAATATATCCTGGACGAACAGGGAATTCCTTTCAAAACGGAACTGATGAACAATCAGCTGCGCCTTTCCTTCAATAACGTGGATGGCTCCCGCGCGGCCCTGAGCAGGGATGGTTCAGTCCGGGACTTTTACAAAATCCTTGTGAAGGAAGAGGATCAGGAACGGGCAGGGCATATTCTGGCGGAACAGATGGAGGGAAAAAGCTGAACAGCGCAAAGAACTGGGGCATCTTTGATATTGTGGGCGGTGGCTTCATGAGCAGCCTCATCAAACATTCCCGTATGGATGATGCGCAGGAATATATGGAAGAGGCAGGGCAGAATCTCCGCCGTTTTGAAAAGGAACTGCAGGATGTCTCCCTTTCGGACGCTTTTTCCCGGAACTCATCCATGGACATCAGCTCTTTTCTGCGGTTTGCAGATTCCTTTTAACGGCTCTGGCAGCATGACATGATTATGACAAAACGAAGCGTTGCTCTGAAAGGGAGGTTTTCTATGGGATGTCTTGGTAATCTTTTGTGGTTTCTTCTGGGCGGGTGCATCAGCGGGCTGAGCTGGTGTCTGGCCGGTGTGCTCTGGTGTATTACCATTGTCGGCATTCCGGTGGGACTGCAGTGCTTCAAGTTCGCTTCCCTCTGCTTTTTCCCCTTTGGAAAGGAAATCCGTTACGGCGGCGGGGCGGGCTCCCTGCTTCTGAATATCATATGGATTCTGGTTTCCGGGCTGCCTCTGGCCATCGAATCGGCAGTCCTCGGCTGTCTTCTGTGCGTCACCATCATCGGCATACCCTTCGGGCTGCAGCATTTTAAAATTGCGAAGCTGGCGCTGATGCCGTTTGGGTCGGAAGTGGTGTAAGCCGTGCGATATCCTCAAACCGGATCTGCGTGTTCACGATCCGCAGCCAGCCTTCCTGTCGGTTGATCCCGGAAACCATGCCCTTTACGCTGACATACTCCCCATCCTGGAAATATTCCGCCTCAACCATGTCCATTTTCCCGATGCGGGACAGCTCCCTGTTCAGCTCCTCCCGTTCCTCTTCCGACAGAATCCGTTTCGGAACGCGCACCCGCTCCTTTTCCCGGAGCGCCTCCTGAAACCCCTTCAGCGCGTCGAAGGGCATGAACTGCTTTGCCCGGTCCGCCCGGTCCATTTTCGGCCTCACTCTGTCCCGTTTTCCCTCTCTTCCCATCTGTCCTCTCTCCCTTTTGTTTTTCCGTCCGCTTCCGGCTGCTCTTCTGTCATACCTCCGGTCAGCTCTTCGCCGAATTCTCCGCTCTTATGTCCTCCAATCTGACGGTTACGCTCTATCGTGGTTCCCGCTTTCTGCAGATCCATTCCCCGGAGAATGGCATTTTTCCCGAATTTTTTCTTGATTTCCAGTGCCGCCTTCTGCGCCTTTCTGTCCCGTTCCGTCTCTTCCCTGTCTGAAAACAGGCTGTACTGTACATAGGCTTCCTGCGTTACGTTGTTGGCCGTCAGGCTCAGGCGGCGGATGGGAAGCGCCGGATCTGTAATCCGGTCATAAACCTCACAGACGTAGGGAACTATGGCCCGATAGGTATTGGCAGCCTCGGGGAGCGATGCCGTCCCATGCACATGTCCCAGCTTCAGGGCGTTGGAATAGCCCAGGGAAAGGGTCACGGACTCCGTAACCAGCCCCCGGTCCGCAAGCTCCAGACAAAGAGCATCCGTCATCTCCTTCACCACCAGACGGCATTCCTCGTGAGTATAGTCCCGCGCCAGCACCTGTCCGCTGGAGATGGAGCTGTTTTCCGGGCGGTATGCCTTGATATCCGCCATGGTCACGCTCTCCCGTCCCCAGGCATGATCGATCAGAAGCTCCGCGTCCACACCGAACATCTTATAGAGCGCGTCCTCATCCGCCTGCGCCACATCCTTCATGGTCAAAAGCCCCAGGCTTCCCAGACGGTTCACCGTACCCCGCCCGATCCGCCAGAAATCCGTCAGCGGCCTGTGCTCCCACAGGGTCTTACGGTACAGCTCCTCGGTCAGAAAGCCGATATGATCCTCCGCATGCTTTGCCGTAATGTCCAGCGCCACCTTTGCCAGATACAGGTTCGTCCCGATCCCCGCCGTCGCCGTTATTCCGGTCTCCCGCTTCACATCCTCCATGATCGTCACAGCAAGCTGCCTGGCGGTCATTCCATACATGCCCAGGTAATCCGTCACATCCAGAAAGGCTTCGTCAATGGAATAGACATGGATGTCCTCCTTCGCCACATATCTTAAATAAATGGCATAGATATTGGCGGAATATTCAATATAGAGCTTCATCCGCGGCGGCGCCATGATATATGGAATCTGCTTCGGGATCTCAAATACCCGGCAGCGGTTCTTCACCCCCAGAGCCTTCAGAGACGGCGAGACCGCCAGACAGATCGTCTTGTCTCCCCGTTCCGGGTCAGCCACCACAAGATTCGTGGTCAGCGCGTCCAGGCAGCGCTCTACGCACTCCACCGATGCGTAGAAGGATTTTAAATCGATGCAGAGATAGCTTCTGTTTTCCATTTTTTAATCTTTCTTACATTCTTCCATCAGAATCCTTTTCCAGATATCAGGATACAGTATATCGGCTTTCCTAGAAGATTATGCCGGTTCTGTACTCTTCTCCTCAGGAAGCCTCTCCAGCAAAAAGACCACAGGGCGAACGCCGTCCGTGCAGCAGCTTATCGTTTTATCCGGATACCTCCACCAGTATTCCCCATCCGGTTTTCTGGGAACCCGTTCAATCGACATACGGCTGATCTCTGGATAAAGCTGAACCCATGCCCAAGGGCAGAAGCCCCCTGGCATGATGGCCTCTTCGTCAGATCGGTAAAGAAATGTCTGACTCGTTTCCAGAATGGGGCATGGCCCCGCTGATCCTCCTTCCGTCAGATAGGCTTCGGCTATTTCCCGATAAAATTCCTTCTTCAGCACAGTAATTTTCACATTCATTCCGACTTCTCCCCTGGTTTGTCTTCTTCTCAACAAGAACATATGTTCTATTTAAAAATAGCATAAAAACAGTAAAAATACAATAGCGGGCAGATAAAAGTTGAACACACCGTGTTATTCAAAAGCCCGCCAGATTATACATAGGATATTTCACTGATTCTCCCATCAAAATAGACGAAGTCCCCGTCGGAATATTTCCAGACAGCCTGAAATTTTGACGGCTGTCTGATTCCGTTTTCAGAAAGCCGATAATCACCGCAGACTGCGAACCATGGTATATATTCCATGCCGCCGTCCTTTTTTGTTACAGCCCTGTCATTCGTAGTAAAGGAAATCATCTCATACTTTTCATTAAAGGTAAAAATTCCGCCTGCCATCTGCCCTCCATGGCGGATTACCGCCCGCACTTTAAAATCTCCGGCATCCTCCAGGGTGATGTAGCTCTGAAGCAGAATAGACGGTACAAACAGACTTTCTGCCAGAAAAGTAACCAGACATGCCTGGTCCATCTTCGGCCCTTTCTGATCAAACAGCGTAACCGCTTTTGCGATCACGCCTTTCATGCCCCCACTTTCATTATAATAATAGTCATATCCTTCAAACGGAATTCCAAACAGACTGCTGTCGATCAGCGCCATTCTGCATGGCTTTTTCACAAAATTATACTGCAGATAATCAAT
>CAJFMW010000214.1 GCA_904392525.1 uncultured Eisenbergiella sp.
AGGAGAAATCACGCAGGTGATTTCTCCTCTGCGATCACAGCAGTTTTGTGCTTCGGCGCAAAACTGTTGATTGAAAAATAAGCCATCGGGCTTATTTTTTCAATCTTTCCTCCTTAACCTTTTGGTTATGGTTCTGTGTCCCCCGTTTTTCCGTCGCCTGTCCTGAGATTCAGCTGAAGGACGATCTGTACGATGGGAATCAGGCAGCGGAGCTTCTTGCTGAGCGGGTGTATGACCTGATTGTCACACCGGGGCCGATATCTGACAACCGTATTCAAAGCCTCCCCCTTCTCCGGGATCAGGTTTATCTTTCCGTGCCCAAAGGCAGCAGTCTGTCTGACCGTACCGCCATTTCTCTGCGTGAAATTCCGGCCCAGCCGCTTCTGTATCCTCAGATCGGCGGATATTTTCTCTCACAGATGGAAAGAGTGATTACGGAAGAGCATCTTCCCGTCACCCTTGTAAAAAACAATTTCAATATCACCCAGCATCTGGTTCGTACCACAAATTTTCTGGCGACAGTCTCCACCCTGTCCATAGAGCTGAGAAACGACGGAACCCACCGGACGCTTATTCCCTTCAGCGATCCCGAGATGACCGTGTTGTATTACAGTTCCTTTCTGAAATCCGGCAGGGAAAAGGTAAAGGACTTTCTGCACTGGGGAAGTCAATATAAGGCCTGCGATAACGGCCGCTGAGACAGCAGCAAAAGGTGTTCCCCGTATTCCCGACGGTATTGTCCATTTCCCCCATCAGTGTTACACTGAACCTGTACAGATAAAAACGCCGCCAGGGACAGCAGCCCGGACGGCAGTTCGTACAGATAAGGAGACGGGCGGCATGCGCATTCTCCCGCCCGTACTCCGGAACGGAGGTTTATTATGAGAAAAAATTTCGGTGCAAAACCCTACACCTATCCCCAGCCGGTTCTGATCATCGCCAGCTACGATGAAAACGGAACCCCTGACGCCATGAACGCGGCATGGGGCGGGATCAGCGACGACACGCAGATTTCCATGTGCCTGAGCGCAGGGCACAAAACCGTGAAAAACATCCTGAAACGGAAGGCCTTCACCGTCAGCATGGCAGACGCCGCCAATGTGGCCGCCTGCGACTATGTGGGGATCGTTTCCGCGAACGACGTGCCGGACAAGCTGGAAAAAGCCGGCTTTCACACCACCAGATCTGAATTTGTGGACGCTCCCCTGATCGACGAGCTGCCCATGGCGCTGGAATGCAGGCTCGTCAGCTATGACGAAGAATCCTGCCGGATGGTCGGAGAAATCGTCAACGTCAGCGCGGAGGAAAGCGTTCTGGATGAAAACGGGAAAATCGATCCCGGAAAGCTGCAGCCCATCACCTTTGATCCGGTCAATAACGCCTATCTGAAGCTGGGCGAAAAGGTCGGAAACGCCTTCCGGGACGGACTGGCGCTGAAATAGAACGACGCTCCCGAAACATCATTGATAATACTGCGCCTGTGCCTGCCACATCCGGCGGTACAGGCCTTCCTGTTCTGCCAGCTCCTCATGGCTTCCCCGCTGGACCACATTTCCGTTTTCAAACACCAGAATCTCTTTGGAAAAGCGGCAGGCGGACAGCCTGTGGGAGATGAACAGGGCGGTCTTGTTTCCAATGATCTCATGAAAGCCTGTATAGATCTCATTCTCCGCGATGGGGTCGAGGGCGGCCGTAGGCTCGTCAAGTATGACGAATGGGGCATCCTTGTAAATCGCCCTGGCCATGGCAAGCTTCTGCGCCTCCCCGCCGGAGATTTCCATTCCCGTATCGGAAAAGTCCCGGTTGATCATGGTGGCAAGGCCGTCCGGCATCTTTTGGTACAGCTTCTCCAGCCCGGCCCGGCGGATGGCATCCATCGCCCTTTTCTCATCCACCTGCGCGCTTCCGGCAATGTTTTCTCCCAGGGCGAAGGAAAAGATCTGAAAGTCCTGGAATACCACGGAAAACAGCCGCCGGTATTCCTGCTCGTCATATTTGCGGATGTCCACGCCGTTTAGCAGGATCGTCCCCTCCGTGGGATCATACAGCCTGCACAGGAGCTTCACAAAGGTGGTCTTTCCGGAGCCGTTCCTTCCCACCAGCGCCATCCGTTCCCCGATTTCCAGCTTCACGTTCAGATTCCGGATCGCGTATCGGTCTGACTCCGGATAACGGAAGGACACGTTCCGAAATTCCACCAGGAAACGGCCGTCCCGCCTTTTTTCCACCGGGATCGTTCCTTTTTTCATTTCATTTTTCAGATCCAGATATTCCAGATATTCGTCCGTCAGTCTCCGGTCATAGTGCATCTGATTCCAGCTGGCGAGAAGATCAGTCATGGCCTGAATGCACTGCTGCACCGCGCCCGCATAGCGCACCACGTTTCCGATGCTGATGCTGCCAATCCAGGCGCAGAAGGCCACATACAGATAAACGATGCCTCCAACGCAGGAGGACAGCAGTCCCTGCAGGCCGAAATGCCGGACATCATTTGCTGCGTGCTGCAACGTCATGCGCCTCCAGTTGTGGTTCATCTGGTTTCCGTAGCTTTCCATCATTTTCTGCTGATGAAAGATTCGGATATCCTTTCCGGCTTCCGTGGACAGAACCACCTCGTCCATCATATAGTCGTTCAGCCGGTTTTCGTCCTCATGCTCATTATGAATCGCCCGTCTTTTCTTCCCCTGCTGTCTGACCGACCAGTGGTTTAAAAGCAGACTGCCGATCAGGGCTGCCGCCGCCAGAAGCGTGAACAGTCCGGTCCCTCTGCCGTCCGTCTGTCCATTTTTTCCACCCCAAAGCTGTCCTGCGAAAAAGGGCCATACCGTCACAAGAGAAAAGACCAGCCGCACGCAGGCGGTGAGAAACAGCTCCAGCTGCTCCAGAAAACGTTCGAACACATCCTGCTCCTTTTTCCGGTATTCATCCTGCCTCGCCCGCAGGGCGCGCACTCTCGCGCTTTCCGTCAGGCCGTAATCCATTTCCATGGTCTTTCTCATCAGGGGCTCCGCCAGCCTGTGCTGCATCCCCCACCACATGATGTTCTTCTGCCTGGTGGCAAAATGCCGCAGGGACGCCATCACAAGGCTCAGGCCCGCTCCCGCAAGCGCCCAGGCCATCATTTCCGCCGCAGGCCGTCCCGCATAGAGGGCGTCCAGAAGCATGGCGGACAGCCAGATCGCCACAAAGGGCAGCGCGCCATCCATGAACGCCCCCAGCAGGATCACCATCCATCCCCGGTTGTACTGATTCAGCAGCCTAAGCAGGCGCAGATAGACCCGGATATCATCCTTCAGACTCGAAGGCTTCCGATTCGTAGATACCTGTTTCATGCCTGTACACCTCCCATTTTCACGGCCTGATTCCATTCTGCCGTATTTCCACCGGCCTCTGTCTTCCCGCTCTCTTCCTTCCGGTAATACCGTCCCTGCACCTCAAACAGTCCGGCATATGCGCCGTTCTTTTCCATCAGCTCCTCATGGCTTCCCTGCTCTGTGATCCTGCCGTTTTCCAGAAGCACAATCCGGTCGCAGAAGCGGGTGCTCGCCAGCCGGTGGGAAATGAACAGAGAGGTTTTGCCTTCCGACATCTGCACATATTTTTCATAGATTTCCTGCTCCGCCAGCGGGTCCAGCGCTGCGGTAGGCTCATCCAGAATCAGAATGGGCGCTTCCTTGTAAAAAGCCCTGGCCATCCAGACCTTCTGTCTCTCCCCGCCGGACAGATCGATGCCGTCGTCCAGCACGCCGCGCCCCAGAGGCGTGTCCTCCTTCTGGGGCAGGCTGTCCACCATTTCCCACAATCCCGCAAGGGACAGGCACTGTCTGACCCGCTGCCTGTCGATGTCCTCCCCGTTATCCGAAGCCACATTCTGGGCGATGGTGAGCGGAAGAAGCTTCACATCCTGAAAAACCGCTGCGATCATGGAGAAGTATTCCTCCTTTCCAAAGGAATAACTTCTCGGAATCCTCAGCCTTGATTTTATAAGGCTTTCAGACTCTATCTTAAAAAAATCACCCACTTTTTGCCTCAAAGCACTTGACAAATCG
>CAJFMW010000215.1 GCA_904392525.1 uncultured Eisenbergiella sp.
GGGAACAACCGTTATCCCGCCGGAACTGCAGTACGTGGAAGTGATTGCCGTAACATCTGACACGGGGGCGGATGCCAATACAGGGGAGAAAGTGGAAGATGGAGAAGAAAGGGAACTGCCGGATACTGTGACCCTTCTTGCCACGCCGGATCAGGCCAAGATTCTTGCAGAACTGGAAGCGGAGAGTGGCATGCATCTGGCGCTTGTTTTCCGGGGTAGCGCTGAACAGTCGGCAGAGTTTATTGAAGCACAGGACGGTCTACTGAAGGACTTATATGCAGAAACAGAAAAAGAGATGGAAACGAACAAAAGTAAAGCAGAGCAGAATCAGATAGTCGGAGAAGGAGAGGTGGATTAAGTGCAGTTTCTGAAGAACAGCATTTTTATGCACCGGGAGGACGATACTCCTGAGTGGGAACCTGAAAATGAATATCAGATGCTGGCAGTATGGGGAAGCCCAGGAGCCGGAAAGACAACGGTAGCCGTAAAGCTGGCGGCCCGCCTTGCTGCTCAGAAACATGATGTTGTACTTCTGCTTTGTGATATGAATACGCCCATGCTCCCCTGCATCTGTCCTCCTGCGGAATTGGAGGAAGAGCACTCTTTGGGAAGCATTCTGGCAGCAACCCATGTATCAGAATCCCTTGTCAGGCATAATTGCATTACCCACAAGCGGTTCCGGCATCTGACGATCCTGGGGATGCGAAAAGGGGAAAATGAATATACCTATCCTCCATATGACCGAACTCAGGCGGAAGAACTTTTAAGCTGCCTGAGACAGATTGCCCCCTATATTGTAATTGACTGTACCAGTTATATTGCTAATGATATCTTATCGGCCATCTCTCTGCTGGAAGCTGATGCCGTACTCCGCCTGGTAAACTGTGACCTGAAATCTATCAGTTATCTTTCCAGCCAGCTTCCGCTTCTGCGCGACAGCAAATGGGATGCGGATAAGCAGTATAAGATCGCAAACAATGTGCGTCCAATGGAGGCCAGCGAACATCTGGAACAAATCCTCGGAAACGTAGCTTTTCAGATCCCCCATTCGGAGGAAGTGAATATGCAGAGCCTGGAAGGAAACCTTCTGAAGGAATTGGGTATGAAGGACAGCAGAGGGTTCCGGAAAACATTGGAATCCATATCGAAGGAGGTGTTTGGGTGCTAGGAGAAAGAAGAAACAATTCTTCTGCACGCGGAATTCTTTTTGAAGAGACTGAAAGCGGAATTCAGAAAGTAGCTGCAGAAAAAACGGAAGAGCTGTCCATAGAATCTGAAAATATAAAAACCAGTAGGATAAAGGAAGAAACAGTTTCCAGACCGGTTAAGCAGGAGGCCTCAAACAGAGATGAAACCGGGAAAAAAGGGGCACAGGCAGAAAAGAAAAATGGAAATACTGGCCGGAAGAAAGCTGAAAATCCGAAAGGAGAACCGGAGCAGGAAGATTCCAGGAAGGATGAGGAAGAATCTCCCAGCCGGAAAAGGCTGGATAGAATAGAGAAAGGGGCAGGAGGATACGAAGGGGAAGGGGAATTCCCCAGGAAGGAAAAGGAGGAAGTCTCTTCTGGCAACAGAAGAAAACAAGGGGCATTGCGTTCTGGCGAGCTGTTCTTTTCAGCGGAAAAAGCAGACCGGGATTTTGCGGATGTTCTGCGGGAAATCCAGGGATATTTGTCGAAGGAATACAGTGATCTTGTTGCAGCGGATGGAAGTGAGGAAGTCAAAACCCAGATCAGACGGTACGCCGGGAAATATATTCAGGAGCACAGGATATTCGTAAAGGGTATGAGTACGGATGAGCTTCTGGATGCGGTCTATTCCGAAATGGCGGAATTTGGCTTCCTGACCAAGTACATTTATGGGGAAGGAATTGAAGAAATTGATATCAATGCGTGGGATGATGTGGAGATTCAGTATGCCGGAGGAAGGATGCAGAAGCTGGAGGAACATTTTACCAGCCCGGAACATGCCATCAACGTGGTTCGAAGAATGCTGCATGTATCCGGCATGGTGTTGGATGATGCCAGCCCCTGTGTGCTGGGGCATCTTTCCAAGAATATCAGAATCGCAGTGCTAAAGACTCCCATCGTGGATGAAGACGTGGGAGTGGCGGCATCGATCCGGATCGTGAACCCCCAGAATATGAAAAAAGAGGATTTCATCCAGGGCGGTACTGCGACGGATGAAATTCTGGATTTCCTGGCCGAGTGCATTCGATATGGAATCTCCGTCTGTGTGGCGGGAGCAACCAGCTCCGGAAAGACCACCCTGCTGGGCTGGCTGTTAACCACCATCCCAGACAGCAAGCGAATTTACAGCATTGAGAACGGATCCAGGGAACTGGCGCTGGTACGGCGGAAAGATGGACGTGTGGTGAACTCGGTGATCCACACCTTGACCCGAGACAGTGAGAATGAGCGCCAGCGGGTGGATCAGATTACACTTCTTGATATGGCGCTTCGCTTTAATCCCGATATCATCGTGGTCGGAGAGATGCGCGGGCCGGAAGCCAATGCGGCGCAGGAGGCGGCTCGTACCGGCGTGGCGGTGGTGACCACGGTCCATACTATGAGCTGTGAGGCGACATACCGCAGGATGGTATCCCTGTGCAAACGCGCTGTGGATATGAGTGACGAAACTCTGATGGGATTTGTGACGGAAGCATACCCGATTGTAGCCTTCTGTAAACAGCTGGAAAATGGCGATCGACGGTTAATGGAGATCATGGAATGCGAGATTCGGCCAGATGGAGCAAGGGTATTTCGTCCACTATTTCAATATCAGATCAGAGAGAACCGTGTGGAGAACGGAAAATTTATCATTATAGGCAGCCATAAAAAAATTAATCCTATATCGGAAGGTTTGGCGCGGCGGTTTTTGGAAAATGGGATGCCACACGAGATGATCAGAAGGTTTCTGATGGAGCCGGAAAACGGAAAGGAGGTTCAGGCAGTATGACAGCTATCAAGTTACTGGCCTGTGTCGGACTGATCGTGGGCACATTTCTGCTCTTTGGAATAAAGCCTGCAGAATTTACAGAGGGACTATTTGAACACTTCCTCCACCCCAGAAAGAGCATCCGGGAAGAGATCAGAGAATCATCCGGAAAAAAGAAGATATCATATCTGCGAAAAGAGATTTCGGAAGCGCAGGAGATCCTGCAGATGACAGGGCGGGGGCAACGGTTTTCCGCCGTGTGCGCACTGGCTCTCGGATTGTTCTGTGCTGGCGGCTCCGCTGCGATCCTCCTCGGAAATTTCTTTCTGGCTCCGGTTATGGCGGTGGGATTTCTCTTCCTGCCGTTTTGGTATGTCAAGTTGACAGCAAACCATTACCGACGGGATGTTTCCGCAGAATTGGAGACAGCCCTGTCGGTTATTACCACGGCATACCTGCGGACTGAGGATATCGTAACGGCAGTAGAGGAAAACCTGTCCTATCTGAATCCGCCAGTATCGAAAGTCTTTCGGGAATTCCTTCTACAGATCAAAATGGTGAATCCTGATGTGGGTGCGGCCCTTCAGAATATGCGAGGTCGGATTGACAATGATGTGTTCCGGGAATGGTGCGATGCCCTGATGGACTGCCAGCATGACCGGAGTTTAAAAACCACCCTGACGCCAATTGTAAGTAAGCTTTCCGATATGAGAAATGTGAATGCAGAGCTGGAATATCTGATCACAGAACCACGGAAAGAGTTTCTGATGATGGTAATCTTTGTGATCGGAAATATCCCTTTGATGTATCTGTTAAACAAAGACTGGTATGATGTGCTGATGCATACGCCGCTGGGGCAGATTATTCTGTCCATCACAGCTGCGGCCATTTTTCTGTCAGCGGGGTGTGTGGTAAAGCTGACCCGGCCAATCGAATACAGGAGGTGAACAGAAGATGATGGGATTACTGTTCCTTTTCGGACTGTTCCTCTTTGCGGGACTGTTTTTTCTGGCAGCCGCTTTTTTACAGCTGCCAGGAACCCGGATTACCAGAGCCATGATTGGAACGGTCAGGCAGGAG
>CAJFMW010000216.1 GCA_904392525.1 uncultured Eisenbergiella sp.
GCAGACGCACATCCGGCATTTCCCGAAGCCCAGATCCAGCACCTCATAGACCCTTCTGCCTTCCTCCAGCAGGGTATCCTTTCCCACCACGCCGATGTCTGCCGCGCCGTATTCCACATAGGTGGGAACGTCCGGGCCTTTGGCCAGGAAAAAACGTAGCTTCTGCTCCTCATTCACGAAAACCAGTTTCCGGGAGCTTTTATCCTTCATTTCCTCACAGGTCAGGCCGATGCTTTCCAGAAGGGAAAGGGTTTTGTCCGCAAGCCGTCCCTTGGTGAGGGCAAAGGTCAGATATCTCTTCTCTTCCATTTCTACCTCATTCCGGAGCGCGGCAGAGTTACGCTTTGCCGCGCGCTAACCTACTATTTCGCCGCCGTCAGGCGCCTTTTTATTTCACCGCAATATTCTGTGTGCCGCCTTCCGCATCCAGGTACAGGATCTGCCCCTGCTGGTGCGCCGCAGCTGATTCCCGGTATACCTTCCAGGCATCCGCCATATCTCCGGCTTCAGCAGGCATCAGCTCGGCTGGAGTGCCGGCCGCTCTTTGCTCTTTCGCCAGCTTCAGCGCGTCCGCGAAGCGGTCCGTCTCATAAACGATCAGAATGCCGTCCGCGGAGACGGCGGGAAGCCGCTTCTGCCTGGAGAGGGCCTCCAGCAGATCGTCAACCAGCACCACGAAGCCGACGGCGGCTGCCTCTTTTCCGAAGTGGCCCAGCAGCCGGTCATAGCGGCCGCCCTTTGCCACCGCGTCGCCCACGCCGTAGGTATAGGCCTTGAAAACGATGCCTGTATAATAATTGTACTTGCTTAACAGTCCGAGGTCAAAGGAAACATATTTTTCCACTCCGTACTGGCAGAGTACCTCATACAGCTCCTGAAGCCGTTCCACCGCCTGCAGGGAGCGCTCGTTGTCCACCAGGCTCTTTGCCAGCTCCAGAATGGAGACCGGGCCAAACAGGTCGTAGACCTTTAAGAGCACCTTCACATAGTCCCTGCGGATCTGTCGGTTTTCCAGAAGCTCCTGCGCGCCGAAGAAATTTTTGCTGGAGATCAGTTCTCTTAACTCCAGTTCCGTTTTCTCATCCAGCCCCGCCAGGGAGCAGAGTCCCTTAAAATACTCCACATGGCCCACGCTCACCTGAAAATCCTCAAGCCCGGCCGCCTTCAGGGCTTCCACCAGCATGGCGATCATTTCCCCGTCCGCCTGGACCGAGGGCTCCTGGATCAGCTCCGCGCCCAGCTGGGTCGCCTCCTTCAGCCTGCCGCGCAGGTTTGAGGTGTTGGTGAAGGTATTTCCCTGATAGGAAAAGCGGATGGGCAGCTTTTCTCCCATGAAATATTTGGCCGCGCATCTGGCCATGGACGGGGTGAAATCCGGCCGCAGCACCAGGGTGTTGCCCTCCTTATCAAAAAATTTGTACAGTTCTCTGGAAGGCGTGGTGCCGATACTGCTTCCGAACACGTCAAAAAATTCAAAGGTGGGCGTCTGGATATCCTGATAGCCGAAGGAAGAAAGGACATGGTGCAGACGATCCTCCACGGTCAGCTTTCTTCGGTATTCCGCCCCGTAAATATCCCGCACCCCTTCCGGGGTATGGATCAAAGGTCTGCTCATGTCCTTTTTCCTCCTTTAATGTGGCAATTTGCTTTAATTAATTAACGCATTGCCTTGATAATTTGATAGCATATTACTATAAAAAACTATCAACAATATACTAAATCCGCCGGATGCTGTCAAGTATCCGGCCCCATTTTTCCTCGTCGGGAATCTCTGCGCCCATGTCGCTGCCGTTCAGCTGCCAGCGCACAAGGCGGTTGCCTTCATAGCACAGCTTCAGGGAAAAGAAGGGCACGTTTTCCTGAAGAAGCCGGAAAAAGATCAGATCTCCCTTCCACAGATTCAGCTTCGGGATATCCTTTTTGGGCACCCATTCCAGACAGCCCTCATCGCAGTCCGACAGCTCCCCTTCAAAAACGTCCGCCGTATACAGGCACATATACTCCGTGCCCCATTGGTCGGAAACGAAGGTGACCAGACCGCGGAAACGGTAGGAGGTGAGGATGAGCGAGGTTTCTTCCCTTGCCTCCCTAAGCAGACAGTCCTCCGGACTCTCTCCTTCCTCCGCATGGCCGCCGATTCCCACCCATTTATGCTCGTTTAAGTCATTTTTCTTCTTGACGCGGTGCAGCATCAGGTAGGCGTCCTCTTTTTCGATATAACAAAGCGTTGTAACAGGATTTTTCATATCTGCCTCTCTTTCCGCATTTTAATCCGGGCGGTCATCCAGATCCTTCTGCAACATATCCAGATAGGGAACCAGCACGCTGCTTCTTTTGGGAAGAAAATATTCCGGATTCAGTTCTTCATGGCGGAAGCTTTTTCGTCCTCCGTTTTTTGCCCGGTCCCAGAAATATTCCAGATGGGCCAGGGGAAGATAATAGAACTCATCCCTGTGGGAATAGTAGATCAGAAAAAAGGCGATGCCCCCCTGGGCTTCGAACTCCTTCATGAACTGCACCTGATGCTCATGAATGTTGGCGAGGGCAAAGGTGTCCTGCGCGCATTCCTTCGCGTCGAAGCAGACGGGCAGGCCCTGCACCGCACCGATATAGTCCACCGTACTCTTCTGGTCAAAATAGGCCAGGGTGATGTGCCGGTGTTCCTTGTCGATGCGGATGGGCGTGATGGGCGTGGGGATCTTCTGAATGAGCGCGAGCCCGCTTTCCCTGTATTTTTCATTTGTCCGGTTGATCAGCTCCTCCAGGGTGGAACCCCGGAGGCCTCTTGAGTTCCATGTTGCCATTTTTTAGAATTTCCTTTTATTCAGGCCGCCTCATTGTCAGGACTGCCTGACATTCGCAGAGCTTTCGCAGAACCTGCGCATGCGCAGGAAGCTTTCCGGCTCCGGAGCGACGACGCTTCTCTCACTGAGACTGGAGAAAAGCCCGTCCAGAGGCGGAAATTCCAGACGGAAGGCGTGCAACAGCTGGGAGCGGACGCCCGCCTTCCGGAAGTGCCGGTTGACGGCCTCGTTTCCGTAACGCGCATCCCCGATGAGGGGAAAGCCAAGCGCCGCCATCTGAGCGCGGATCTGATGAGTCTTTCCGGTGAAAAGCTCCACCTCCAGGCAGGAGCAGTCCTCATAGGCTTCCAGAAGCCGCCAGCCCGTGCGGACGGGAACTGCTCTGGAGTCGGCAGGTTTTTTCTCATAGATTCTGACCTGATTGCTGTTTTCTTCCCGCAGGAGCCAGCTTTCCGCCAGTCCCTCGGCGGGCGGTTTCCCCGCGACGAAGAGCCGGTAGAATTTGTGCAGGTTCCGGTCCCGGATCAGCTCGCTCATCTTCTGGCTCCCGGCCAGCGTTTTCCCGCAGATGACAAGGCCGCTGGTGTTTCTGTCCAGCCGGTTGCAGACGGAAGGACGGAAGGTGGAAAGCTCCTCCTCCTTCAGCTTCCCGCCCGCAAGCAGATAGTCCGTCAGCCATTCGTTCAGGGAATAATCCTGCGCCTGCGCTTTCTGGGTCAGAAGTCCGGCGGGCTTATCGGCCAGAAGCACCTGGCTGTCCTCGTACAAAACGGGAATGGAAAGGAGTTCCGCTTTTGGGACAGTGGAAACCGGAGAAACAGTTCCCCGGAATTTGTCAATGGTTTCCTCGGAAAGAAAAAAGCAGACCCGGTCTCCTGCGTTCAGCTTCTCGCTCCCATCCGCTTTGTGTCCGTTCAGCGTGATGTTCTTTTTCCGGAGCATTTTATAAAGGAAACCGCTTCCGGCTTCCTTCAGATATTTTTTCAGATATTTATCAAACCTTTGTCCGCCCTCGTTGGGGCCGATGGTCACTTCTCTCATGGGACTTCCTTTCACATGCCGGAATATACGCCGGAGGATCAGATGGAAATGGCCTTTATCAGAGAAAATACGGCGTTCGTCTGTGTATCTTCCACAGAGAGCTCCTTTAACTGATCCAGACGGTTCAGATATTTG
>CAJFMW010000217.1 GCA_904392525.1 uncultured Eisenbergiella sp.
TTCCATAAGCAGAGCGAAGAGAGAATCCGCTTTGCTTCCAGATAATGGAGGATTTCAAATGAACGACCAAAATAAAAAGGCCTGGCTGTATCTGCTGCCGGCGCTCATTTTCCTGATTCTTTTCATGGTATACCCGCTGATCGACGTTTTCATCTATTCGCTGGAGGAGGGCTACAATTTTGCCTCCCAGACCTATTACGGCGTCGGTTCCTACAACTATTCCTACGTCCTGCACGATCCCTATTTCCTGCAGGCGGTAAAAAACACTTTTCTGCTGGTCATCATCACAGTTCCCGTTTCCACGGGACTTGCCCTCCTTATTTCTGTGGGCCTGAGCTCTATCAAACCACTGCGGGAGCTTTATCAGACCATTTATTTCCTGCCCTATGTGACCAATACGCTGGCCGTCGGCCTGGTATTCATGGTCCTGTTTCAGAAAACGGAATATACGGACGGCCTGATCAACCTTCTGATCGAAGCCGTCGGCGGAACCGCTGTGGATTTCATCGACGGCCCGTATTGGGCGAAGATGTTCGTTCTCTGTTTTTACACCGTCTGGGTGGTTCTTCCTTTTAAAATCCTCGTTCTGACCAGCGCGCTGGCCTCGGTAAACCAGGATTATTACAAGGCCGCCAGAGTGGACGGCACGCCGAAGCTTCGGACCTTTACGAAAATCACCCTTCCGATGATCTCCCCCATGATTTTTTATCTGGTGATCACCGGCTTCATCGGCGCTTTCAAGGCGTACAGCGATGTGGTTGCGCTGTTCGGAACCGATCTGAACGCGGCGGGGATGAACACCATCGTGGGCTACGTGTACGATATGCTCTACGGCGCCAGCGGCGGCTATCCGTCCTACGCTTCGGCAGCCGCAATTATCCTGTTTGCCATCGTGCTGACCATCACCTGCATCAACCTTCTGGTGAGCAGAAAGCGCGTACAATATTAACCGGAATCCCGGCTGTCAGCCTGAATGCCGCCTGCAGGCGGCGGATTGGAGACCCAAATGGAACAACACATGGATTTTGAAAAAAAGCAGAAGACCGCCGCGAGGCGCGGGCGGATCGGAAAGTTCTTCACCTACTTTTTCCTGAGCGTCTGGGCCCTGATCGTTCTGTTTCCCTTTTACTGGATGCTTCTGACCTCGGTAAAAAGCTACGGCGCCTATAATGCGGAGCATGTGCCCGCCTTTTTTACCCTGTCGCCCACGCTCCAGAATTATAAGGACGCCTTCACCACGGTGCCTCTTCTGGGGTATCTGATCAACACGGTGATTTTCACCCTGGCGACCACGGTGCTGATGGTGGTGGTCAGCACCCTTGCGGCCTACGCCTTCGCGCGCCTGCGTTTTAGGGGAAAGGATCTTCTGTTCACGCTCTTTCTTTCCCTGATGATGATTCCCAATGAACTGGTGGTCATCACCAATTTTGTCACCATCACCAACATGGATCTGCGCAATACCTTTACGGGACTGATCCTGCCGTCCGTCACCTCCGTTTTCTACATTTATCTTCTGAAGGAAAATTTTGAACAGGTTCCGGACGAGCTGTACAAAGCCGCCAAGGTGGATGGAACCTCCGACCTGAAATATCTTCTGAAGGTGATGGTTCCCATCTGCCGTCCCACCATCGTCACAATCACCATTTTAAAGGTCATCGAATGCTGGAATTCCTACGTGTGGCCGCGGCTGATCACCGACGATCCGGCTTACTTCCTGGTGTCTAACGGCATCCAGGAGATCCGGGAGAACGGCTTCGGCCGGGAAAATATTCCGGCGATGATGGCTGCTGTGGTTGTGATTTCCGTTCCGCTCATCGTCCTGTTTCTGATTTTCCGCAGAAAAATCATGGAAGGAGTGTCGAGAGGAGGCATGAAGGGATGAGAACGTTTATGAACCGGCTTGGGAGCCTGAAAAACAAATTGCTGAACCTGAATCGTCCGGCAGTCCGGACGGGCAGGAGGCGCACCGCCATCTCCACGCTGTTTCTGATTCCGGCACTTCTATCCGCGTCGCTTCTGTCCGGCTGTCACGGACAGCGGGAACAGGCAGCCTTTACGGTCCCGGAGGAATTCGATACCTCCAGAAATTATGAAATTACCTTCTGGGCCAAAAATGATACCAACGTCCGGCAGACCGACATCTACAAACAGGCCATCGCGGATTTTCAGGAGCTGTATCCCAACATCACCGTCAACCTGCGTCTGTATACGGACTACGGAAAAATATACAACGACGTGATCACCAACATTTCCACAGGAACCACGCCCAATGTCTGCATCACCTATCCGGACCATATCGCCACCTACCTGACGGGCGACAACGTGGTGGTTCCGCTGGACGATCTTTTTTCCGATGAAAAATACGGCCTTGGCGGAAGCGGGCTGCTTTTTACCTCTCCGTCACAGTCCGAGATCATCCCGCAGTTTCTGAAGGAATGCTCCATCGGCGGCCATTATTATGCGGTTCCCTACATGCGTTCCACAGAGGCCTGCTACATCAATAAGGACTATGTGGAAGCCCTGGGCTACACCCTTCCGGAAACCCTGACCTGGGATTTCATCTGGGAGGTTTCGGAAGCGGCTACGGCGAAAAACGCGGACGGCACCTTCGTTCTGAATGGGGAAGAGGTGCTGATTCCCTTCATCTACAAGTCCACCGACAACATGATGATCCAGATGCTGAAGCAGCTTGACGCCGGATATTCTACGGACAGCGGAGAAATCCGGATTTTCAATGATACCACCACGGAACTGCTTTACACGATTGCGGAGCACACGGAAAGCGGCGCCTTTTCCACCTTCAAGATCTCCGGCTACCCTGCCAATTTTCTGAATGCGGGTCAGTGCGTTTTCGCCATCGACTCCACGGCGGGAGCCACCTGGATGGGCAGCGACGCGCCTCTGGTGGACATCGCGGAGGAATCCATCGTGGATTTTGAAACCGTGGTCATGCCCATTCCGCAGTTTGATCCGGAGCATCCGCAGATGATCTCCCAGGGGCCGTCCATCTGTATTTTCAATAAGGAGGATCCTCAGGAGGTTCTCGCCTCCTGGCTCTTCACCCAGTTCCTGCTGACCAACGAGGTGCAGATCGCCTATTCCCAAACGGAGGGCTATGTGCCCGTCACCTCAACAGCGCAGAACTCGGCGGAGTATCAGGATTACCTCTCCCGTGCCGGAGAGGACAGCGACACGTATTATGATGTAAAAATCGAGGCGGCCAGACTTCTTCTTGATAATACGGAGAATACCTTTGTCACGCCGGTTTTCAACGGTTCCACCTCCCTGCGCGATGCGGCGGGCGAGCTCATTGAAGAGGTGACAAAGTCCACAAGGCGGCATGAAACGGTGGACGATGCCTATATCGAGCAGCTCTATGAGGAACAGACCAGCCTGCATCATCTGAATGAAACCAGCGCTTCCGGAAGCGGAAAAACCGACCTGGGCCCGCTCCCCGTAACTGCAAAGGTTCTCCTCGGATGTCTGGCAGCAGCCTGGGTGCTGATCCTTGTCTGGCTGTTTGTGGGCCGGATGAAGCGCATAAATGAAAAAAGGTTGTAAAAACCGTTGATTTCCTGACTTTTTAGGCTATAATAAAACTGTTTACTGCAAACAATCTCATGGAGAGAAGGAGAAACGTTATGAAAAAGACTTTGACCACGGTTCTGGCATTATCCATGACCTTCATCATGGCTTTTGCCCTGGTTGGCTGCGCAGGCGGCAGCACTTCCGGAGAAACCACCGCAGAGACCGCTGCGGAAAGCACCGCAGCCGTTGAAAGTACGGCTGTTGAGACCACCGAAAGCACGGAAGCTGCGGAAACCGAAACCGCTTCCGAAGAAGGAACGGCTGCTGCCGGAACAGTTCTGAGCTATGATGAGTATATGGCTGCAGAGCTTGACACCGAGGTTACCGTAGAAGCCTATGTACAGGCAACCCAGTCCTGGTGGGAGGACACCATCACCGTTTAGCGTCACCGGATACAAATCCGAATGGTCCGGAGAAGTGGAAATCATGGACGGCACCTTTGAATTCGTGGAAGACGCTGATACCTTCATCGCAGAGCCTCTGGATGTAACCTCCATGCTTGGCACTGACGAACTGATTAATCATCAGAATGAGTTCGTTGAATTCAAGGGACTGACTGTGGAAGCTGCCGGTCAGGATGAGAGCGGAAACGATGTCGCTTTTCTGTACAACTGGGACGGTTCCGGTACGGACGGCGATGATCTGTACTTCAACGCTTCCTATAACGGCGAAACCTACACCTTCACCATTGAGTCCTATCTGTGCGATAACACCACGGATGTTTATGCCGCAGTGAAGAATCTCCAGATCGGCGATGTGATCGACATGCAGGGCTTCCTGTACTGGTATGAGGGCGTGAATCCCCACATCACTTCCGTAACGCCTGCAGAGGCGTCCGACGCTGCGGAAAGCACGGCTGCGGAAGAGACAACTGCCGCTGCTGAAACGGAGACTGCTGCTGAGGAGACCACCACGGCTGCGGAATAATGTTCCAGCGGAAAACACAACCATAAATAGCATTGAAGGCTGCCTTATGAGGATTTTATTTCTCACATGGCAGCCTTTTTTCTGTTTTGCCCAGCGGCCGGTATTTTTATTCTGACAGAGTCAGGTAATTTCCGCTTTCCATATCAGCTGCAAGATCATTGCAGAGAATGGCGGTTCCTGACAAAAGATCAGGGTCGATCACGGTTTCCGTTTCAGATACCGTCTCATAAGCTCCGTTTCCATAAGAAAGCAGAACCACTTCCGTCTCTGCACCGCCGCCGGAACGCACCAGCGCCAGCTCCCGGTATCCGTTCATAATCTCATCCGTTACCAGAACCGGAGGATTTATCAGGGTAAACGTCTGAATCACTTCTCCGCTCTCCTTCATGAGCAGCGCAGAGGATCCGCCGGATCCGCTTAACGAAGGGCCGACAGCGAGCGCGAAGATCTCATTTTCTCCGTCGTCGTCAAGATCCACATAATTATAATAATACCTGGTTTCTTCCCACTCCTCCTCAGGAATCACATATTCGTCGATGATGGCGGTACGGACTGCTTCATTCGGTTCTGTCTCCGAGGCCATCTGTACCGCTCCTTCCGGAAGCCATGCTCCATCCGCAAAATTTCCTCCGTCTGAGCCGGAGTCCGCAGTTGCCTGTTCTTCTGCCTGTTCTGCTCCCAGCTCACCCGCACTTGCCTCTACCGCGCTCTCTTCTTCATAATTTTGTGCGTCTTCTCCAAATGCACCAGACCCTGATGCGCCGCTCAGTCCTCCCGCGCAGCCGGCCAGCAGCCCGGATACCACAGCGGTAATACAGATAAGTCCTGCGATTTTCTTTTTCATTCAACTCTCCTTCCTGCCGTTTGTGCGCGTCCATGCGGATCACAGGCACGTTGCCGGCATTCCATATTGCTTTATTTTCCGCCCCGCATGTATCTGATCCAAAGGCGCCTCGCAGCGGGCGGCGATATACTCATGCTAACCGGAAAAGCTGAAGATTCTCCACAGGAAAAGATAAAGATTTATTTAGATTTGATGTAGACAGCCAGATCCTCCAGCAGGTCCTTCAGAATATTTTCCTGATAAGCGGCGCGGCCCGTTTTTCTCATCTGCACAGCGGTCTCCCGTAGAATGGAATTTTCCATATGGCACAGTCTGGACAGGCGCTTCGCCCCAACCTGTTCTCCGGAAATTCCGTTCCTGTAGTCCTCCGGAGACATCCGCCATATCTCCAGCATCTGTCCGAAACGCTTCCACAACCGGTCCGCAATATCAACTCCTTCCGGATCCATATCCCCATTGTAGAGGATCCGATATCCGCCTTCCGTCAGCAGAGAAAGCACTTTAAGCGCTGCTGTCCTCGGCTGGCCCGAGATACATAGAAGAGTCAGTTCGCCTTCGTCCTTTTCGGAAAGCGCATTCACAAGAAAGCAGAAAACCATCTCATTTTCCACTACAAAAACGGTATCTCCGCCCGCTCTCGCCCCTGTCACCCCTTTCAGGTTTTCCAGCGTAATCACGCTGGCTTCTTTTCGCCGGCAGAATGCTTCATATGCCGGATGCTCCCCCTGCGCAGTCAGCAGATGGAGACCGTATACATGGACGCTGCTGGAGATGGGATCCGGCGCAATGCCTGTCTGAAGAAGGAGGTCACGCCATTCGTGCGCGCCCTTCGGCAGCTCCCGGTCTTCCTGGCAGCAGATCGCATTGACCAGAAGCTGCCCTGCCGCCGTTCCCCGGTCAAAATAGTGGGGATTACCGGAGATATCAGCGGCCAGAACCGCAAGGACTGTTTCTTCCCGCTGCTTCATCCGTGCCAGCGCTTCTCCCACATTTTCGACAAGCTGTGCCGCTTTTTCCCTGTCTTTTCCGTATTCCCGGATCAAAAGCTGATAACCGAAAGCCTTTTCCCTTCGCATGCGCCAAAGCCAGACTGAAGCAGTTCCTCCTGTCCCCTGCTGTTTCTCAAACCGCCCGCAAAGCTCATCCAAGAAGCGCTCCCGCTCCTGCTCAGCCTTCTGCTTCTTCTCCTTCCGCACGGTAAGCATCTCTCCGAAATAGGCCTCCAGCACACGCTTCAGGTCAATGGGCGCGAATCTGGTTTTCTGAAGGCTCTGTTCAAATTCTGCGCAGGAAAACCGGATTTTTTTCTCAATAAAGTTCTTCCCGAGAATTCCTCCCAGCAGACGCCGTTCCGCTTCAGAAGCATCGGAAAGAGTGATATATCCCGCTGCCCTTCCATAGGATTCCCATTTTGCACGAAGCGCCTGAAGGCATCTGCGGGATTCCGGCCGGGAACGGAAATATGCCGCGCATTCTTCATTATTGTTCATCCAGTATCCTTTCATGTCCGTTCCAGGTGTAACGGATCCTTTACCGTATCAAAGCAGCCCCACAGGGACTGGGAATTCATGATATAGTCAAAATCCAGCTTTTCCACCAGCTCAAACATGCTGCTGATATTTTTATCATCCACGCCCGCAAAGGCCTCGTCCAGCGCGATGATACGGGGATGGTCCCTTCGGTCTGCCTTCTGGTACTGGGCGTTGACCGCTGCGAACAGGGGTACATACATGGCCATGGCCTTTTCACCGCCGCTGAAGCGGTTGAAGGCTGCGTTGGTCAGAGGCTTTCTCGGCTCCTCGCCGCGCCTGTAGAACATCTGAAACGTAAACCAGCCCCGGTAGTCCATGGCCTCCCGCACCAGCTCCATGTAATTGATCATGCCTCCGCTTTCCTCCA
>CAJFMW010000218.1 GCA_904392525.1 uncultured Eisenbergiella sp.
TTGCCGTCAGGCAATAATTTCCTTTTCGCGCGAGTGCGCATCCACAGCGGAGCGTCTTTTTTTATACGATAGGGAACAAAGTTTCCTATCGTATAAAAAGAGAACGGTGCGGACCCTGGCAAAAGAAGGTAGCGTAAACAGAAGGAGGGACCGGTACGCTTCGAAACAGGCGTACCAGTCCCATTTTTCAGTCTGCCGGCAGGTAAACGTTCTGTCAGCAGATAAATTTTATCAGCGGATGGAACGGACATCGATGATCTCATGGAAGTAGTCGAACTGTCCGTTGAGCAGTCCTTTTCCTCCGATTTCACATTCTCCCACCTGATTGTCATAAGGGTCGGCGCGCAGGCCGGATTTCGGAGGGAAAAGGGGAGCCTGGAAGGATGTGTTTGCAACCATGCGGAAGGGGTCCAGGTTTCCAAAATAGAAAGCCTGCCGCTCCTTTTCCCCGGCGCGGAAGGCGCTTCCGCCGAAGGAAAGATCCGCATACAGCCAGCCGTAGTGTGGAATGAAAAACTGCGCCCAGTCATGAGGCCCGACGGAAACCGGAGTCACGGAAAGCCCGGATTGCCAGCGCGCGGGGATTCCGGCGATGCGGCACATGGTGATGAACAGAAGGGCCTGTACGCCGCAGTCCCCTTTTCGGTTGACCGCACAGGATTCCGCGATATCATCCAGAAGAAAATATTCCGGCATATAGGAATAGGTTACCTGAGAGGTAATAAATTCGTAAATTTTCCCGGCACGGATCAGGGGATTGGACTCCCGTCCGACAATCCGCGAGGTGAGCGCACGCAGGTATGGGGTGAAACGGATATGTGGAAGCAGCTGGCCGGTGTCGAAATCCGGAAGACTGTCGGAAACGAGATCGGGATTCGGCTCCACATAGTTTACAATGCTGTCATATTCATATTCCACCCAGAAGGTATCATTTTCACCGGGGGTTTCCTGAAAGGCGATGGTTCTGGCGGGAGCGTCCGCAGGACTGAGAAAGGCGGGACGGTGTCCCGTATTCAGAATGCGGATGTTGCAGGTGGGAGCGCTTTCCTTCGGAACGGGCAGATGGACAAGAACCTCCTTCCCGGGCTCGAAAAATTCGTCCCGGATGCGCAGACCGGCCTTCAGATGGATGCGGTATTTCAGGGAGCCTTCTTCCTTCAGGAGCTGGATGGTCCTGTTGCGGAAAAGGTTCCGGGAAGCGGTGTCTCTGGCAAGCTGCGGGTCCGCCCGTCCGGCGAGGACGGAATCCGTGGCCGTGAGCGTTTCCCAGAAACGGCGGAAATACCGCTTCTGCCCTTCCAGGAAAATGAAATCAATCCGGCCTTCCTTTTCCAGGGCGGAGAATTCCTTCTCCGTGAAGTCCGGAATCTGACGATGGATCAGGGAAAGGGCATCAGAGAAGGAATAGGGATATTCGCCGGGAAGCTGGGAAAGACGTGCAAGTTCCAGCCCAAGCCTCGCCTTCTGAAGCGGCTCCCCCGTTCCGGCAGAGCCGGAAAGCAGGAAACGGATGCGCTCTTTTGCTTCATTCAGATATCCGGCCTGAATCAGGCGGCTGACAGAAGCGGGAAGAGGGATGGACAGAGACTGGATGCTGTCCGGTTCAGAGTATTTTGGAGGCTGGTCTTTTGGCGTATTCATAGATGGTCCCTTCCTTTGCTGCAGTTGTCGAAGTATGACTTTTCTGCTCTGAATCTGATACTTTCCTAAAGAATTGTACCACATTGCCGCACAAAGGAAAAGAGGGCATTGCCCTTTCGGACAATGCCCCGGTGTGAGCCGCGCTTTATTCTTCCGCTTCTTTTCCTTTGGCTTTTTCCTTGTGCGGATGCTCCTTTTCATCCTGCTTACAGCAGGGATCGCAGGGAACATCGCAGTCGTTTTTCAGCATTTCCTCATATTTCGGCGGTCCAAGCTCAAGGGGCTTTATGGACAGGTCGAGCAGGTCGCCGCAGACGAAATCCAGACAGATGGTATCATCCGTAGGGCGGGTGCAGGCCTTTGGGACGACCGCTCTTCCCTTATGAGGGATCCTGTACTGAGAAAAATAGACCGTTTTCAGCAGGATGCTTAAACCGATGGTGGCCGTATCCTCTTCCGGGCAGAAGCAGAGCACCTTGGGGATGGCGATCAGATTCAGGCCCTGGTGAAGGGCGGTGTTATCCGGACCGAAGCCCACGACATGAATGATGGTGCAGCCGTCCGAACCCTCTTCATGGGCGACGCCATAAGGCGCGTAGATTTCGAGCTCAACACACTCCGGATTGGTGTCTTCGTCCATGTACGCATAGTCACAGGAAGAGGGATCACAGGGCATGTAGACCGCGCAGACGGTCTTTGTGTCCAGAATTTTTCCGGCGCAGTCATAGAAGGTGATAAAAAAGGTCACTTTGAGATTGGTCAGAGTGACCAGATAGCAGTTCGGCCGCCCGATGATGGGTACCGCGCTCGATTTACAGCAGTCACAGCCGAAAGAGATATCCATAACCTGTACGGAAATACGGTCTATTTTGGAGCAGGAGGATTCGAGCGGGACGTTTCTGCAGAGGTTGATCCCGAGCTCATCATAAACGACGGGAGTGAGGACGGTCAGACAGTCCGGATCTCCGCAGATGGGGTCGGTGCAGACATCCAGACATTGCCCCTTCCGGTCGATTCCGCAGCTCACATATCTTTTGGAACAGCATTTGCATTTCGCATTTTTGCTGGAGGGCATATGGATCGCTCCTTTAAAATTTCTTACTCTATTTTATGCTTCCCGCGTCTTTTTGTTCGGCGGCCTGAATATATTTATGGTGTGGTCTTTGGGACAAAAATGGCTGTCGATATTCTTTATGTATTTATGCCGCCTTTTGGCGGCAGAGGGAGAGGAAACATGGCATATCAGATTTTTGAGATGGCGGACGGACAGAGGGTGGCCCTGTACGCCCAGGGAAACTCCATTTTTTCCTGTCTGCTTCCTTTTATGAGAGGGATGACTCCGGCGGAGGTAAAGGCGGATTATCTCGCCCATCTGAGCGCGGCGGTCTTCCGTGATACGGTGTGCTACGTGTATGAAAATCTGGAACATAAGGTGGTAATCGATACGCTGGGTGCGTCTCCGGCAAGAATCCTTCTGTCCGACGGAACGGGCGGATATGGCTTTGAAAACCTGCAGCTGGTTGTGAGAGAGAATGGACTGTACCTGTTTTATCAGGTCAGAAGGAAGGGAGAAAAAGCCGGACTGTATGTCTGCATGCCCTATCGGGAAAATGTGTGGGGGACGGTATTTGAAGGAGAAGACGGAAGCTGGCAGGTGGAGCTTCTGGCTGCGGAAGGGCAGACACAGCTTCTCTGCCTGGACAGAAGGGGAGGCAGGCTGCGCCTTTATGACTGGCAGCAGGACGCGGAATTCGTACAGCGCCGGTTTATGGAGGAAGCGGCGCATGAAAAACAGGTGGAAGCCCTGAAGGCCTCCTGGCAGGAAGAAAAGGCGCTGCTGGAATCCGGGAAGGAAGAGCTTCAGGCGGAGGCCATGGCGAAGCTGGGAGAGTTCCAGCAGGAAAAGGAAGAGCGCATGATTCAGTGCCGAAAGGAGTATGAAAGCCGGGTGGAGCGGCTGCGGACGGAATACGAGGGCAAGCTTTCACAGTGCCGGGAAGGCTATGAGGCTCAGCTGGAGCGGGCGAAGCAGCAGTATAACGAGCTGGCCCAGACCGCCGTGAAGCTGCAGCAGATCGGCCGGAAGTGGAGGGATAAGTATTTCGGAAGATCCGAGGAAAAGGAAAACGTATGAGCGGACGGGAAGCGCTCTGCGGGAAGGGCGGATTCCCGTGAAAATTATGCTTGAAATTTCTTCCGCTCTTTGTTAGAATATCCGCATGGAGACATAGCTCAGCTGGGAGAGCATTTGCTTGACGTGTAAAGGGTCGCAGGTTCGAGTCCTGTTGTCTCCA
>CAJFMW010000219.1 GCA_904392525.1 uncultured Eisenbergiella sp.
CCCATGGAGGAGGTTTCCGGCAGGGTGCTTCCGCCGTCGATGACAACCTGGGTCCCCGTGATGTAGCTGGATTCATCGCTTGCCAGGAATGCGGCAAGCTCTCCGATTTCTTCCGGCCTTGCCAGCCGCTTTAAGGGTACCGCATCCGCAATGGCCTGAATGGCCCGTTCCGGACATTCCGGGTCGGACTGCTGTGCCATCCCCTCCACGAGAGGCGTGCGCACATAGCCCGGACAGATCGCGTTGACACGGATGTTGAAATCGGCGGTTTCCCTGGCCATGGCGCGGGTGAAACCGATCAGCGCGGCTTTGGTCATGGCATAGGCCGCTTCTCCGGGATCGGCCACCATATATCCGGTAACGGAGCTCATGACCACGATCCGGCCGTCTAGCTCATGACCACGATCCGGCCGTCTCTTTTGGCCTTCATGATGGGAAGCACGGCCTTGGTTGCGTTCCACACGCCCTTGATGTTGATGTCAATGTGGCGGTCCCGAATGGCGTTGGAGGGCGCGTCAAAATCCTCCAGCGTGCAGATCCCCGCGTTATTTACCAGAATATCCACCGTCCCATACGTGGAAACGGCGGTCTGTACGAGCTTTTCCACGCTCGCTTCATCGGATACGTCCGTCTGAACGCCGGTGGCTTCATACCCTTCTGAACGAAGCTCCTCAGCGAGCGCAAGCACCTTTTCCCCGCGTGCGGCAAGAACCACCTTCGCCCCATAGCGGACGAAGGTCTTTGCAATTCCTTCCCCGATTCCCTTGGAAGCTCCCGTAATGACGGCGACCTTCCCTTCCAGTTTTCTCTCCATAATCCTTCTCCTTTTCCCGGTACAGGTGTACAGCACCGTTGTTGTCATGATAAAAGGCTTTCACCTGTTCTCATTATACTGTAGATAAAAAGACGGCACCAGTATTTTTCATCAAAATATATTTCCATAAAAACGGGTTTTCCATGTATAATAGAAGAGACAGGGATTTCCCGAAAAGAATGGAAAGGAAGGGCAGAGCGCAGCCCTGCCGGTTGAACTTATGATACGAAGAGAAGATATGCTGGAACTGACCAGACGCATGACGCCGTCCCGCGCCTCCATCGGACAGATTGCGGGAGCCTATCTGGATGAAGAGGGTTATGTGGACGGCACGTTCAATAAAAATTTCCTGCGGCTGTCCGCGGCCGAACGGAGCAGAAATCTGGGTCTGGCCAAAGAAATCCTGATTTCGCGGACGAATGAGCAGCTGAAGGAATACCGGATTCCGGAAGCGACGAGGAAGCCCGGAAGCGTCTGGCAGCTTCTGGACGGGATCAAGGAGTCGGGACTGAAGAACGATGCGCTGCTGGATATTTTCTATGAGGTGCTGGGAGAAAAATATCATCCCGGTTATCCCTACGCCTGCTTTTTCTTCCACGGGCGCTATGATGTGCCTGTAAAGGGCACGGACGGGGAATGGCTGGAGGGTTCGGAGGAGGTCTATGAATACATGATCTGTATGCTCAGTCCTCTTTCCGGGGAATATGAACCGGGTCAGCCGGAATTTGGCTTTCTCTATCCGGCCTTCCGGAACCGGTACGGCGAGAGGGAGTACATCAACCTCTTTGAAAGCAGGCCGGAACGGGAGCACAGTGAGCTGAAGGCGTGGCTTCTGAACGGTTGAGCGGTGGAAGTTTCGAAGAGGGGATTTACGGTCTGTTGATTGACAGCAGAACGTGAGTGGGATATCATATTGAAAGCAAAGTCTGGCAAAAAGGGGCGGGGAAAATTGGGAAAAAAGAAAGAGACGGCAGGAGGCAGCGGATATCTGTTCTGGGCGCTGGTCGCCATTGAGCTTTTCATGTCCTTTTCTTTTTTGGGGTATATCCATATTGAACCGATTTCACTGACATTTGTGTATATTCCCGTACTGGCGGCGGGATGTGTTCTGGGGGCGAGGGAAGCTGCCTGTGTGGGCGCGGTGTTCGGACTGGCATCCATGTGGAAGGCATCCGCGTTCTATGTGACGCAGGCAGATGCGATGTTTTCTCCGGTAATGAGCGGAAAACCTCTGGAAAGCGTGATTTTGAGCGTGGGGACGCGCGTGCTGTTCGGATTTCTTGTCGGCTTTCTGTATCAGGCTGCGGAAAAGGGGAAGCACCCGCTTGCAGGCGTCATTGTGGTATCCTCCTTTGGCAGGACGCTGCATACGTCTCTCGTTTATGGCTGTATGGGACTGCTTTTCCCGGAATCGGGCTTTGGAATTACGAACACGCTGCAGGATATGCGTCGATGGGATTTTCTGCCGTTTATCCTGATTATGGATGTCATGATCTCCCTGTGTTATCTGTTTTGCCGTTCCGATTTTCTGCAGAGGCTCCTCTACCGTGTCCGGCTGCTAAAGCAGGCGAGCTCTGCGGGCGTACATAACCGGAGAAACACAAGGATTCTGGCTTTCCTTCTGGTATTGGTTCTGCTCTCGTCTTTCAGCGTCGCGCTGTATTTTACCAACCGGATCGGGCGCGTTATGTCCGGGCACGGGATCGAGCTGTCGCCGGAGGCTTCCTATGATGTGATGCATCTGCAGATCCAGTTTCTGCTCGGCATGATCGCACTGGCGCTGATGGTCATTATCGTGATCATTTTGTATCAGAAAAATTTCAATTATCTTTACTATAAAGCCAGGCTGGATGGCCTGACCGGACTTCTCGGAAGAAATCAGTTCTTTCAGGCGGGGGAAAATCTCCTGGATTCCATGAAATGGGATGAACCGGGAAAGACGGGATGCTTTATCATTCTGGATGTGGACCATTTCAAGTCCATCAATGATCAGTACGGCCATCCGGAGGGTGACAGGGTATTGAAGGAAGTGGCGAAAAGCCTGCAGGCAGTATTTGGAAACAGGGGAATCATCGGCCGCCTCGGAGGCGACGAATTTGTTGTGCTGGTGCATGATCAGCTGACCAGGGAGGAAGTGGAGGGGCTGCTGAATGTTCTGAAGGACAGGCTGGGAAAGATACGGATTCAGGATGAGAGGATAACCTGCAGCGTCGGGGTGATTCCCACGGAACCGGAATATACCATTGACGAGCTGTACCGCGGGGCGGACCGGCTGTTGTATGAGGCGAAGAAAAAGGGAAAGGATCAGTTTGCTTTCGGCTATCGTTTTCAGGACAGAGAAATGGAGAAAAAATCCGGAACCGAAGATGGGCCGGAGTGACGGAGCGGATATGACAGGAATGAAAGACAGAAATGGAAAACGGTGGTCTGCGTGGAAACGGCGGACAGCAGCCGGGCTGCTCGCCGTCCTTACGGCACTTTCCGGCTGCGGCCGCACAAATCTTGAGGCGCAGGAGGAGGAAAACAGTTTTTTTGCCATGAACACCTATATGACCTTCACCGCCTATGGAGAGAGGGCGGAAGAGGCCCTCGCGGATGCGAGAGAGCGGGTGGAGGCGGCGGAAGCGCTGTGGTCCGTGACGGATGAGGGAAGTGAGATCTATCAGGCCAACCACAGCGGCGGGGAAGCGGTGAACGTCAGTGAAGAGACGGCGGAGCTGGTTTCCTTTGCTCTTAATATGGCGGAAAAAACGGACGGGGCGCTGGAACCCACCATTTATCCGGTGCTGAGGGCCTGGGGCTTTACCACGGACACGAAACAGGTGCCTTCTCAGGAGGAAATCGACGCGCTCTTAGAATATGTGGATCATGAAAAAATCGCGCTGGACGGGAATCTTCTGACGGTGCCGGAAGGGACGGAGCTGGACCTTGGCGCGGTGGGAAAGGGCTATGCGGGCGACCTTGCGGCGGAGGCGGTCCGGGCTCAGGGGATAGAGTGCGCAATCCTCAGTCTGGGGGGAAATATTCAGGCTGTGGGCAGCAGGCCGGACGGAACTGACTGGAGGGTCGGCCTGAGAAGCCCCTGGGAGGACGGCACGCTGGGGGTGCTTCGGGTCAGCAACCTGGCTGTGGTGACCTCCGGCGGCTACGAGAACTATTTTGAGGATGAGGATGGGAACGTCTACTGGCACATCCTGGATCCGGAAACCGGATATCCGGCGAAAAGCGGCCTTTTGTCCGTCACGATCATCTGCCCGCAGGGGCGGATGGGAGACGCTCTTTCCACGGCGCTTTTTGTGATGGGGCCGCAGAAGGCGGAGGAATACTGGAGGGAAAACGGAGACTTTGAGATGATCCTGGTGACGGAAGAGGGAGAGATTCTGATCACAGAA
>CAJFMW010000220.1 GCA_904392525.1 uncultured Eisenbergiella sp.
GGAGCGGGTGATCGTTTCCAGCATCAAGAGCTATTACACGCCCGAAGAAATGGTGGGAAAGAAGATCATCGTGCTTGCAAACCTGAAGCCGGCCAGATTCTCCGGCGTGACCAGCGAGGGCATGCTGCTGGCCGCCACCAATAACGCCTGCGGCTGCCAGGTGATCTTCGTGGATGACATCATCCCGGAGGGAACGAGGATCTGCTGATTTTCCGGCTGACAGTGAGGTGGGAAGATTAACGACGCTTCGGCATGGAGGAAAAATATGAGATATCCCGAATTCCTAAAAGAAAACGGCACCATCGGCTTCGTCGCGCCTTCCTTTGGGGCGGCGACGGAGCCCTACCGCAGTGCTTTTGACAATGCGTTGAAGAAGTTTCACGCTCTGGGCTATCAGACGAAGCTCGGCCCGAACTGCTACGCTTCCGATGGAGTTGGCATCAGCAGTACACCGGAAAACTGCGGGAAGGAAATCAATGAGGCTGTGACAAGTCCGGACAGCGACGTGCTGATTTCCTGCGGAGGCGGCGAGCTGATGTGCGAGATTCTGGATTTCGTGGATTTCGACCGGATCGCTCAGGCATCTCCCAAGTGGTACATGGGCTATTCCGATAATACAAACCTGACCTTCCTGCTTCCCACCCTCTGCGATACGGCGGCCATCTACGGACCCTGCGCGGGGACCTTTGGCATGGAGCCCTGGCACCCTTCCGTTCAGGACGCACTGGATCTTCTGCGCGGGAAGAAGCTGACCATGCAGAGCTTTGATCTCTGGGAAAAGGAAGGCTTTAAGACGGAGGATAATCCGCTGGTTCCCTATAATACCACGGAGCCGGTGGTGCTGAAGCCCTTCGGCGCCGGAGCGGAACAGGACGGGGAAATCCGTTTTCAGGGCCGTTTACTTGGCGGCTGTGTGGACTGCCTGGTCAATCTGACCGGGACGAAGTACGACCATGTCCGGGAGTTTTCGGAAAAGTATGCAGAGGATGGAATCATCTGGTTTCTGGAGTCCTGTGACCTGAACGTGTTTGCCATCCGCCGTGCCATGTGGCAGATGAAGCATGCGGGCTGGTTTTCTCACGTAAAAGGCTTTCTGATCGGACGGCCTCTGTGCTTCGGACAGGAGATGATGGGGCTGGATCAGTATGCTGCCGTGTGGGAGCCGCTGAAGGAATTCGGCGTTCCGGTCATCATGGATGTGGATCTGGGCCATCTGCCGCCCCAGATGCCGCTGGTCTGTGGAAGTATGGCGGATGTGACGCTTCGCAGAACGAAGGAACAGCCGGACTGGAAGCTGGAAGCTGCCATGCGGCTGGAATAAGTTCCGTATATTAATTTTTGTATAAATGGAAGCGATAAAAATGTGTGCGCCCTGATGCGGTACGCATCATGCGCACCACTCGCGCCGAGCGCGATTGCCGTTAGGCAATAATTTCCGGGCAATCTTTGATTGCCTGCGCACCGAGTGCGCATCAACGTCTTTTTTTATACGATAGGAAATGAAATTTTCTATCGTATAAAAAGACTGCCACCCGACAATCACTCTTTTTAAATGGTTTTGCCGGACGGCAGCAGAAGAAATCAAATATATGTACCTCTTTATTCATTTCATAATCGGGGTGCCGAAACGGATCTTTCTGATGATCTTCTGAATGATGACAACCGGTATGGCGACCAGAAGATAGAAGGTTGAAAGAATTCCGGCAATTCCGCCGATGAGCGCGATAAGAAGTATTCCGACATTCACTGTAGCTGCCCCCTTTATCCATGGTTTGCTGTCTTTTTTCAACGTTCTTTATTTTATCACAACAAAAAAAGGAAGAAAGTGTTTGCAAAAATACTTAGCGGAATCCTAGCAGTATTTTAGCATTTTGTTAACATAAAGGCACAGGGAACTGAGGAGAAAAGAATCCCTGTGTTTTACGCTTTTGCGTGCGTGAACTGTCGTGACTTTCCCCGGAAGCTGTGTTATACTGAAAACATCGGCGGTCCGGAGAGCAGGCGGATGGCTTCGAAGAGCGACAGCGTTTCAGCAAAACCGGAAATGGAGGGAGATATGAACGACGAAGAAGAAAAGAAACATTTTGCCGTATTGATTGATGCGGATAACATCAGTGAGAAATATGCGTCCAGCATTTTCAATGAAATTGCGGACTACGGATATGCGTCCTACCGGAGAATCTACGGGAACTGGGCGAAGGGGAACGGCTGGAAGGAGGATACACTCCTGGAAAATTCCATCAACCCCATCCAGCAGTTTAACTATACCATCGGGAAAAACGCGACGGACATGGCCATGGTGATCGACGCCATGGACATTCTCTATTCCGGCAAGGTGGACGGTTTCTGCCTGGTGACCAGCGACAGCGATTTTACCAAGCTCGCAATGCGTCTGCGTGAGGCGCAGATGTATGTGATCGGAATGGGAGAATCCAAGACGCCCCTGGCCCTGACCAAGGCCTGCAATAAATTCATCCGTCTGGATCTGATTTCCGGGGAGATGGAGGATAAGAGCGCGGAGAGTCCCAAGTCCTCGGGCGGCGGCCGGAAGCATAAGGCAAGCGCTCCGGAGGAGAAGCAGGACAGCACGGTAACGCCCATCAGTGAGATTGAGGAGTCCATCATCACCTTTGTACAGAACAATGAAAACAAGGGAAAACCCACCTATCTGGGAGAGGTGGGCAGCAGACTGGGCGACAAGTTCATTGAATTTGACGCCAGAAACTATGGTTATACCAAGCTGGTGACGCTTCTTCGGGATAAATGTCCGAAGCTTACCATCATTCAGGAGGGAACCTCTTACCGGATTGAACTGAAGGAACAGGCCGGAGAGGAGGCTCTGGAGAAGGAGATTATCGCGTTCTTAAAGAAGAACGGCGGAAAGGTGGACAACCTCTCCCTCGTCCTGGATCATCTGAAGAAGAAGCATCCTCAGTTCAATGTCAGCGACTATGGCTACAACCGGGTGTCCAGCTTCCTGCGAAGCTTTGATAAAATATCCGTTCATGGGAACGCGCTGATGCTGAAGGAAGGATGACGGGAACATCGGTCATGGACAGAGAGAGGGACATCATCACCAGAA
The DNA here is from genome assembly GCA_904392525.1 of uncultured Eisenbergiella sp. GTDB lineage: Bacteria > Bacillota > Clostridia > Lachnospirales > Lachnospiraceae > Eisenbergiella. The sequence continues at coordinate 3,083 of CAJFMW010000220.1, forward strand.
TCAATGAAAAATTTCCCCATATGAGCAAGGGACATAAGGCGATTGCGGCATTTATTCTGGAGCACTACGACCAGGCGGCCTTCATGACGGCTGCGCGGCTGGGACGGCAGCTTCATGTCAGCGAGTCCACTGTGGTCCGCTTCGCCTCCGGCATCGGCTATTCTGGATATCCGGAAATGCAGGCCGAGCTTGCGGCGCGGGTGACGAGCCGCCTGAACGCGGTGGAGCGGGTCGGGGTGAAATACGCGGGAAGAAGTCAGTCCGAGGTGATTGAAAGCGTACTCGCAAGTGACATGGAAAACATCCGTGCGACCACGGAAAGTCTGGATGTGGCGGCATTTGATGCGGCGGTGGATATTCTGCTGGAAGCGAAGACGGTCTATGTGATCGGCATCCGAAGCTGTGCGCCCCTTGCGGAATTCTTAAGCTTTTACCTGAATATGGTGCGGGGCGGAATCTTGTTGTTAAAGACCACCAGCCTGAGTGAGGTGTTTGAGCAAATGCTCCGCGTCGGCAGAGAGGATGCGGTCATCGGAATCGGCTTCCCAAGGTATTCCATGCGCACCCTGAAGGCGCTGGAGTTTGCAAATGACAGAAACGCGAAGGTGATCACCATCACCGACAGCGTACATTCTCCCATGTGCCTGTATTCCTCCTGCAATCTTTTTGCCGCGAGCGATATGGTTTCCATCGTGGATTCCCTGGTCGCTCCCTTAAGCGTGATCAAC
>CAJFMW010000221.1 GCA_904392525.1 uncultured Eisenbergiella sp.
TTCCTTCCTCCGGCTGTTTTTCTTTTTTCTACAGTGGATAAGTTCTTTATTTCGGATAAATATTTTCAGCACTTTTTTGGAGGAAGGCTGAGTAGTAACAACTTTTTCGCTTTTCACGGCCCGAAAAAAACCCGAACGGTCAGGACGTCTTTATCACATACCCCTCCGCGTCGATCGTCACACCGGACGAAAGGCTCTGCATATGGCTGATCACCCGCGCCTTTTCCGCTCCGTCCAGAAGGCTGGTTCTGCAGTCCTTCTGAATGGCAGGGATGAAACGGAAGCTTTTCAGGGCTCCGGTCTGCGCGTCGAGCGTCACTTCTACCAGGCAGGTATCCTGTGTTTTGGAATTGAACAGGAAATTTCCCACGCTGTAAATCACCGGGGTGTCGCCGATCCATTCAATTCCCTGCAGGACATGGGGATGATCCCCGATGATCAGGTCCGCTCCCGCCTGCGCAATCAACGGCGCCTGTTCCTTCTGCGCCCAGTCCAGTTCGGTCGTGCTTTCCGTTCCCCAGTGAACGTATACCACCACAAAATCGCTCACCGCCTTCGCCTTTTCCACCTCAGAAAGGAGCAGATCCACATTCCGGCATCGGAAAACGCCGGGAGAGGTTTCCGTCGCCCCCTTTGTATCCGGGTTCTCCATCCTTTCAATCTGGGTTGCGGAAAGGAAGGCAATCTTCACGTTTTCCGTCACAAAATATACCGGACGGACCGCTTCTGTCAGATTTCTTCCCGCCCCCACGTAAGGCATCCCGGCCGCCGTCAGGGTATCCAGGGTATCCAGCAGGGAGATTTCTCCATAATCGTAAACGTGGTTATTGGCAAGGGAAACGATATCCGCCCCCATCTCGGAAAGCAGCGCCGCATGCTCCGGTCTGGCGCGGAAAGTAAACGCCTTTCCCTCCGTCGGGGTCCCTCTTGTTGTGTAGGTGAACTCATTGTTCACCATGAAAATGTCCGCCCCCCGCATTTCCTGCAGAATGGCCGCGTCAAAGCCCGCTTCCACCAGACTTCCTCCGCCTGCACGGCCTTTCATTTTCACCATAATGCTGTAGTTGTCGTCAAACAGAATATCCCCGGCAAATACGAGGCTGATCTCATCCGTCTTCTGCGGGGCAAAGGGTATCATATTCTGCGCAGCCATCTGCTCCGGACTGGAAAGCAGCTCCGCATATTTGCCCGTGGACACATTTTCACCGGGCGCATTTTCCGCTACGCTTTCCTGGGGAAGAATGGCTGTTCCCGTAACCGCTACCGTCTCAAGGCCGGTCTCCTCTCCCAGAACCGTCCAGCCCGTCAGAAGCAGGGTAACTCCCATGACCACCACCAGAAGCAGCGTCAGACCGAACAGGGGCAGCTTTCTTTTTCTCTTTCTTCTTCGCATCATTTTCCGCCCTCCCGCGCCGCAGACTTCCATCCCATTCCGGAATCTCCCGCCGTGCGCTGCGTTTGTTGCTCCCATTATGCTTCATGAGAGCCTTCTTCGTCAAGCATAAAGCGCCGCGTTCCTGCACATAATATTTTCAGTTATCATTTATCAACACGAGGCGCGCACTTTCATGAAATTATCCACAAATCTTGAAGAAAATATCCATATGGCACATGAGCTTCTGCCCCTGGGCAAAAGCTTTGACCTGGTGACAAGGCAGCTGTATCTGGGAGAGACAAAGGGCTTCTGGATTGGCGTAAACGGATTTTTAAAGGTGGAAATCCTTCAGCAGATTTTTTCTGATCTGCAGAATCCCCTCTACACACAGAATCTGAAAATAGAGGACATTCAGAAATACATGGATTCCAAGATCGGATATGTGCAGACCTCCCTGTCCGATGACTGGGACGACATCCTGCGCAACCTCCTGAGCGGCCCGTCCCTGCTCATGCTGGACGGCTTCAGTCAGGCAATCCTTCTGGACGTGCGTACCTATCCAGCGAGAAGCATTTCCGAGCCTGACGCGGAAAAGGTGACGAAGGGGGCCAGGGATGGTTTCGTGGAGACGCTTCTTTTCAATGCCAACCTGATCCGGCGGCGCATCCGAGACCCGAGGCTCACCTTCGAGCTGACCTCTGTGGGAAGCGAAAGCAAAACGGATGTGGCAATCGCCTATCTGGATCATGCCGCCGACCCGGGACTGGTAGAGCAGCTGCGCGAGGTTCTCTCCTCCCTTCCCGTCACCGCCCTGACCATGGGCTCCAAAAGTCTGGAGGAGTTGCTGGTAAAGAAAAAATGGTTCCATCTTCTGCCCAGCATTTTCCTGACGGAACGTCCAGACGTGGCCTGCAGTTTTCTGACAGAGGGGCACGTCGCGGTCATTGTGGACAACTCTCCCGCCGTGCTGATCCTGCCCTGCACCATTTTCCAGTTCACCCAGAGTCCGGAGGACTATTATAAAAGCACGGTGGTGGGCACCTATTTCCGGCTGGTGCGCTTTCTGTGCATCCCCATCAGCCTCGTTCTCATGCCGCTGTTTTTGCTGCTGACCGCACATTTTCCACAGCTTTCTGAAAAATGGAACCTGCTGTCCACACAGGATCTGCCTGGACCCACCATCATTTTCTATGTGTTCGCCGTGGAATTTCTTCTGGATCTGTTCCGCTATTCCGCGACGCTGCGCTCCAGCCAGTTTTCCGGCTCGCTGTCCATCATCGGAGGACTGATCATCGGGGATATTGCGGTGGAGCTGAACTGGGCCTCCACAGAAATCCTGTTCTATGCCGCCGTCACCATGCTCGCTTCCCTGACGCTCTCCAGCCTGGAGTTCGGGGACGGCATCCGGCTGTACCGGATTTTTCTCATTATCGCCACCGCATTTTTCGGTTTCTGGGGCTTTGCAGGAGGCCTTGTCCTGGTACTGCTCTCCATCCTGACCACCCCAACCTTCGGCGGAAAAAGCTATTTCTGGCCTCTGTTTCCCTTTAACTGGGAGGCGCTGAAAACGCTGCTGTTCCGTTATCCCGTCTCCAAAGCCCAGCCGGACAAGGTCTGGAAAAGACGATAAAAAGGGCGCCGCCAAAAGCGACGCCCCATATTTATGCTCATTTTCAGTGAATCAGCCAAACTTCGCGGTGGAAACCTTAACGCCAGGGCCCATCGTGGAAGCGAGGGTGATGCTCTTCAGGTACTGTCCCTTCAGTGCGGAGGGTCTTGCCTTTACAATGGCATCCATCAGCGCATCGAAGTTCTCCTGAAGCTTCTCTTCCGTGAAGGAAGCCTTTCCGATCGGAACGTGAACGATGTTGGACTTATCCAGTCTGTACTCGATCTTACCGGCTTTGATGTCGTTTACAGCCTTGGTCACGTCCATCGTAACCGTACCGGCCTTCGGGTTGGGCATCAGGCCCTTAGGTCCAAGGATCTTACCCAGACGTCCTACAACGCCCATCATGTCAGGGGTAGCAACAACTACGTCGAAGTCAAGCCAGCCTTCGTTCTGGATTCTCGGGATGAGATCGTCTCCTCCAACATAATCCGCTCCGGCTGCTTCCGCCTCGTTCACCTTGTCTCCCTTTGCGAAAACCAGAACTCTTACGGTCTTACCGGTTCCGTTGGGAAGAACTACGGCGCCACGGATCTGCTGCTCTGCATGACGTCCGTCGCATCCGGTTCTGATGTGAACTTCAATCGTCTCATCAAACTTTGCAGTTGCGGTCTTCTTGGCCAGCGCGATTGCATCAGCGGGCTCATATGCCACACTGCGGTCTACCTGCTTCGCGGCCTCAGTATATTTCTTACCATGTTTCATTTTCCATTCCTCCGTTGGTGGTTAA
>CAJFMW010000222.1 GCA_904392525.1 uncultured Eisenbergiella sp.
TCCCATGAGTCTCGCGCTGGACAAGGAGCTCACCTTTCAGACCGTGTTCCGCTACCGGAACATCTACCCAAAAGCGATAGAAGCCGTATCCTCCGGCCGGATCCGCGTCCGGGACATTGTGACCGATATCTTCCGTCTGGACGAGATTCAGCACGCAATGGACGCCTGCGTGAGAAATAAGGCGGATATTGTGAAGGGTGTGGTAAAGATCGTTTAAACGTGGAAAAAGCCGCCGATTCTGTTGACTGATGTGGATAAACGGGATATGATAATAGTAAGAAGAACGTTGGAAACACGCGGGTTCCCGTCCTGGCCTGCTGGACATGGGAAAGGGGTGGATGCATATGATGGGAACATTCATTATTTTTCTTGCTGCGGTTTATCTTCTTCTGACCTTTGCCTGGATCATGAAGGATCCGGACATTGAAAAGGGCTTTTGGAGTAAGTCATATCACATGCTCCTGCTTCTTTTTATGAAGGCGGATTTGGCCCTTGCCGCCGGGATGGAATATGCGAAGCTGACGCTGGAGCATATCTGCAGAGGCTACCATCGTCCCGTATCGGGCGCACAGCGGCTTTCGGATAAGCGGGAGCGCATTCAGGATTTCCGGTGCCAGATGGCGCAGGATAACCAGAATTACCGGCAGAGAAAGCAATATAACCGGAAAATTCCGGGATGAGCGCGGCGGATGAGATTTTTTGAAAATGAATTAACCTGAAATAACCGGATGCGGCCTGAATAGGAATCAGGAAGCATCCGGTTGTCTGTTTGTGCGAGTGTATCACATCAAAATTTTTGATTGCTTTCCCGGAAAAACTGCGCTATACTTCTTTTATCTATCAGTGATTTATCAATATTTCTTTTATGTTGTGTCCGGATGTCATTATCCGTGACCGACATTCAAATGGGCAGTCGCCCCGGGCAGATTTCTGATTCCGCCCGCAGTTCCAGTATGTGACGAAATATCATCGGCAAAAACAGGATTGGAGAGAAGGTATGGGAGAAAAAAATGATGTTTTCTGCGCCTGGCTGGAAAAAGCAAAGATTTTTTCAGATTTTATGAATGGCGCGATGTTTGCGGGAAAGCAGAAAATTCTGCCCGGGGAGCTGGAACCGGCCGGGTAGAGGATATCAGGAAAGCCATGAATAACAGTGAGTTCCGCAGAGAGCTGTACAGAGAATGCGGAATCGATGGTGGAAGCAGGGAGTGACAATGATGCAGGAAAGAAACGCTCAAAGAATGGATAGAGACGGTATGAAGGTGGCAGTTCTCTCAGATACTCATAATCTCCTCAGGCCGCAGGTTGCGGCACTGCTTGGAACGTGTGATGCGGTAATCCATGCGGGAGATATCGGCTCTTTGCAGCTTATGGATGCTGTCAGGGAGGCGGCGGGACAGGAGGCGCCTGCTTTCTTTGTGCGGGGAAACAACGACGGAGAATGGGCGGAAGGGCTGCCGGAAAGCCTTTGTTTTACACTGGGCGGCATTTCCTTTTTCCTCGTTCACAAAAAGAAGGATATTCCAGAGAAACTGGAAGGAGTTCAGGTGATTGTCTATGGTCATTCCCATAAGTATACGCAGGAGGAGAAAGCCGGGAGACTGTGGCTGAATCCGGGGAGCTGCGGGAAAAGGCGCTTCAATCAGGAAATCACCATGGCGTTTCTGTACCTGGGGAAGGGGCACGTTCAGGTGGAGCGGGTGGATCTTCCTGCGGAGCCTGTCTCCGTAAGAGGCAAAAGAGATCTGGATAAGAGAGAAGATGAAAAAGACTGCCGTATTCCCGAGGATAACCTGCTTTCTGCTATCGAGGGGATTTTTCGCCGGATGGACAGGGGCTGGAAAATCGAAAGAATAAGTCGGGAGATGAAGCTGGATGCCGATTTTGTGGAGCAGGTCTGTCGTATCCGTGTTACTCATCCGGGGGTGAGCGCGGAAGGGATTATGGACAAAATTGAGGTGAACCGGCAGACCGGGGCGTGCTGAAAAGGGTGAATTCCTTCATCCTGTAATGGAAAAAAAGCCGAAAAAGGAGAGAACGGAATGATGTTTCCTGCGATAGACAAGAAAAGGACAGGGGAAAGGATCCGATGGTTCATGGAAAAAAGGGGGATGAATCCTGTGGACATCCAGACATATCTCGGTCTGTCCTGCGTGCAGACGGTCTACCGCTGGCTGGATGGAACGAATATCCCCAGTGTGGATAACTTATATGCCTTAAGCAGTCTTTTACATACGGACATGGATGATCTGGTCGCCGGGACGGCGGATTATGGACGTCCGGCCCGGTCGGTGTACGACTGGCATAAATGTCTTATTCCGGACGGTTTTCACAGAAGGGTGCTCTCCTGGTATGCGGTATTGTGTGCTTATGAGGGAGCCGCTTAACAGGACAGATGTCCGTGATGTGCGGACAAAAAAGCGGCGGCAGTTCGGCGGGACAGAAAAATTGAATTTTGCGTTCAATGACAGCAGAACCCATGCAGGTTATACTTTTTATACCACAGGAAACGGACGTTTTGTTACCGGCCACACAGTGACCAGTAACGGCGTTTCTCTGCAGAAATAGAAAGGAGACCGGCATGGGTATTTTTATTGATCTGTATGTGGCGGGAGAGGTAACGGACGAGGAATGGGCACCGGTCTATGAGGAAAGTCTCAGGCTGGCGGAAGCTTTTCACCTGATGGATTCGGGGGTTCTTGAGGTTTACGGGCAGAAACTGGTCTGCGGAGTCCCGACAGGAAGCAGGAACCGGGATAAGGGATGGTGTGCCATTGGAGACAGCGTAACGATGGGACGGGCGGAGGAGCAGACGCTTCCGGCCCGGCTGAGCGGCAGAAGGAAAAATATTGTGATAGTTCAATCCGGCTCTGCGCGGACAGCCGTATCTGATCCGCTCCTTGCGGCGGCATCCGGACGCACCATGCTGGAATGGCGCGATAAGAGATGCGGGGGAAGCCGGCATTTCTGGGGCAATAAGACCCAGGGTGAGGCGTATCATATGTACCTGCTCGCCATCGGGTGCATGATCGAAGACCGGCTGGATGGAAGAGCCTGCGTGGATGGAGATATCACGCTGGGACAGTGCAGGAGGGCTGTGCGGATGGCGACCCGGTATCTGGACAGGCCGGTAAGGCTGCCTGCCCGGTGCGTGCCGGAGCGTCTGTACAGGCGGATCCGCGCCCTTCCGCTGAAAAAGCAGGAGGTGCTGAACGTCTTTCACAATCTGTACCTCGGCATACCAGATGAGGAATACGGAAAATTTGTAAGGGAGCATTTCTCAAAAGAAGAGCAGGCTTTTTTCTGGAAGCGGGAGTTTAAGAATCTGAGGATCGGTTCCCCCGGCTACGCGTCAGCGCTCAGAGACTATCTGAATCTGGGCAACAGCCTGGAGGAACTCTGCCGCTATGTGCAGTTCGTGGACCGGGATGGAACGGAGTATTATAAACCGTTCGTGGAAGAGATCATGAAGTCAAAGCTGTTTCTGAAGAAAAAGGATCTGCGCGACTGCTTGGAGATCAACAGGGAAGAGGAGGCGCCATATTCGATTTATACGCTGCTGGCGCAGTTTGCCCTGTCCGGTGCGAAGAATTACAGCGTGGACCGCTATATTCCGCCTGAGGAGATCCGGGAAACGCTGGAACGCTTTATCGGCGGATATTGCGACGTGGCGGGGATCATGGCGGATTTCCTGAAAGCTTCGGCAAAGAAGGAGGAACCGGCGACGGTCCTGAATGATCTCATGGAAAAGAAGCTGGAGACACTG
>CAJFMW010000223.1 GCA_904392525.1 uncultured Eisenbergiella sp.
CAGTGCATTTTTGAAGAAAAAAATCTTGTAAGTGCCCAGAATCCGTGCTAATATTTTTACAGGCATAAATTTTCTTATAAGGCCGTTCGGCCAGTCTGTCAGGGCAGATATCTTCTGTCCATTCTGACATCATTTCAGAAACTCTATGCTGAATCCATTTACTCCAATGACAATGTACAGATTTTGCAGGAGTGGCTGAAAGAAAGGCGGCTTCTGCGTGAAACAGGCGTCATGATTTATGCGCCGGAAAGGAAGGAGCCGATATGTCAGATGTTTTATCTGTAAACCGGGAACATAAGGATACTGTTTTCCGGATGATCTACAGGGACAGGGAGGAGCTGCTTATATTATATAATGCGCTGAACGGGACGGATTATGAAGACCCGGAGCAGCTTACCGTCACAACGCTGGAAAATGCGATCTATTTTGGTATGAAAAACGATGTATCCTTTCTGCTGGATTCCAGGATGATGTTATACGAGCATCAGTCCACATGGAATCCGAATATCCCTCTCAGGGACCTGTTTTATATTGCCCGTCTGCTGGAAAAATATGTGAATGAACGCGGAAGCTCACTGTACTCTTCTGCGCTGATCCGTCTTCCGGAGCCCCGGTTCGTGGTTTTTTACAACGGCCTGCGGAATGTGGAGGATGATTTTATCCTGAAGCTGTCGGATTCCTATAAAAGAACGGAAGGTGATCCGGCGCTCGAACTGAAGGTACGTGTTCTGAATATTAATCCGGGATCGAATCCGGAGCTTATGAAAAAATGCAGGACGCTTCGGGAGTACAGTGAATTCGTTGCCCGTGTGAGGAAATGTGTGAAAGAAGAGGCGTCTCTTGCAGATGCAGTGGAAAGAGCCGTGACGGAATGTATCCGGGAAGGAATCCTGGAAGGCTTCCTGCGCAGTCAGAGATCGGAGGTGGTAGCGATGTCAATCCTGGAATATGACCGGGAGGAAGAACTGAAAAAGCTTCGCAATGCGGAGTATGAGAATGGAAGAATGGAAGGAAAGGCAGAAGGAAAGGCAGAAGGAAAGGCAGAAGGAAAAGCGGAGGCGTTGCTTCTGATATTAGGGCTCCGTGGGGATGTGCCTGCCTGGCTGAAGGCCAGGATCCGGGGGAAAACGGATTCTGCTCTTCTGGAAAGCTGGCTGATGGCGGCAGCGGATACGAAAACAATATCGGGATTTCTGGACAAAACCGGCCTGAAACCGAATGAAAAAGAAAGCAGGATGGACGGAATGCCGGTACTCTGAAGAAATACGAAATTCTGAATGACGGTTTGAAGCAGGAGGGGCTCCAATCGGAGCCCCTCTGTCCACTATATCCTATTTTCCCGCCCCAGGCGTTTTGGCAAATCTCTCAATATGAGCATGTTGAAAGGCTTTTTTGAGACAGGAAGCGATTCGGCGCTGTTCGAGGGCTTAAAAATTATGCGGGAAAAGGACCTGTGTGAAAAGTACATGGGGAAATTCCCGGTGATCTCCATCCGCCTGAAAGGTGTGGGTGGATTGAATTACAAAGACAAGTGACCGTATACATGATATACTACTTATCATAAGAGGGGAGATGATGCGTATGAGATTTGATTTCAAGGATTTAATGTCTTTTGGAATGTTTCTCATTGCATTTCCGCGAGCAACGAGCCAGGTGGACATACTTGTATGCACATTTGGCGACTGCCGCGAGAGTCAAATTCCGGAGGAATTTGACCGCTGACTCTGATCTTACAGATCTGTCAGTAGCTTTTCGTTACTACTCAGCCAGGTCTGCGCATTTACTGCGCAGACCGTACGAAAACGTATAGCGAGGAAGCATCCGGCCCATCGCGGCACTCGCCCTATTGTGCTGCGAATGGAATGGCCGGATGCCGTTACAGTTCTGCCGAAGGCTGAACTGTAACATTGCAAAAATTTTTTTAAAAAAAGCACTTGCATTTTCAAAAACACTGTGATAACATTTCTTCATAAATTTTTGAAAAGGCATCGAACGGGACTCTGATCAGGGGAAGCGACAGGAATGCGGCGTCACCGACTGAGAGCGCTGCTTGTGAAAGCTGGTTGTGGGAACACCCGGGAGCTGATTATCTGAAAGTTTTGTCTGCCAGACGGCAAGTCTGTTCTGCACACAGAGGCGTAGGGTAATACGTGAACGCGCGTTAAGCGTAAGAGTGGATAAGGCGAAGAAGCATTTTGATGGAAGTGCCGCCTTGTCAATGCGGGTGGTACCGCGGAACTATGAGAGTCCGTCCCGGAATGCGAAAGCATTCCGGGATTTTTTTGTGCGATAGGCCCGGAGGGCGGCCGCATGGATGGGCAGGCTTGCCTGCTCAGATATGCGGACATCCGACGGGCAACGGACAGCGAGCAGCTATGCTGCGAGCTGCCCGGTCCAGCGAACAGCCATGCTGTGAGCTGGACAATATCGCACACAGGAAAGCAACGAGCCTGGCGGCCATGCAAGCATGGTTCGCCCAGTCATGGACAGCATATCTGAGGCTGGAAAGAATTTTCAGCCGGGTCTCTGACGGCTTATGGCAGTTCAGGAGAAACTTTTTCCTGAAGGGAACTCTTCATATTTCGCCCCGCAGCCGGAGCCTGATAACCAGCAAACCAAAGGAGACCAAAAATTATGCAATTCTTAACATCCCCCATCCCAAAGGAAACCTTTGAAATCTCAGAGCTTCTCGATCCGCAGCTTCTCGGAAAAGAGGTATGCGTTACGGGAGCGGTTCATACGATCCGCGATATGGGAACCGTGGCCTTTGTCATTCTGCGCAAAAGGGAAGGACTTCTTCAGTGTGTCTATGAGGAAGCCTGCGCGGAGTTTCCGCTGAAGGAGCTGAAGGAAGCGGATACGGTGAAGGCCTGCGGAGTCCTTGCCGCGTCTGAAAAAGCGCCGGATGGAATTGAAATCCGTCTGAAAAGCGTTTCCGTGCTTTCCCGGGCTGCTGCGCCTCTTCCCATTCCCGTAGCCAAGGCGAAGATGAACATTTCGCTGGAAACCAGTCTGGATCTGCGGCCCGTTTCCCTCAGAAACATCCGGGAACGCGCCCGCTTCCGCATTCAGGAGGGAATTGTGAGAGGCTTCCGGGAATATCTGAACGAACAGGGATTTACGGAAATCCACACCCCGAAGATCGGTTCAAAGGGAGCAGAGGGCGGCGCCAATATTTTCAAACTGGACTATTTTCATCATCCCGCAGTCCTGGCGCAGAGTCCTCAGTTTTATAAGCAGATGATGGTGGGCGTTTTTGACCGGGTGTTTGAGACGGCCCCAGTATTCCGGGCGGAGAAGCACAACACCAAGCGGCATCTGAATGAATATACTTCCCTGGATTTTGAAATGGGATATATCGACAGCTTTGAGGACGTGATGGCGATGGAAACCGGCGTGCTCGGCAGAGTGATGGAGATCCTGAAGCGGGATTATGCGAGAGAGCTTTCCATGCTGTCCATTACCCTCCCGGACGTGAGCCGGATCCCCTGTGTGCGGTTCGATGAGGCCAAGCGGCTGGTGAGTGAAAAGTACAGCCGCCCCATCCGCAACCCTTACGACCTGGAGCCGGAGGAGGAAGCGCTGATCGGACGGTATTTTGAAGAGGAATGCGGTTCCGATTTCGTATTCGTCACCCAT
>CAJFMW010000224.1 GCA_904392525.1 uncultured Eisenbergiella sp.
CGCAAATCGGTTTTACTGATGATCTAACCTTCATGTCAAACCTCCTTTCAAAAAAGACCGTTTTACATTATAGCATGCGGTCCCCGCGCTTGCAAGGAATTTTTTTGAAATGTTCTTCTTATTTATCTCTCCAGATAATGCGTCCCTTGGACAGATCGTAAGGGGACAGCTCCAGAGTCACCTTGTCTCCGGGGAGGATACGGATGAAATTCTGTCTCAGCTTTCCGCTGATATGAGCGAGAACCCTGTGACCGTTCTCCAGCTCCACCTGAAACATGGTGTTGGGCAGCTTCTCCACAACAGTTCCTTCGATTTCGATTACATCTGCTTTTGACATACTCTGCTTCCTTTCTTTATGGCTGTCTGCTTTCCGTCAGGCTTTCTTTTCCTGATAGAATCTGTCTATCGTCTCTCTGATCCGATTGTCCGCCCAGGCAGGATTTTCAAAAAAAGAAGCAACCTCTTCCTCTGAAAATTCCTGTCCGGCAGGCTGAATGTGCTTCCTGTTTTTCTTCTTGGGGGAAAGCACGCCGCGCGTCCTTCCATCCGCGAGCCATACCCGTTCACCCTCCTGACGGATGATGAGATACAGCCTTCCCTTATCGTGCCCCGCTTTTGAAAATGCCAGTCTTCCCTTCATCGCTTCTCCCATTCTCCTCACAGTACCGTAAGGATCTCCGGTTCCCCGTCTGTGATCAGGATTGTATTTTCATAATGCGCGGACAGGGAGTGATCTCTGGTGACAACCGTCCAGCCGTCATCCATGAAGTCCACCTGCCATCCTCCGGCATTGATCATGGGCTCCACCGCCAGCGTCATGCCGGCCTGCAGCCTGACTCCCTTTCTCTTCTGACGGAAATTGGGAATCTGCGGATCCTCATGAAGATGGGTGCCAATCCCGTGTCCGACCAGGTCACGGACAATGCCGTAACCGAAAGCACTCACATAATCGTCAATGGCTGCCGAGATATCATGGAGGTGGTTTCCCTCTCTGGCAACTTTGATTCCCTCAAAAAAACTCTGTCTGGTCACCTGAATCAGCTTCTTCGCTTCTTCACTGACTCTTCCCACCGCATGCGTTCTTGCGGCATCGGAATGATACCCCTTATATATCAGGCCCGCGTCCAGACTGACGATGTCTCCCTCCTGCAGAATCCGTTCCGCATTGGGGATTCCATGAACCACTTCATCATTGACCGAAACACAGATGGAAGCCGGATACCCGTTATAGTTCAGGAAGTTGGGCACACAGCCGCGGCTGCGGATCAGTTTCTCGCCCAGCATGTCGATATCCAGCGTGGAGATGCCGGGACGGATAAAGGCGCCGAGTTCCTCGTGAACCTCGGCAAGCAGCCGTCCGGCCTCCCGCATATATTCGATTTCTCGTGCAGATTTAATGGTTACTGCCATAGCTTTTCCACCCTTAACCGAGAATCTTCGTGATGGCGGTGAAGACTTCTTCCATGGGAAGCGTTCCGTCAACGCTTCTCAGCACGCCCTTCTTCTCATAGAAGTTGATCAGCGGCTGCGTCTGATCATGGTAAACCTTCAGTCTGTTCTGCACGGTTTCCGGCTTGTCATCGTCACGGAGTACGAGCTCGCTTCCGCAGACATCGCAGATGCCTTCCTTCTTCGGAGGGATGCTCACGATGTGGTAGGTTGCGCCGCAGCTTAAGCAGGCGCGGCGTCCGGACATTCTGTTTACGATGTTCTCATCCGGAACATCCACATTAATGGCATAGTCCACCTTCTCGCCAAGCTCACTGAGCTTCTCGTCCAGCACCTCAGCCTGAGGGATCGTTCTCGGGAAGCCGTCCAGCACATAGCCGTTCTTGCAGTCATCCTGCGCAACACGGTCCAACAGCAGCCTTACGGTCAGCTCATCCGGAACCAGCAGTCCCTTATCCATATATTCCTTCGCTTCTTTTCCAAGCTCCGTACCGTTCTTGATGTTTGCACGGAAGATATCTCCCGTGGAGATGTGGGGAAGTCCGTACTTCTCCGCAATCATTTTCGCCTGGGTTCCCTTTCCGGCTCCCGGCGCGCCAAGCATGATAATTTTCATCTTTACCTCCTGCGGCCGCAGGCCGCATTTCATCAAATGAGAAGAATCACTGTGTGATTCTTCCAGGAAAACGGCAGCGCCGTTTTCCGCCTCCTTTTATTAGCATTTTGGGACAAAACTTGCGTTCTGTCCCAATCTCGTGTAGTTCTTATAAAAGCTGCCTCAGTCGTTCAGGAAGCCCTTGTAATTACGCACCAGCATCAGAGACTCGATCTGCTTTATGGTTTCCAGCACCACGCTGACGATAATGATCAGGCTCGTTCCGCCGAAGGAAACGCTGGCTCCGAAAATACCGTTAAAGAAGAAAGGAATGACGCAGACGATGGTAAGTCCGCATGCTCCGATGAAGATGACATAGTTCAGAATTCTGTTCAGATAATCGCTGGTTGGCTTACCAGGCCGGATACCCGGGATGAAGCCGCCCTGCTTCTTCAGATTATTCGCAATCTCGACCGGATTAAAGGTGATCGAGGTATAGAAATAAGCGAAAAAGATTACCAGGACAATATATACCACAAGTCCGATAGAATACACCGGCTGGCTAGGATTACACCAGTTGTTGGAGCTTAACGCATTCAGAATATGTCTCCATACGCCCGTTCCGCTGTATCCTACCAGAGAGCAGATGATAACCGGGAACTGCATGATGGAAGAAGCGAAGATAACCGGAATAACACCTGCGGTATTAACCTTCAGAGGAATGTTGGTGGACTGTCCGCCAACCATCTTACGGCCCTGAACCTTCTTCGCATACTGAACGGGGATTTTCCTCGTCGCATCGTTCAGAACGATGACCAGAATAACCATGCCAATGACAACTGCCAGAATGATCACCACGGCAAGAACCGCCGTTGCAATCGGCCTGCCTGCCACAAACTGATTAAACAGACTCGTAAAATCCTGAGGAAGTCTGGAAATGATATTGATGACCAGAACAATGGAAATACCGTTTCCGACACCGTTTTCCGTAATCCGCTCGCCGATCCACATCAGGAAGGCACTTCCTGCAGTGAGCGCAGCGATAACCGTAATCACGTTAAGGGCATTATATTCTTCCAGAAGGCCGCTTCCGCCAAAGCCGATGGCCATGGCTGCAGACTGAATCAAAGCAAGGCCGACTGTTACGTATCTCGTAATCGCAGTCAGCTTCTTTCTTCCCTCTTCACCGTCCTTCTGCATCTCTTCCAGCTTCGGAATCGCGATCGTCAGAAGCTGAATGATGATGGAGGATGTGATGTAGGGAGTGATATTCAGCGCAAACAGGGACATATTTTCAAAAGAACCACCCGTAAAGGCGTCAAAAAAATTGAAAGCGTCACCCGTCTGAGCGGCAAACCAGTTTGCGAAATAGTTCCTGTCAACGCCCGGCACAGGCAGCTGTGATCCAAGACGGATCACAACCAGCATGGCCAGGGTAAAGAGGATTTTCTTCCGCAGTTCCCTCATTTTAAAGGCATTTTTAAGTGTTGTAAGCATTACATCACCTCTGCAGTTCCACCAAGTGCCTCGATCTTCTCCTTTGCGGATGCGCTGAATGCATCAGCCTTCACATCGAGTT
>CAJFMW010000225.1 GCA_904392525.1 uncultured Eisenbergiella sp.
GCCACGATGAAAACGGGGCAGTTTTCTCCTACCCTGCGGGAACCGATGGTAAACTGCTTATTCATGAAGCGTGTCTCCTTCCGTGTAATTTTTCTGCATAAATTCCTCCACATCCCACTGATCTCTGGCCTTGAAAAGGCTGCCGTCCCGCTTCGTCACCCAGACGGGCGGAAAATAATGGATGAACAGAGGATTCAGGCACATGGTGTAGCCGCCGGCGGTATCGTAGATGATCCGGTCCCCTTTTTTCAGGGCGGGGCCGTCCTTGATCTCAAACAGGCGGTCGTATTCCATGCAGGTAAAGCCCGTCACCCACTGGCTGGGAACCGTCGGGCGGCCCTCCGGCGCGTCCGCGTATTCGATATGATGCGGATACACATGCCTGGTGACCAGGGGATTCAGGTTGGTGCGGCTTCCGTCCGTCACCAGAAATACGTGGTTCCGGATGGGCTTCACATCCAGGACGGTGGTGGCGAAGGTGGTGGCGCGGGAGATCAGACTGACGCCAGGCTCCGCGATCAGAACGGTTTCCTTTGGATCGAAAGCGGCACGAAGTTCCCGGCAGATGGCGGGGAAATAGTCCCGGTAGTCGGGCTTGTCGTCCCGGCCGCCGAAATAGCCGCCGCCCATGTCCACATAGGAAAGATTCAGTTCGTATTCCTGCGCGATTTTCACCGCCGTGCGGGCCAGCGCAGCGTAGACGTTCACTGTGCGGGACTGGGTGGAAGAGTGCAGATGCAGGCCGGAAATCTTCACGTTGGGGAGGGCGCGCAGGGAACGGATGACTTCGGCAAGCGCACCGTTTTCATAGCAGTAGCCGAAGCGGCCGCCTTCCTCCTCCACCAACACCTCCTCCGGGCAGAGGGAAGCGATGTCACAGTTGACCCGAAGCCCTACGGAAAAGGTCCGGTCGGGGAAGCGGACGGAAAGCTCTGAAAGCCATGCCGGTTCCTCGCTGGAATCCAGATTCACCAGGCCGCCAGCCAGAAGGATGTCGGTGAAAATCTCTTTTTCCTTGATCGGCCCGTTATAGATAATCTGATCGTCCGGAAAGCCCAGCCGCTTTACCAGCCGGTATTCCGTTCCGGAGACGATTTCCGCATAAAAACCCTGCTCCTTCATGTAGCAGAGGAGCCAGGGAAGGGAATTGGTTTTGACGGAATAGCCCACGATCCAGTTTCCCCAGTTGTCGGTCAGGGCCTGTTTTAAAATGGAAACGTCCTTGTCCAGATCTGTTTCCTGAATATGAAAATAGGGGGTATTCAATGCTTGCAAGGTGTTGTCCTTTCCTGGTTGCTTGGTTTTTGCGGGCAGCGGGCCGGGCGGACATACGGGCATGTCCATCTGGCGGCTGCCGCAGCCGTTATGTCCCGGGAGACTGCCGGGACCATGATGTTCGGTGGAGGGCTTTCGCAGCGGTTACGCCCTGGCAGAATCCGCTGTATGAAGCCTGCGGTATTTCAGCTCTGCGATTTCCCAGTCCTCTTCGGTGTCGATATCCTGCACCTCAAGATCCGTGAGGTAGATGGGAACCAGATCCGCCACATCCGTGGTGCCGTCCCGAAGGAAGGCGTCCGTGCGGCAGGCGTAGAACTGACCGCAGTCATGATACATTTTCTCCAGATCCTGGGAGCGGGTATTCTGGTACTGGGGGTATTTGCGCCGGACGCGTCCGTTTTCCACGACCAGCCCGCGCTGGGGCGGATAGGAAAAAGCGACCACGGGCATCACCGACTCCGCGGTATCCAGAAGGGCCATGGCCTCCCGAAGCCGCTGGGCGGTGAGGAAGGGAGCGGTGGGATAGATGCAGCAGAAGCGCTCAAAACAGATTCCCTGCTTTTCGTAATCCCGGATCACCTCCAGAATGACGTCATCCGTGGAGGCGTAATCCCCGGAGGTATCCTGTGAGCGGAGGAAGGGGACTGCGGCGCCCCACTGTCTGGCGACGCGGACGATTTCGTTGTCATCCGTGGAAACCATTACCTCATCGAAGGCGCCTGATTCCAGGGCGGCCCGGATGGAATAGGAAAGAATGGGGCGGCCGCAGAAATCCCGGATATTTTTGTGGGGGATGCGCTTGCTCCCTCCCCGGGCCGTGATGATCGCAACGGCCCTTTTGAACTGTTTTTCTGTTTTGGTCATATTGGAAAACCTGAACCTTTCCGGAAAGCACGGAGATTTCCTGATTCCGTGCCTCCCTGTTGTGTTGATTCTGTAATATCAATCGGAAAATACTTTACAACAAAAGCAGCTCCCGGGCGATCCGTTCCGATCCTTTCCCGTCGATAGCAGCGTGCATGGAACGGGACAGGGCGCTTCTCTTTTGGGGATTTTCCGCCAGAGAAAAAAGGAGGGACAGGAGCCTTCCGATGAGATCCGGCGTGCTGCGAACATCTCCCGCACAGGGAATGCCGGCGAAACGCTCCATATCCCTGGAACAGGGAAGCTGATTGTCCGCCATCGTGAAGCTGACGGAGGGTACGCCTGCGGCGCACAGCTCATACAGGGTGGTTCCCGCAGCGGAAACCGCCAGATCACAGGCGCGCATGAGACCTGCCATATCCGTTACCTTTTCATGCAGGAGGAGCTGCGGGTGAGAGGCGGCGAGCGCCTGCAGCTCATTCCGGTGCGCGTGCATCGGCCCGGTGAGCACATGAATGCGCCAGGATGCGCTTTCGGGGGTTGTAAGCAGAGCAGAAGCAAACTTTCCCGCCGCGTTCCAGGCGTCCGTCCCGCCTGTGGAGATCAGCACGTCTTCCACCTGTTCCCGAAAAACAGGGGTAAGCCCGGAAAACTGAGCGCGCAGCGGGGTGAAACCGCAGCCGAGCAGGGTTTTTCCAGCCTTGGAATAAAAGTGCTCCGGAGGCGCGAAATCATAATTAATCACCAGGTCCACCGGATAATCGAAGGCGTACAGATCGTCGATGTAAGCGGTTTTTACCAGGGAGCGGAGCGCTTCCAGAAAGTCCTGCGTCACAAAGTAGGAATCGATCAGAAGGGCGGGAAACTGTTCCGCAAAAAAGCGTTCCGGCAGAAAGCTTTCTTGTTTCGGCCCGTCAGCTGCCGGAGAAAATGCCGGGCCGTCCGGGCTGTGTGAGAGCAGCCGGGTCAGGCCTCCCAGAGCCGTTTCCGGCTTCCGATAATCCGCATGGAGAACATGAATCGGAAAGCTGCTTTTTTCCGGAAAGAAGGAAGCGAGGAGATCTGCGGAGGTCTCATCAGAGACGGCAAATTCCGCCCGTCCGCCAAGCGCCTTCAACGCGCACGCAACAGAAAGGCAGCGCATGAGATGCCCTGTCGCAATGTCCGTATTGCCGTCCGCGTGAATCAAAACTGCTTTCATTGTTTCCTCTTCCTCCAGGATGCTTCTTTCATCACTGACTGACCGAAAAGATTGGGACAGCCAGTATGTCGGGCGCAACCCTCATTATAACACAGAATGGCGTTCGTTACACCTATAAACCGTCGGATTTTGCGCAAAGAAGGCCGCCGCTTCGTCAAATAACTCCGCTTTTGGTTGTCCTGACTTTTACACTTTCAGAGACAAAAACCCCTGCATTTCCCATAACAATGGGATCTGCAGAGGCCTTCTTCTGTTATGCTCTATCTCTTTAATCCT
>CAJFMW010000226.1 GCA_904392525.1 uncultured Eisenbergiella sp.
TTAACTTCCGACAAATTCTCTAAAAACGACTTGACTCGAAATGCGATAGGTCCGCAAGGGCGCGTGGGTTCGACTCCCACCATCTCCGCGCATCAGGCATCCTGAATCTCAGGATGCCTTTTTTGCGACAATTTCGCATCACAGTCTTTTTACGGCGTCCATCGCCAGCGCGGAACGCTCGCATTCCTCTGCGGACAATGTGATCTGCCAGCACAGGGGACTGCCCTTCATATGCTTGGCCGCATAGCTCAGCCCGTTCGTGCGCTCATCCAGAAAAGGCCGGTCGATCTGCCTGGGATCTCCCAGAAGAATGATTTTGGTTCCTTTGCCAGCCCGGGTAATGATCCCTTTGATCTGATTGGGAGTCATGTTCTGGGCCTCGTCGATAATCAGGTAGGTTTTTACAATGGAACGGCCGCGGATGAAATTGAGCGCTTCCGTCTGAATGATTCCGCGTTCAAATACCTCGTTGATCCGGTCGGTCAGGAGCATTTCGTTTTCATATCGGTTTTCCTCATCAGAATCCAGCAGCTGTTCCAGATTATCAATTACAGGCCGCATCAGCGGCGCGATTTTTTCCTGTTCATCGCCGGGCAGAAAGCCGATGTCGTCGTCGAACTGTGCGTTGGGGCGGCTGATGATGATACGGCGGTATTCCCCGGAAGCGCAGTTATAAACCTTTTCCAGCCCGACGGCGAGAGCATAAAAGGTTTTTGCGGTTCCCGCCATTCCCTTGATGATGACCAGGGGTGCTTTCTCGGCGCTCTGCATCAGAGCCTCCTGCATGAAATACTGGCCCACATTACGGGGGGTAATGCCGTATGGTTTGCTTTTTTTAAAACTCAGTGGAACGATCCTTTCACGTTCCACTCTGCCCAGGAGCGTTTTCTTCCCGGAACAGTCCGGCGTCAGGATAAGAAATTCATTTTCCACAAGCTCCGGTATGATATGTCCGCCGTCCGCGTCAGTCTGATATACACAGGAGAGGGGAACGCCGGATTTTTTAAAATCCTTTACCAGCTCTTCCGGAAGATATACTTCGGCGCGTCCGCTGTAGGAAGCGTCATCCGGGCCGATCTGCTCCGTGGTAAAGTCTTCCGCAGGTATCCCCAGGATGGAAGCTTTGAGCCGCAGCACAAGATCCTTTGTGACCAGGATAACAGGATCGTTTCCTCCGGCGCTTTCGGAAAGGCCCTTACAGACTTTCAGGATACGGTTATCCGATTTTTCTTCCGGCAGATCCGCGGGAAGAGTGACGTTGACAAAATTTTTTTCAATTCTCAGCCGTCCGCCGGTGGAAAGCCTCACTCCATTCAGAAGATCGCCCCTTCCGCGGAGAGATTCAAGAAGGCGGATGGCGGAACGTGCATTTGCGCCCCGTTCTCCGTCGGCTTTTTTCAGCCCATCCAGCTCTTCCACGACAACGAGCGGGATGACAACCTCGTTTTCTTCAAAGCAGCATGGCGCATAAGGAGCCTGAATCAGAACGTTGGTGTCAAGAACATAGATTTTTCCCATACCGGTAACTCCTTCCCCAGGCGGCTGTCAGGCCGCCGTTTTATTTAGCCTCGCGGAAACGGGGCGCGACAGATAGAAATACGTCTGCGTTGCGAAGCATTATTACTGTAAATATATCAGGAAAGAAAAAAAGAATGCTATCCGTGATGTGTAAAATTTATGGGAAATCTGGGAAAGAGTATGAAAGAATACAGAGCCTTCGGCCACCTGGACGTGGACAGAGAGGAAGCAGGCCGCTCTGCTTTTCGTGCGGTTCCCTTTTCCCCGGCTGCCCGGTCCGCGGCGAAAAAACGTTGTACATTATATAAAAAATATTATATAATTCAAATGAATATGTCCCAATCCTCTTGTCGGATGGCGTCTGGTATTGGGTAAAGGGTAAGGCGGACTGCTGAGGCGGGAGAAGGAAGGCGGAAAACGCTTCGGAATGGAGGAAATCATGAAGAGAATAGGTATGCTTACCAGCGGCGGGGATTGTCAGGCTCTGAATGCGGCGATGAGGGGCGTTGCGAAGACGCTGTTTAATGCCAGCGAAGATGTGGAGATTTATGGCTTCCTGGATGGGTATAAGGGACTGATCTACGGGAAGTTCCGGATGCTCACCGGAAGGGATTTTTCGGGAATCCTGACGAAAGGCGGCACGATTCTTGGAAGCAGCAGGATGCCGTTCAAGCAGATGCGGGATCCGGATGAGAACGGCCTGAACAAAGTCGAGGCGATGAAGCAGAATTATTATAAGCTGCAACTGGACTGCCTGGTGATTCTGGGCGGAAACGGAACGCACAAGACGGCGAATCTGCTGAAGGAAGAAGGGCTTAACGTGATCACGCTGCCCAAGACCATCGACAATGATCTCTGGGGAACGGACATGACCTTCGGCTTCCAGAGCGCGGTGGATATCGCCACGACGGCGATCGACAACATTCATACCACGGCGGCGTCCCATGGACGGGTCTTCATCGTGGAAGTGATGGGGCATAAGGTAGGATTTCTGACGCTGAACGCGGGCATGGCTGGCGGCGCGGACATCATCCTGATTCCGGAGATTCCCTATGATATTGACAAGGTGATTGAAGCGATAAAGAAGCGTCATGACCGGGGCAGCCGGTTCACCATTCTTGCGGTGGCTGAGGGCGCCATGTCCAAGGAGGACGCAAAGCTGTCAAAGAAGGAATATAAGAAAAAACTGGAAAATTATCCTTATCCTTCCGTCTCTTACGAGATCGCGGATCAGATTCAGCAGAAGAGCGGCATGGAGGTGCGTGTCACCGTACCCGGCCATACCCAGAGGGGCGGTTCTCCCTGCCCGTATGACAGAGTGTTTGCCAGCCGTCTCGGCTCAGAAGCGGGCAATCTGATTCTCAAGGGCGAGTATGGCTTCATGGTCGGCTACAGGAACCGGGAAATCGTGAAGGTGCCGCTGGAAGATGTGGCAGGAAAGCTGAAAACGGTGGATCCCAATTCCTCCATGGTAAAAGAGGCCAAAATGCTGGGTATCAGCTTCGGCGATTAAGGCCGGAAATCAGACTGCGGCAGTCAGGAGCAGTACGTTATGCCGCAATAACGGGAGTAAATATGTCTTATACAGCTCTTTACCGTAAATTTCGCCCGGAGCGTTTTGAGGACGTAAAGGGACAGGACCATATTGTTACGACATTGAAGAACCAGATAGCGGCTGAAAGAATCGGTCACGCTTATCTGTTCTGCGGAACAAGAGGGACAGGAAAGACAACCATAGCGAAAATTTTTGCGAAAGCCGTCAACTGTGAGCATCCGGTGGACGGCTCTCCCTGTGGGGAATGCCGGAGCTGCCGCACCATCGCGGCGGGCGCCAGCATGAACGTGATCGAGATCGATGCGGCGTCCAACAACGGCGTGGACAACATCCGGGAAATTGTGGATGAGGTGTCCTACTCACCGGCGGAGGGAAAATATAAGGTTTACATCATCGACGAGGTGCATATGCTCTCCATAGGAGCCTTCAATGCGCTGCTGAAAACCCTGGAGGAGCCGCCCTCCTACGTGATTTTCATTCTGGCGACCACCGAGGTGCACAAGATTCCCGTCACCATCCTGTCCCGCTGCCAGCG
>CAJFMW010000227.1 GCA_904392525.1 uncultured Eisenbergiella sp.
CAGAGTATGGTTTTCCAGGTCATAAATCACCACATTTTCCAGACTGTTCAAAATAAACGGGGAATGCGTAGTCACAACAAACTGGATATTGGGAAAAATTCCAGTCAGAATATCCATAATTTTCTTCTGCAGTTCCAGATGCAGATGTGTTTCTATCTCGTCAATCAGCACAATTCCCGGCATATCGAAGCGAAATGTCCGCTGAGACTGCTTTTCCATTCGAAGCATCAGATCGGCCACGATATCCCAAATGGCGGAATACCCGCTGGACATGGAATTAAAGTCAAATTTTTCCCGTCCTGACATATAGATAAAAAATTGGAAGGTTTCCTCGTCAAATTCAAGTGTGAGCGTTTCGTCTTCAAAAATATTTTTCAACAGAGATTCCAGTTTGGCAAACCATTCTCTGATCTGTTCCGCTTTCTCCGTTTTCCCACCAGAGATCGCCAGCGCCTCCGTCATTTTCAGATCCAGCAGATACTTTACAAAGTCCTTTCGCGGAGCTTCATTGATTCCATATAAGTCCTGCAAACTGACCTTTTCCACATGGGCAGGAAGGGACGCATGAAAAATTCTGTCTGCTTTATAGTAGGCAATGACACATCTTCCATAAGAAAACATTTTTTTGCATTCTGAAAAGGAATGATTCAGTTCAATACCAATCTTCTCCTGCCCACTCTTTGACAGCTTCTCCGCCAAATATTGGGTAGATTCATCTGCTATTATCTGGTGCCATCGCACCGTCAGCTTTCCTGCTGCATCCAGATGTATTTCTCCGGTTATCTCTTTTTCCAGAAATGCTGCCAGCGCATCCAGCAGACTGGTCTTTCCGCTGCCGTTTTTTCCCGTAATGATCAGATGCTTCTTCTCATCCTTTCCGATCGGGATTGTGATATTCTTTAAATGTCTGACTTTCTCTATCTGTAAACAAGTAATATACAATTCATCCATCCTGCCGCCCCTTCCTGTCATGGTATTATGCCGATTACCGTTTTATCATATCATAAAAGAAAAAAGCATAAAAGGCAGTAAACTCTGTTTATCTATTATTCTTTCCGCCGCTATTGCGGCGCTTTTATTTTCTCTTTTCCCGAAAAAAACATTTTACAAAAAGCCCCGGAGCTGTTCCGGGGCCTTCGTCGGCTGTTCCCATCTCTGAATTTTCAGAAGCTGTACCTTTTAACAGCCCTAAATTTCCTTCCCTTCCTTCACCGCAGGAGCGATGGAAAGGGCCGCCGCATGGTAAGGAATCAGCGTCGCCTGCAGGGCGTGATACAGGTCGGATTTTCCCGGCCAGACGGTGCCGATCACGTTGTTGTTCTGGTCCAGCTGGTGGAACCAGGAGCCGTTTACGTGATCCAGCACCTTTTCGTCCAGATACTGCATGAACTGAGCATAGTCGTCCGCATATTTCTGTTTTCCGGTCACATGCCAGAGAACGGAAGAGGTATTGATGGCTTCCGCCAGGGTCCAGTGCATCCTGTCATGCACCACCGGCTTTCCTTCCCAGTCCGTGGTGTACACAATGCCCGGCGCACCGTCCACATTCCAGGCATCCTCTACCGCCCTGTTGAACAGATTTTTCGAGATTTCGATGTACCCGGCGGCTTTCTTGGCATCATCCCGGTAAGTGGAAAGGGCCCACTGGGCGATCAGCCTTGCCCACTCAATGCCG
This sequence comes from uncultured Eisenbergiella sp., assembly GCA_904392525.1. Lineage (GTDB taxonomy): Bacteria > Bacillota > Clostridia > Lachnospirales > Lachnospiraceae > Eisenbergiella. Next base: position 1,676 of record CAJFMW010000227.1, read on the forward strand.
TGGCCGGGTGTGGCTCCATAGGGCTTGAACTGGTCGTCCGGCTTATCCTTGTTGCACTCCAGATCCGGCGTCCAGTCTTTGGTGAAATGCTCAGGGATTCTCCAGCTGTTGTCTCTGGCCCAGCCCGTCACATGGTCGATGATACGTCCTGCCCGCACCCGGTATTTCTCATCCCCGGTGACATCCGCGGCTGCCAGGAAGGCTTCTACCGTATGCATGTTGGCATTCAGGCCTCTGTAGTCATCCAGCACGGTAAACTCCGTATTCCAGGTATCGCAGGAAAGACCTTCCTCCTCGTTCCAGAAACGAAGATCATACAGCTTCAGCGCATCTTCCAGAAGCTCCTCTGCCCCCGGCCGTCCCGCCAGAACCGCAGAGGATGCGGCCAGAATCACAAACGCATGGGCATAGCACTGTTTGTTTGGCAGAATACCTCCGTCCGCGCTCAGACCGGCATACCAGCCGCCGTTCTTTTCATCGTGCAGCTCCCCCTTCAATCCCTTTAAGCCCGCGTCCACAAGGGCCTCGCTTCCCTCATGTCCCAGAAAGGTTCCCAGACTGTACACATGTACCATGCGGCTGGTGATCCATGTCTCCCGGCTGCGGTCCGTCCAGGGCGTGCCATCGTCGCCCAGGTAATAAGAGCTTCCGCCCGGTGAAGGAAATCTGTGTCCAAAGCGGAGCAGATCGTCTCTGATCCCCTCCAGAAATTTTCGGTTTTCCGCTGTGTCAATCTGATATTTTTTGTTCGGTTCGTTCATGGTTTTCATCCTTTCCTCATCCCCGTTTTTATGGCTATTTTACATCAGGTGGACAGGAAAGTAAACCATGTTTGGTTTCAATCGAATACCACCGTCTTATCCCTGAATTCCACCTTAATCACGATATAGGGATAGGACGGACTGTTTCCGGAAGCGCTTCCCGCCTTCGGACCGAGCAGGTTCGTATTCACATAAATGGCGTTTTCCGTTTCATACAGAGAATCTACGGTGATACTGTAGCCGCCGCTGTCCTGTTTTCCATATCCGGTACAGATATAGAGATACCCTTCGTCCGCATAGGTGAGCTTGAAAGCGCTCTCTTTTTTTCCTTCCACGATCTCCTTCAGCTCCTCCGGCAGCCGATCCTCACTCACCACCGTAAATTCCATATCATCCTGTGATTCGCTCTGCTGCACAGACGAGGTACAGGCAGTAAGCCATCCTGTCATCAGGCAGACCGCCAGCAGAATACCCGTTCTTTTCATGCGGTTTTTTCCCATAAAAATACCATCCGCCTTTTTTAATAATCTATTGGCGGATGGTATGTCCTATGACAGGTTTTCGATTTCAAACAGCCGCGCCATAAAGGCTTCCGGGAAGGTGACGGTCAGCTCCGCCTTCTGCGCATCCCAGGCAAAATCCACGGGTCTGTCCGCCGGATAGGCACAGCGCACACGAATCTCCTTTCCACGGCAATCCGGCAGCGGAAGGCGGCAGGATGCCTCTTCTCCACCCCTGCGCCAAACGGCGAGGTAGCTCTTTTCCTTTCCCTTCATTCCCAGCGCCGTCCACACATCATAATAGGTTCCGAAGCCCAGCGGCCAGAAAGGAAGGGCTTCCCTGCGGTCCTCTCTTGTCGCCTGATACCAGGAGATGGCCTCCCGGATCAGCTCCTGACAGGTCTCGCCCAGTCGGAACAGATGGCCGCTCTGATGAATGCGCAGAAGCAGCACATTTACCATGTTGAAAATGGTTTCCTCGCATCATCTGCATTCAGCGGATAGGACCAGACCGCGGCCTGCTCCGGCGTAAGGGCCAGCGGAGAGTTCACCGCGATGGTCGCGTACATCCGGTAATCTTCCATATCGCTGGTGGACTGCACGCTGTGCCGCTTCAGCATGGCGTAATCCATGCGCATGCCGCCGCTTCC
>CAJFMW010000228.1 GCA_904392525.1 uncultured Eisenbergiella sp.
AACGCCATTTATCTGGGCATGAAGAACGACGTATCTTTCCTGCTGGATGACAGAATGACCCTTTATGAGCATCAGTCCACATGGAATCCGAATATGCCCTTACGGAATCTGTTTTATATTGCCAGACTTCTGGAAAAACATATCAATGCCGGGAAACGATCGATGTATTCGTCCTCTCTGATCCGGATTCCTGCACCTCACTTTGTGGTATTCTATAATGGACAGAAGCCGGTCGGGGAAGATATTACACTGAAGCTGTCAGATGCCTTTGAAAAAACGGAAGCTGACCCTGCCCTGGAGTTAAAGGTTCGTCTGATCAATATCAATCCCGGCTCCAGCCCGGAACTGATGGCCAGATGCAAAGTACTGCGTGAATACAGTGAGTTTGTAGCACGGATCAGAAAATATATCGGAAAAGAGGCTTCTGTCAGAGAAGCGGTGGAACAGGCTGTAACCGAATGTATTCGGGAAGGAATTCTGGAAGAATTCCTGCTCAGCCAGAGATCGGAGGTAGTTGCCATGTCAATCTTTGAATACGATCACGAAGTAGAGATGAAGAAGCTGGCAGATGAGATGCGGGAACAACTGCGGGAGGAGGTTCGGGAAGAGGTTCGGGAAGAACTGCAGGAAGAGGTTCGGGAAGAAGGACGAGAGGAAGGAAAAGCCCGGTTTTTATTGCTGGTCCTGAATCTCCGCGGCACGGTTCCTGAATGGCTGAAGGAGCGGATTCTTTGTGAAAGGGATTCCGGGCTTCTGGAAAGCTGGATGAAAACGGCCGCCGATGCCGTTTCTGTGGAGGACTTTCTGAACAAAGCAGGGCTGAAAGAACCTGTCTGAGCATGATCTCTGCCCTGTTCGCTACAGGCTATTCTACCAGTCTCTGACGGGTCGTTTTCCGGCCTTCCAGAATGTACTGTTCCTTTCCCGTATCCGCCTCAATTCTTTTCGCATGGAGATGACGGTAAGACAGGGGCCCGGTACCATAATACTTTCCAAAGGTATGCGCGAAATGCTGGCGGCTGTTATAGCCCACAGCAAAGGCGATGTCCGTAATGCTCATGGAACTGTTGATCAGGAGAAAAGCCGCCTCTTCCAGACGCTTTTTGTTTACATACTCGATAATACTGCATCCCAGAAGCTTTGAAAAAAGAGACTGTAGATAGGATTTGTTGATCCCTGTATAGGCAGCCAGTTCCGTAACCCGTATGGTCTCATGAATATTCCGGTCAATATAGCCGCAGGCTTTCTTCAGATAGTATACTCCCCTGTTTTCTATTCCGTGAACGATCGAATATGACAATTCAACCATGACCCTCGAATAGAGAAGCTCAAGGAGAAAGTCGGCTCCATCGGGGGATTTCTGAAGATGGTTGATCAGATCTTTTAAAGCATATCCCAGATTCCTCATATCGCCGCCCTGACGATAAGACGGCATTTTCTTCCAAAACTCCTGAAAATCCGCGCATCCGGAAAGAAGCCGTGAAAGCTGCAACGGGCCACTTTTACAGGAAAAATGAAATTCCAGATTCAAAATAGAACAGGGCTGTTCCGGGCTGATTTCCAGTCTGTGCGGAACCTGAGCGCCGATAAAAACAAAACGGCCTGCTCCCACCTGAAAGCTTTCCTCTCCGCAGAAGATTGTGCAGCTTCCGGCAGTTATGTACATAATTTCAAAGCTGCTGTGGGAATGGAAGGGCATATGGAATTCCGGCAGGGAAAGGGCGTAAAACGCCGTGACTTCTCCGTATAATACCTGTTTATCAGCCAAAACAACACCTCCCGTATTTCAGATAAGCTGTTGAAAAGGGACTCTGCAGTCAGTATAACACGCGAAAATCAATGCGGCAATATATTGCATTTTGAAAGAAAGCAGACAATCGGTTGCACATAAAAAAAGGACAGAGACTATAATGAACAAAATACAAAGAAACGGAGGTTTTTTCATGAGTTTTAAAGTTGCATTTATCGGAGCAGGAAGTCTTGTTTTTGCCAGAACCCTGTTTACCGATATCATGTCGGTTCCGGAATTTCATGACATCGAGGTTGCCTTCACGGATATCAATGCGGACAATCTGGAGAAAACCAGGGCGCTGTGCCAGAGAGATCTGGATGCCAACAATATTCCGGTAAAAATCTCTGCCACCACGGACCGAAGAGAGGCCTTCAAAAATGCCAGGTATATTGTAAACTGCGTCCGTATCGGCGGGCTGGAAGCATTTGAGACAGACATCGAGATCCCCCTGAAATACGGAGTGGATCAGTGTGTGGGAGATACTCTGTGTACAGGCGGAATCATGTACGGCCAGAGAGTGATTGCGGAAATGCTGAATTTCTGCAGGGATATCCGGGAGGTGGCCGAGCCGGGAGCCATTATGCTGAATTATTCCAATCCAAACGCCATGGCTACCTGGGCCTGCAATCAATACGGCGGGGTGAAAACCATAGGTCTCTGCCACGGAGAAATCCACGGGGAAATGCAGATTGCGGAGGTTCTTGGAATCCCCAGGGAGGAACTGGACATTGTCTGCGCAGGCATCAATCACCAGACCTGGTATATCTCCGTAAAACACCACGGCGAAGATATGATTCCCAGACTCCTGGAAGGATTCGAAAACCACAAAAAATTCCGGGAGGAGGAAAAGGTCAGAATCGATATGCTGAAACGCTTCGGCTATTATTCCACAGAATCCAACGGACACCTTTCCGAATATGTGGCCTGGTACCGCAAACGTCCGGAAGAAATCACAGACTGGATCAATCTGGACAGCTGGATCAACGGAGAAACAGGGGGATACCTCCGGGTTACCAGAGAAGAAAGGAACTGGTTTGAAACGGATTATCCCGAAATTCTGAAGGAGGAACCCAGGAAACTGGACGGCTCGATGCGCGGGAAGGAGCATTGTTCTTACATCATGGAATCCCTGGAGACAGGAAGAGTATACCGGGGACATTTTAATGTCATGAACAACGGCTGCATTACCAACCTTCCATATGAGTCTGTTGTTGAAGTTCCCTGTTATGTGGACGGAAACGGGATCAGCGTGCCAAAGGTAGGCGATCTTCCCCTGGGCTGTGCCGCAGTGTGTTCCCAGTCGATCTGGGTTCAGAAGCTGGCGGTGGAAGCAGCCGTCCATGGAGATGTGAAGCTTCTGAAGCAGGCCGCCCTGATGGACCCGCTGACAGGAGCCGTGTGCAATCCGCCGGAGGTATGGCAGATGATAGACGAGATGCTGGTAGCCCAGGAAGAGTGGCTGCCTCAGTATGCGGAGGCAATCCGGGAGGCAAAGGAAAATCTGGCGAAAGGCGATTTAATCCCCACAAAGGATTATCATGGCGCTGCAAGACTGCGCGAGAAAACTCCTGAAGAAGTGGCGGCGGAACATGAAGCCAGAAAAATAACCGTATAAATTCATTGACTTTCCCCCGTCCTGTTGTTATACTGTCATAGTTTTCAATCGCTGCTGACGCTTCGTCACCGGATGAAGCGGGTTTTCAGGCATCCGGAAACTGGCCGCAGGTGTAGCAT
>CAJFMW010000229.1 GCA_904392525.1 uncultured Eisenbergiella sp.
CTCATACAGGCCGCAGAGCAGCTTAATGAAGGTGGTTTTTCCTGCACCGTTTCGTCCCACCACCGCCATTTTCCGCTTCATGTCCAGACGGCAGTTCACATTCTTCAGCACATATTGAGCGCTTCCCGGATAACGGAAGCTCACATTTTCAAAGGCCAGCTCATATTCCCCGTCATCCCGCTTCTCCACGGGAATCGTTCCGTGGGAATGCTTCTCCTCCACATCCAGGAAGGCCAGAAATTCCCCCATGTAAGCGGCGTTTCGGCGGATGGCCGCATTGTATTCAATCAGGGAGGCACAGGCGCTTCCGAACTGATTCAGCGCTCCCACATACCGGGTAAAGGCTCCGACAGTGATGGCACCGGAGATGGTTTTCAGGACCACCAGAAGATAGGAAAAAACGGTAAACAGGCCGCTGGAAGCCAGATTTTCCACGGCTTCCCCACGTTTCGCGTGGATCCTGCGAAGGTAAAAACCGACCATTCCGTCGAGCTCCCTCTCCCCGTTTTTCAGGAGCATATCCTGCATTCCGAAAATGCGGATGATCTTGCCCGCCCGGTAATTAAAGAAAATATTGTTGTTCAGATAGGAAAGCTTTTCTTCCGTCCCTGCATGGTTCTGAAAAAATTTTTTCTCTCTTTCCGCATATTTATGCGCCGTACGCACAGAAAGAAAGGCTATTCCCATAAGAGCCGCGCCAAACAGGAACAGCGAAACGCCCGGCACAGAAAGCAGAGCTGCCGCCTGTCCGATTCCATCTTCCTGCCAGGAAAAGGATGTGACGGTATCTGCCATCGGGCGTGTCAGCACCAGCTGCAGCGACAGGCCCACGGAAACGACAATGTTCAGAAGGGCTTTCAGCAGTTCACCGTAATTGAGAACCACAATTCCCACACTTCCGTACATATCACAGGTCCGCTCCGCGGTCAGAAGCTTTTTGATGGCATCCGGGTCCTCCATGGTCTCATAATCCAGGAAAAGCGCTTTTTTTGCGATCCACAGATACACGATCTGCCAGAACCTGTTCTGTACGGTCCGCACCTTCTTTAACAGCACTTCTCCAGCACTACCCAGCGCCAAAGCTGATACGGCAAGCAACAGGGCGTACAGCGCCGCCCGCTGGAAGTGGGCGGCAAGCAGGCTGTCGACCAGCGCTGAAGTAAGGAACAACCCGGCATAAATTTCTGCCAGATTCACGCAGATCATCAGAAGATTCATGGGAAGGACGGTGGAATCCGTCTCGTGCACCATTTTCAGAAGGCGGAATCCCACCCGGTGAGCAGCTGCGAAGCTGCTTTCTGCCCAATTTTTCTGTATTTTTCGAAAAAAAATCATCCGCTTATCCAAGGCAGGCCGCCTCCTCTCCCTCTTTGTAATACTGCGCCTGAACGGCGAACATGTTCGCATAAGCGCCGCCCTTTTTCATCAGCTCCTCATGGGTGCCCTCCTCCGCAATCCGTCCGTTTTCCAAGTACACAATGCGGTCGCAGAAGCGGGTGGAACTTAAACGGTGAGAAATGAAAATTCCCGTCCATGCACGAAATCACGCCCGGCTGTCGGGACACAGGAGGGAACGACCAATTGAAAAGCTGATCATACTCAGAGGAAATTCCGGCAGCGGAAAAACCACTGTTGCAAAGGAACTGCAGAAAAAGCTGGGAAATGGTACCGCAGGCGGCCATCCCCTGCTCCTCTCGCAGGACGTGGTGCGGCGGGACATGCTGAAGGTGAAGGACGGACCGCACACCGAAGCCATCCCGCTGTTGATGGAGCTGTTGAAATACGGCCATGCGCACAGAGACATCACCATTCTGGAAGGCATCCTGTATGCCGACTGGTACCGGCCCCTGTTTGAGCTGGCCCGCCGGTTGTATGGGAATCAGATCTACGCCTGGTATTTTGACCTTCCCTTTGAAGAAACGCTGAGAAGGCATCAGACAAAGCCAAACTGCCATGAATTCGGCGCGGAAGCGATGAAAAGATGGTGGCGTGAAAAGGACTTTTCGGATGTGCTGTCCGAAAAGCCCATAACTGCTGAAATCGGTTTTTCCGATATTGTTTCGGAAATATATGAGGCTGTGCGGGAAAATGGAAATTAGCGGCGATCCCGACGGACACCATTGCCGGCATACCGTAAATCCGGGCCGTCCGCCCGACTTCTTTTTTCCCCGTCCCTTCAGCGCTCAACCCACTTGCCAAAGAGGGTTCTCTTGTATCGCTTCAGCTCTTCCCTGGCCCGGGACTGATTTCCGGCCTTTTGAAGAAGTTCAACGCCTTTGGCGATGTCCTTCGGCCCGCCCAGGCCTCTGGCATAAAGATATCCCAAAAGATAAAATCCGTCCGGGCAGTTCCAGTCGATCCGCTCCAGATATCTCCGGGCAGCCGCGTAGTCCTGCTGTGTTCCTTTCCCGTTGGCGTAACAGTCCCCAAGATAGTATACGAGCCAGTTTCCCTTTTTGCCCGTATCATCCGCCCATTTGAGCAGCCGGAAAGCCCTGGCATAATCCTGAGGCACACCTTCTCCCTGATAATAGAGGATCCCCAGCCATCCGGCGCAGTATTCCCCGTTCGCCGGGTCGTTCAGTCCCTGTTCAAAGTACCAGGCGGCGCGTGCCATATCCTTTGGGCCTCCATTTCCCAGCCTCCAGGCATCTCCCGCATCAGGGAACGCGCTCCGCTCCCCGCCCTCCGCGGCTTTTCGGAACCAGATTCCGGCTTCCTCAGCCTTTCCCTCCCGTTTCAGGTCCCAGCCATATTTATACTGATAACCGGGATATCCGTATTCCGCCCCGATGCGGTTGATATCCGCCGCCTTTTCCGGCCAGGGAAGAACAATATCCTCATCCCCCTTTTCATAGTAATGCCTGAGGTTATTACCGGCATAGAATACGCCGTTTTGGAATGCCTTCCAGAACCAGTCCTCACATTTTGTAATGTTCTCCCGAAGATATTCTCTGAACGCCTCCTGACTGGAGAAGTCCTCCCGCTTCTTTCCCTGAATGCGCAGAAAATCCCACCAAAAATAACTGTTTCCAATGGTATACTGGCAGAATGGTTCTCCCGCTTCCGCTTTATCCAACACAATATTGAAGGCTTCCTGCAGGCTTGAAAAGGGCATCTTCTTTTCCAGATACGGCTTCAGTTCCCCTGACCGCAGGCAGATCAGCACGCCCAGAGCGCTTCCCTGCTCCACGGATTTATGAAGCAGCCCCGTTGCACGCCGTCCATCCTCCGGAAAACCGTGGCCGTCCCAGACATACTGACTGCCGCACAGACAACGGGCCAGCAGGCAGGACGCATCCCCGTCCCCCGCGTCCGAAGCCTGTTCCAAAAGGCGGAACGCCTCCCGCCCCCGTCCAGTCCACATCTGATAGTAAAGATCCCGAAGCGCGGTTTCCACCGCATCACTGAAAAACCTTCCCATATTTCCCTCCTTCTGCGTCTCCTGGGCTGCGCAAATTTATTTTTTCTGTTTTA
>CAJFMW010000230.1 GCA_904392525.1 uncultured Eisenbergiella sp.
ATCCGGCCCATCGCAGCACTCGCCTCATCGTGCAGCGATGGGCCGGATGCTTCCTCGCTATACGTTTTCGTACGGTCTGCGCAGTAAATGCGCAGACCTGGTTGAATAGTAACCAGAAAATACTATTTCCACAGTTCACTCCGCCCGCTCAGAGCCAGTCATCTGTTCGTGCAAGCACGACATCTGACTGGTTCTGGCGGACGAGTGAACTGTAAGCTATTTCCTTCAGACCACCTTCACATTCTCCTCTCCGTACATGCCGGAAAGCTTCTCCACCAGTTCTCTGTCCGCCTTCACGTTACGGTTGGGCGGAAGATTTTTTTTCGCCCGGGGATTCTCCACATAGATCACCACGCCGTCGTTTCCATCCGAAGCGGCGAGCGCGTCAAAAAGCGCCTGCTCCGCTTCCTCGTAGGCGGCTTTCGTCGGAAATTTAATCCAGAGGGTGCGGCGCACCTCGTCGAAGGCCTGTACAGACTCGCAGATCACCTTTCCGTCCCGGTCCTCTGCAGCATCCACCCGGCCGCGGATGAACACCTTCGACTCTTCCGTCAACTTACCGCTCTCCTGCTCGTAAACCCGCGGAAAAACCACCACCTCCACGCTTCCCACCAGATCCTCCAGGGTGAGAAACGCCATCACCTGATCCTTTTTGGTATATTTGATCTTCTTTTCCGTGATCAGGCCGCCAATGACCACACGCTCCTGATCCTTCGCGTTCATTTCCCCGGTTTCTTCATCCAGGACAAAATCGGCGGTAGTCCGGGTGATGTGCTTCTTCCAGGTCTGCGCGTATTCCTCCAGCGGATGGCCGCTGACATAGATCCCGAGAACCTCTTTTTCAAAGCCCAGCAGGATCTCCCTGGGATATTCTCCCACATCAGGCAGCCGGATCTCATATTCGCTCTTTTCTTCCTCGCTGACCAGATCGAACAGGCTCATCTGTCCGGCGAGATTATTCTTTTTGTTCTGTATGCCCGCATCCATCATCTGGGCGAATACGCCCATGAACTGCTTCCTCGTTCCGCCAAGCCCGTCAAACGCACCGGCCTTGATGAAATTCTCCACCGTCCGTTTATTCACTTCCGTATCCATCATGCGGGTGACGAAATCCTGCAGGCTGGTAAAGACTCCACGCTCCCTTCTCTCATGAAGAAGCTGTTCGATTACAGGCCTTCCGATTCCCTTAATGGCGGTAAGGGCATAACGGATGGAGCCTCCGGATACGGAAAAGCCGATCTCTCCCTCATTCACATCGGGCGGGAGGATTTTGATTCCCATATTCCGGCAGGTGAGAATATACTCCGATACCTTTTTGGGGTTGTCGATCACGGAGGTCATGAGCGCCGCCATGAACTCCACCGGATAGTAATATTTCAACCATGCAGTCTGATAGGCCACCACCGCATAGCAGGCCGCATGGGACTTGTTGAAGGCGTACTTGGCAAAATCCATCATCTCATCATAGATTTCTCCTGCCACCTCTTCAGAAATTCCGTTTTTCACACAGCCGGGAACGCCCTCCTCCTCATTTCCGTAAATGAAGTTGTTCCGCTCCTTTTCCATCACGGACTGCTTCTTTTTACTCATGGCACGGCGCACCAGATCGCTTCTTCCCATGGTGTATCCGCCCAGATCCCGCACGATCTGCATAACCTGCTCCTGGTAGACAATACAGCCGTAGGTGGGCTCCAGAATGTGCTCCAACTGCGGACAGAGATAGGTAATGCTGGCCGCGTTATTTTTTCCCCGGATGTACTTGGGAATGAAATCCATGGGGCCGGGACGATACAGGGAAATTCCGGCGATGACATCCTCCAGATTCTGGGGTTTCAACTCCTTCATGAAGTTTTTCATGCCGCCGCTTTCCAGCTGGAACACGCCGTCCGTCCGGCCCGTGCCGATGGAGTCCAGAACCGCCTTATCGTTAAAATCGATGTGATCCATGTCCAGCTCGACGCCCTTGTCCTTCTTCACCATCCCGGCCGCGTTCTGGATCACGGTCAGGGTACGCAGGCCCAGAAAGTCCATTTTCAGAAGGCCCAGCTCCTCCAGGGTGGTCATGGTGAACTGGGTAGTGATGCTGCCGTCGCTTCCTCTGGAAAGAGGCACATAGTTGTCCGCGCTTTCCGGACAGATCACCACGCCCGCCGCATGCATGGAGGTGTGTCTGGGCAGACCCTCCAGACGTTTGCTCATGTCGATCAGTTCTTTTACCTGCCCGTCCGTCTCATACAGCTTTCTCAGCTCCGGATTGATCTGCAGCGCCCGGTCGATGGTGATGTTCAGTTCATTGGGAATCATTTTGGCGATTCCGTCTACGTAAGCGTAGGGAAGGTCCATCACCCGGCCCACGTCGCGGATCACGCCCTTGGCCGCCATGGTACCGAAGGTAACGATCTGCACCACCTTCTCCTGCCCGTATTTTCTTCCTACATAATCGATGACCTCCTGCCTCCTTTCGAAGCAGAAGTCGATATCAATATCCGGCATGGACACACGTTCCGGATTCAGGAAACGCTCGAACAGCAGATTATAACGGATGGGATCGATGTTGGTGATTTTCAGGCAGTAAGCCACGATGCTTCCCGCCGCCGAACCACGTCCCGGCCCCACCGCGATTCCGTTTCTTCTGGCGTAATTGATAAAATCCCATACAATCAGGAAGTAATCCACATAGCCCATCTGCTTAATGACGGAAAGCTCGTAGTCCAGACGCTTCTGCAGGGTGCCGTCGTCGTCGGGATAACGCTCCGCAAGGCCGTCCTCACACAGTCTGTACAGCCAGGTTTCCGAGGTGTACCCTTCCGGCACCTCGAAATGCGGCAGCTTCGTCACGCCGAACTCGATCTCCACGTTGCACCGGTCCGCAATGGCCTGAGTGTTCTCCACCGCCTCCCAGGCATAGGGGAAGAGCCCCTTCATCTCCTCTTCGCTTTTCACATAATACTGGCCGCCTTCATAGCGCATCCGGTCCTCATCAGAAAGCTTCTTCGCGGTCTGGATGCACAGCAGGATATCGTGGGGCTTTTCATCCTCCGGATACGTGTAATGCACGTCGTTGGTGACCACCAGCGGGATGTCCAGCTCCTTACTCATGGAAAGCAGAGTGGTATTCACCATCCGCTGCGCCGGAATCCCATGGTCCTGCAGCTCCAGGAAAAAATTCCCCTTTCCGAAGCACTCCTGATATTTCAGGGCCGCCTTTTTCGCCTCGTCCACCAGACCTTTCTGGATGTTCCGCGCCACCTCTCCCGCCAGGCAGGCGGAAAGGGCGATGATTCCCTCATGATACTGATTCAGAAGCTCCATATCCACACGGGGCTTATAATAAAAGCCTTCCGTAAAGCCGCGGCTGATGATTTTCATCAGATTGGCATATCCCGTGTTGTTCTCCGCCAGCAGCACCAGATGGTAGTACCGATCGTCTCCTCCGGTCGCCTCCCGGTCAAACCGGGAATTCGGCGCCACG
>CAJFMW010000231.1 GCA_904392525.1 uncultured Eisenbergiella sp.
TACGGTCAGGGAATGGAATTTACAGGCAGAAGGGCATACCGTGAGAATCCGCTGAATATCGAAAAACAGAACGGCGCTGTCCTCAACCGCAACCACGTCATTCAGCAGCGCGCCGCTGTCGGGCGACACATACGCCTCGCCGAACATTTCCCCCACCGCAACGTCTCCCAGAATGGCACGGTTTCCCCAGTAATCATCCTTCTGGATATGCAGACTGCCCTCGACCAGTACCGTCAGGCTGTGAACATACTCTCCCGCCCGGTAAACATAGTCGCCCTTTTTATAATGACGAAGCACCGCGCCAAGGCAGTCCAGCATGGTCCCGATCTCTTCTTCACCCACACCGGCAAACAATTTCGTATTTTTCAGCACATCCGTATATTTTTCCACAAAAACCTCCTTGTTGTTGTAATTCCAACATACTTGTTGCGTTTATCGTATTATAGTATGTCCATAAAGTCAAGGAGGTCTGATTATGACAGAAAAGATGTTTTGTTTTCAGTGCGAGCAGACGGCCGGATGCACCGGTTGTACCGGAAGTGCCGGGGTATGCGGCAAGAAAGCCGATACCGCCCTGCTTCAGGACAGGCTGACCGGCGCGCTGATCGGGCTTGCCCGCACTGCCGAAAAAAACGAAAATTCCGTTACAGAAAATACGGACAGGCTGGTCATCGATGGCCTGTTTACCACCATCACCAACGTAAATTTCAATAATGAAACCATCTCCGCGCTGATTGACAGAGTACATGCCGAGCGGGACCGCCTGAGCCGGAATTGTCTCTTCTGCGCTTCCGCCGCCGGAGAAAACGTGGATTACGATCTGCGCTCCGTCTGGAACGCGCAGGAGGATATCCGTTCTCTGAAATCCCTGATTCTCTTTGGAATCCGCGGCATTGCGGCCTATGCTTACCACGCTGCCGTTCTCGGTTATACCGATAAGGAGGTCAATCAGTTCTTCTATCAGGCGCTCCGCTCCATTAGCGCGGACGGGGAAACGGAAGAACTCCTGTCTGTGGTGATGAAGACCGGCGAGATCAATCTCAAATGCATGGAACTGCTTGATCGGGCAAACACCGAAACCTACGGCGTTCCCGTTCCCACTGAGGTTTCCCTCACCGTAGAGAAGGGCCCCTTTATCGTCATTTCCGGGCATGACCTTTTCGATCTGAAGCAGCTTCTGGAACAGACGCAGGGCAGGGGAATCAACATTTATACCCACGGAGAAATGCTCCCTGCGCATGCTTATCCTGAACTGAAAAAATATCCTCATCTCAAGGGAAATTTCGGCACAGCCTGGCAGAACCAGCAGAAGGAGTTTTCAGGAATTCCGGCTCCCGTGCTGTTCACCACCAACTGCCTGATGCCGCCCAGGGCGGACTATGCGGACAGAGTGTTTTCAACCGGAGTTGTCTCCTATCCTGAAATCATCTGTATCGGTGAAGATAAGGATTTCACCCCCGTTATCGAAAAGGCACTGGAGCTTGGCGGCTATGAGGAAGATACCGTATTTACCGGCATAAACGGAGGGACGAAGGTGACGACCGGCTTTTCCCACGGCTCCGTGCTTTCTGTAGCGGACGCCGTAGTGGATGCGGTCAAATCCGGTGCGGTCAGGCACTTCTTCCTTGTGGGAGGCTGTGATGGCGCGAGAACCGGAAGAAATTATTATACCGAATTTGTAAAAAAGGCTCCTGCCGATACCATCATTCTGACCCTTGCCTGCGGCAAATACCGTTTCAACGATCTTGACCTCGGCACCATCGGCGGCCTGCCCCGCCTGATGGATATGGGCCAGTGCAACGACGCCTACAGCGCGATCAGGGTTGCCGCCGCCCTCGCGGATGCATTTGGATGCGGAATCAACGACCTGCCGCTTTCCATGGTGCTGTCCTGGTATGAACAGAAGGCTGTCTGCATCCTGCTGACGCTTCTGCATCTTGGGATTAAGAACATCCTGCTCGGGCCCACACTCCCTGCGTTCCTTTCTCCCAACGTCCTCAGTCTCCTTGTGGAAAAATATGGAATCGGACCGATCACCACGCCCGAAGAGGATTTGAAAAAGCTTCTCGGATAGTATTTATAAACAGAATTTACGAAAAAGAAGAGACTGACGGACAGTCCCTTCTTTTTTCTTTCTTTTATTAAAATACTCAGATCTCTACCAGTTCATACTCCCGCGATCCAAAGCCAAGCTCGGCCGCAGCCTCAATGGTATGAATGCCGTTGCGGCTGTTCACGCGCTCCATGAAATGATCCCGTCCCGGGTCGTCGGAGCTGATGATCAGGTCCATGCAGGCCTGGTCAATGGCTACCGGATCGAGGGATGCCATCATGCCGATGTCCTTCATGCAGGGATCTTCCGCCACCGTGCAGCAGTCACAGTCCACCGAAAGATTCTTCATCACATTAATGAAGGCGATCTTTCCCTGAAAATGCTCCACCACGCTCATTGCGGCGTCAGCCATCGCCTCCGGAAATTCCACGCTGCTCGCGTGCTGCTTCCAGGTCTCAAAACGGTCGTCTGTCTTTCCTGCCGAATGGATCAGCGCCTTGCCCGCGCGGCTGGCACAGCCGATGGCAAGCTGCTTGAGCGCTCCGCCGTATCCGCCCATGGGATGCCCCTTGAAATGGGCGAGGACGAGCATGGAATCGTAGTTCAGAATATTTTTTCCCAGATGGTTTTCCTTCAGAATCTTTCCGTTCGGAATGGGCCAGATGACATCCGGGCCTTCCGCATCCATGATGTCCACATCAAAATACTGTGTCCAGCCGTGCTCCTCCATCAGCTTCTGATGTGCCTCCGTGTGGTCGCGCACGCCGCCTGCGGCGTCGCCGTAAGCCGTGTTGCATTCCACGATGGTGCCCTTCACTTCCTCTACCATGGGCTTCCAGAATTCCGGACGCAGGAAATTCTGATTTCCCTTTTCTCCGGAATGAACCTTTACCGCCACTTTTCCGGGCAGCTCCACGCCCAGTCTGTGATACAGCTCTACCACCTTTTCAGGCGTAATCTCACGGGTAAAATAAACCTTTGCTTTCATCGCCGTCTCCTCTCCTTCCTTCTTTTACAAATCTCTTCAAAGCAGCTCCGGGCCGGTCCCGTACAGGAGGGCCGTAAGTTTCTGACACGTTGTCACCATCCAAACTATAGCATTATTCTGACACTGCGTCAATATATTTCCTCTACAGTCATCGGCAGGAGGTTACTACTCAGCCAGGTCTGCGCATTCACTGCGCAGACCGTACGAAAACGTATAGTGAGGAAGCATCCACCTTTTGCTTCATTTAAGGGAAAATAAAGAAAACCTTCATAAATTTTATGGCATTTTTTGAATTCAGACATATTCCGGACACATTTTCCGTGTATCATAAATGACAGATAGATGAACAACATCTATCGTTACACTATCTCCCCCCTCATAAGACAAAAAGGCCTCTGCATTGCGCAGGGGCCTTCTGTC
>CAJFMW010000232.1 GCA_904392525.1 uncultured Eisenbergiella sp.
CGTTCTAAAACAAATATATCAAAAAAGAAGAAAAAAGGGAACAGGAATAACCTCTTTTCCTGCCCCTTAATTTTTTTGTAATTTTAAAAGTTTATCCTGAAGGAGAACAGCCGTGCCGTTCTCCTTCCCCGTACTTCCATATTCACTTTACCGTCCGGATCTCCGTCACGTAATCCGCCAGCGCGCAGACCTCGTCATTGATGAGAACCCCCGTCATGATGATATCTGTCTCGCCGTCTCTGGCGCTCAGAACGTTTTTCAGGTCCTCCACGGTGATGATCCCGTTTCCGATCAGTCCCAGAACTTCATCCAGAATGAGCATGTCGCATTCGCCCGTGTTCAGAACCTTCTTGGCGTAATTCAGGCCATTGCGGATATTCTTGACCTCGTCCTCCTGCTTTTCCTTTGGAAGGGATCCGAATTCCACGTCTGACTTTTCGAACCGGAAAAGCTTGATTTCCGGTTCCAGCCTGCGGGCATAGCTGTCCTCTGTCAGTCCCTTTCCACGCAGGAACTGGATGATCACCACGTTGGCTCCCTTTGCCGCCGCAATCAGACCGCACCCCAGCGCGGCAGGAGATTTTCCATGTCCGGTCCCACCATAAATATATACTTTTCCTTCTGCCATTTCCCTTGCCTCTCTCACGTATTTTGCGGCCTGGCCGCATTTCTTACGTATCCCCTGCGGCCTTCGGCCTGCCGCAGATGCGTCCGCGGACATACCCGCGGACGCTCCTTCCATGCTTTTCTACTTTCATCATAATACCATATGTGCCGGCGATACGCAAGAAATCGCCTCCCGCTTTTTCAGCGCATCATTTATTCTTCTATGAGCTCCAGCTTGCTGACAGACACTTCGTAGGCGATTCTTTTTTCCAGCTGGTCCTCAGCGATTTTCTTCATATATTCACGGCTCTGGATCCGGCCCCAGATCTCGCAGCGGTCTCCCACGCTGAAGCCTCCTGCAAACCGGGCGTTTCTTCCCCAGCAGATGCAGGGGATGTAGTCTGATTTTCCATAGGGACGGTTTACCGCCAGAAGCACGTCGGCGATTTCCCTGCCGAGCGGCGTTTTCCTGTAAACCGGCTCCTTGCAGATATAGCCGTCCAGGTAGATCTGATTGGTTTTGGAGCTTTCCTCCAGCTCGTCGATGAATTCAATCTCACGCACAAACACGGAAAGGATGAGGCGGTTTTTCTTTTCCTCATGGCGGTTATAGGAGCGGAACTGGCCTGATACGCAGATGTAGGAGCCCTTATAGTCCTCCTCCACGTCAATGAGCCGTTCCGAAATCATCAGCGGAATGATATCGCAGGACTCACTGAGCCTCGCCACTTCCACATCCAGCATGTAAAAGCCTTCTCCGAAGATTTCATGGCTGAACGTGAAGTCTCCGACCACCTTTCCCATGATGATTACCTGATTGTTTTCAATTACCTTATCTGTCATTTTCTGTTCTCCCTTCTTGGGCGCCGGAATGCCGGGCCGCACTTAAGAATTTTTTCCTGTATGTATTAACAGTTTATGGCAGTATTCCGCCTTTCAGAACAAACAGAGATCGCCTGATTCTCCGTCCTTTCGACAGAAATGCCTATTTTCATTCATTTTTCTCCGAAGTGTTGCAAGTTGTCCGCCCAGATGCTATACTTATTTAGTTTGAGCAGCAGAAAATCGGTAATGGAAATATTTTATGGCGGCATGCGCCTGTGGCCGCACATACCGCCGCTTTTTCAGTAAGAAGGAAGGAAGACCTATGAAGCAGAAACGAGAAGATGTGAGAAACGTTGCGATCATCGCCCATGTTGACCACGGCAAAACCACGCTGGTGGACGAACTGTTAAAGCAGAGCGGTGTGTTCCGCGCCAATCAGGAGGTGGTGGAGCGGGTCATGGATTCCAACGCCATCGAACGCGAACGCGGCATCACCATCCTTTCCAAGAACACGGCGATCACCTATAAGGGTGTGAAAATCAACATCGTGGATACCCCCGGCCATGCGGATTTCGGCGGAGAGGTGGAACGGGTACTGAAAATGGTAAACGGCGTTATCCTGGTGGTGGACGCTTTTGAGGGGCCCATGCCCCAGACCAAATTCGTGCTGAGAAAAGCGCTGGAGCTGCAGCTTCCCGTCATCGTCTGCGTCAACAAGATCGACCGTCCGGAAGCCCGCCCCAACGCGGTAGTGGACGAGGTGCTTGAGCTGTTCATGGATCTGGATGCAAACGATGAGCAGCTGGACTGCCCCTTCGTATTCGCTTCCGCCAAGAACGGCAGCGCCACTCTGCAGCTGACCGTTAAAAATAAGGATATGAAGCCTTTGCTCGATACCATTCTGGACTATATCCCCGCTCCCGAAGGCGATCCGGATGCCGGTACCCAGGTTCTCATCAGCACCATCGACTACAATGAATATGTGGGCCGAATCGGCGTGGGCAAGGTGGACAACGGCATCATTTCAGAGGGACAGGACGTGGTGATCGTCAACCACCACGAGCCGGACAAGCAGAAGCGGGTGCGCATCAGCCGCCTCTATGAATTTGACGGGCTGAACAAGGTGGAGGTAAAGCAGGCTTCCATTGGCTCCATCGTGGCCATCTCCGGCATTGCGGACATTCACATCGGAGATACCCTCTGCTCCCCGGAGAACCCGGTGCCGATCCCGTTCCAGAAGATTTCCGAGCCCACCATCGCCATGGATTTCATCGTGAACGATTCTCCTTTTGCCGGACAGGAAGGAAAATATGTGACCAGCCGTCATCTGAGGGACCGTCTGTTCCGCGAGCTGAACACGGACGTATCCCTGCGCGTGGAGGAAACGGATTCCACGGAGACCTTCAAGGTATCCGGCCGCGGCGAGCTGCATCTGTCCGTCCTGATTGAAAACATGCGCCGCGAGGGCTATGAATTCGCCGTCAGCAAGGCGGAGGTGCTTTATAAAACGGATGAAAACGGCAAACGGCTGGAGCCCATGGAAACCGCATATATCGATGTGCCGGAGGAATTTGCGGGAACCGTCATCGAGAAGCTTTCCCAGAGAAAGGGCGAGCTTGTCAACATGAGCGCGGCGAACGGTGGATACACCCGCCTGGAGTTCAACATCCCTTCCAGAGGGCTGATCGGCTACAGGGGTGATTTCCTGACGGATACCAGAGGAAACGGCATCATGAATACCGCTTTCGCGGGATACGCCCCCTATAAGGGCGATATTCAGTACCGCAAGCAGGGTTCTCTTATCGCCTTTGAGACCGGCGAATCCGTTACCTACGGCCTGTACAACGCCCAGGAGCGCGGCGCTCTGTTCATCGGCCCCGGAGAACGGGTCTATGCAGGCATGGTCATCGGCCAGAGCGGACGCGGC
>CAJFMW010000233.1 GCA_904392525.1 uncultured Eisenbergiella sp.
AAGAAAGGCTGACTGGTTCAGCCTTTTTGTCTGCAGTAAATTCTTAAAGGTCTGCCCGCAGAGGCGTCTTAACAGCCGGCTGAGATAGTAGGCGGGCTCCCCCAGTCTGGCGGAGAGCTCCTCCAGACTGGCTGTCTGATAATTTTCTTCAATATACTTCATGGCGGCGAGCGCCAGATTCTGCTCCTGGGAGCCGGGATCGTCCCTGTTGATTTTATCCGTGTGGTTCATCAGCTGCAGGAAAAGGAGCCCCATGGTGGTCTGGTTGATATTCCTGCGGTTCGGCTCGCTGTTGATGAGCGACCAGATCAGATTTTCCACCAGATTCTGGACAGGGAGGATGCCGCTCACATGAAAATGGAGGTAATCCGCGAGATTTTTTCCCTGCTCCCCATTGGAGAAGCCCTTCAGGGAGCCCACCAGAAAATCGCGCAGAAAGCTGCGTTCGTCCATCATCAGGAAGGTGCGGTCAAAAAATTCCGGAAGAACGATGAAATTCACCGCGATATCCCTCTCCCCCGCGGGAAGGATTTCCTGGGTGGCATGCTGGTTTAAAAAAAGGAGGTCTCCGGTCTCCAGAACCAGCCGTGTGCTTTCATTGATGATGTGGGTGGTGGTTCCGCTACACATATAGATGATTTCAATATAGTTATGCCTGTGCCTGGGAAAATGCACAAATCGGGTGTGCGGACGGATATCGATCAGCTTTCCCGCATCCAGCATCTGGCGGCTGTCCACGATGAATTCGTTTTCCGACGTATACAGGCTTTTCTGCACCCTGCCGTTTCCGGCAAGAATCCCTTTTTCCTCCGGCGAGATCCGCCCCAGACGTTCCAGAAGCTCCTGATTCATATGTTCCTCCAATTCGCTGTAAAAAACGGCGCAGGCCGCAGCGGTATCTTTTTGCAACAGTGTAGCATTTTTCACGGGAGGAGTCCAGAGAAAGCTGCAAATAAGGACGGTAAATTTGCAACCGCCGTCCTAAAAAAAGGAGCGCCAAACGGCTATAATAAAGATATGATTGAGGCAGAAGCGCCATCTGATGCGCTGGCCTTACAGAAACAAAGCGACGGTAATGCAAAAGAAAATGAAAAAAGAAAGGGAGAGGTCTATGGCTGAATACTATCTTGCGGTGGATATCGGAGCCTCCAGCGGCCGCCATATTCTGGGGCACGTGGAGGACGGAAAAATCCTGCTGGAGGAGGTCTACCGTTTTGAAAACGGGATGGAAAAAAAGGACGGTCATCTCTGCTGGAACGTTCCCCATCTGTTCCATGAGATCAAAGAAGGATTAAAGGCCTGCAAAGAGGCGGGAAAGATTCCAAAGAGCATGGGAATCGACACATGGGCGGTGGATTATGTGCTTCTGGACGAAGAGGACAACGTGATCGGCAATACCTATGGCTACCGTGACGGACGGACGAAGGGAATGGACGAGGAGGTCTATGCCATTATTCCGGAGGCGGAGCTGTATGCAAGGACGGGAATCCAGAAGCAGATGTTCAACACCATCTACCAGCTCATGGCGGTGAAAAAGCAGGAGCCGGAAAACATGGAGAAGGCCGTACAGCTTCTGATGCTGCCGGATTATTTCCATTTTCTGCTGACGGGAAATAAGCTGTCTGAATACACAAACGCCACCTCCACCCAGCTGGTGAGCCCGGAAACGAAGCAGTGGGATTATGAGCTGATCGAGAGACTGGGATATAAGAGCTCCATTTTCAAGCCGCTCCATATGCCCGGCACGGTGGTAGGAAGCTTTACGAAGGAAGTGGAAGAAGAGGTGGGCTTTTCCTGTGAAGTGGTGCTGCCCGCCACCCATGACACCGCTTCTGCGGTCATTTCCGTTCCTGCGCTGACAAAGGACTGCCTGTATATCAGCTCCGGAACCTGGTCCCTGATGGGCATCGAAAATGATCACGCGATCTGCAGTGAAGAAAGCAGAAAGCGCAACTTCACCAACGAGGGCGGCTATGAATACCGCTTCCGTTACCTGAAGAACATCATGGGCCTGTGGATGATCCAGTCCGCACGCCATGAATGGAACGATGCATATTCCTTCGCCCAGCTCTGCGATATGGCAGAGGAGGAAAACGCTTTTCCTTCCCGGGTGGATGTGAACGACGATGCCTTCCTCGCGCCGGAAAGCATGCTGCAGGCGATTCGGGAATATTGTGAAAAGAAGGGCTGTGCCATACCGGAAACGGTGGGACAGACCGCAGCGGTGATCTATCAGAGCCTGGCGGAAAGCTACGCCCAGACGGTTGCAGAGATCGAAGAACTGACCGGAAGGCATTTTCCCGCCATCAACATCGTGGGCGGCGGCTCCAATGCGGCATATCTGAACCAGCTTACCGCGGATAAATCCGGCAGATGCGTCTATGCCGGCCCCGGAGAGGCGACCGCCATCGGAAACCTGGCGGTGCAGATGATAAAGGACGGCAGGTTTGACAGCCTGGAAGCGGTACGCCGCTGCATCCACGATTCCTTCGGCGTGAAAAAATACGAGCCCAAGGCATGACGATAAATAGAATTGGAGGAAAATTATCATGAACGTAAAAGAAAGATATGAAGAGGCGAAAAAGGTCTATGCGGAAATCGGCGTGGACACTGACAAGGCGCTGGAGACTCTGCAGAATGTGGCGATCTCCATGCACTGCTGGCAGGGAGACGATGTGATCGGTTTTGACCAGAAGGGGCCCCTTTCCGGCGGCATCCAGGCCACGGGAGATTATCCCGGAAGAGCGAGAACCCCGGAGGAGCTGATGGCGGACATCGACGAGGCGCTCAGCCTGATTCCCGGAAAGCACAAGATCAACCTGCATGCAAGCTATGCCATCTTTGAGGACGGCGAGTTTGCAGACAGAGATAAAATCGAGCCGAAGCACTTCAGGAAATGGGTGGAATTTGCGAAGGAAAGAGGACTGGGACTGGATTTCAACCCCACCTTCTTCTCTCACCCGATGGTAGTGGACAACCTGACGCTTTCCAGCCCCATTGAAGAGGTGCGCAATTTCTGGATCAACCACGGAAAGGCCTGCATCCGCATCTCCCAGTATTTCGCGGAGGAGCTCGGCGTACCCTGTGCCATGAACATCTGGATTCCGGACGGCTATAAGGACGTTCCGGCGGACCGGCTTGGGCCCAGAGCCAGATTCAGGGATTCCCTGGATCAGATCCTGTCCATCCCTTACGATAAAGAGAAGGTGCTGGTATGCCTGGAATCCAAGGTGTTCGGCATCGGCCTGGAATCCTATACGGTGGGCTCCAGTGAATTCACCATCAATTATGCGGCAAGAAAC
>CAJFMW010000234.1 GCA_904392525.1 uncultured Eisenbergiella sp.
GCCGGCCCGGCGGCCGTCAGGGGTGGCTCCCAGATCGCGGGAAAACCACAGATAATACATGGCGGAACCGGTCCCTGCCCGGAAGCAGCCGCCTCTTTCATTCCGGCGTCCCTCCAGGGATTCCGAAAAAGCATGCAGAAGGTCTGATGCGATGGAATCCGCCAGGGGATCGTTGTTCCCCATCTTGGGCGCTTCGTAGCGCAGGAGATGAAGCAGGTGATCATATCCTTCAAAATCCTTTTCCATGGCATCCAGCAGATCCGTGCGGGATACCTCACCGGTATCAAAGATATATTTCTTCACCGCAGCCAGGGAATCCGCAGCCGTGGAAAGCCCTGCGCCGTGGAAGCCGTAATTGTTGTAGACGCAGCCGAGAGAGACGTCTTTTCCCTTTTCCACGCAGCCTTCCATCATCAGGGAGAGGAAGGGGGCGGGGTAAATGTAAAGATTTTCCGTGTTTTCACACATCCGGTCCACCCGGCTGCGGATTTCAGCCTTTACCTGTTCCCAGACCGATTCATAGTCAGGCGCCTGGGGCAGGGAGCGGATGATGACGTCTCTTACTGCCTGTGCAAAGCAGAGTGCGTCGATGTTGGGAATCTCCATGCCCTTGCCGGGGATGATGAATTCCCAGCAGGCTGCCACGGCATAATCTCTGGCGTCCTCCGTCCTGTATCCAAGCCTTTCCAGACCGGGAATGACCACGTCGTCATTGGAATACTGCGGAAAGCCCTTCCGGATTATGGCACCACTGACAGCGCAGAGGGCAGCCCTTGAAAAAAACGGTCTGCCTTACGCCCGGCCCGTCATGGACGGCAAATTCCTTTACGTCAAAAATGGTTCCTGATTTCATGAGAAATATAGCACCCGCCTTCTTTACATTTTTGGAGGGCGTCTGTGTAAACAGACATTCTATAAAAGGCAAATAACATTAACGATAATGTTATCGTTAATTGAATTATAGGCCAAAATATACTTTCCGTCAATGTGAAAGAACAAATAAAATACACAAAAATATACGATGTGTGATGTAAAAAATATATATAATAGTGCATAGAAAAAAAGAAACAGAGAATATATGGAGAGTGGAATGTGGAATTGAACATATCAAAATTCTGTGCTAATATGAAGAGAAGTCATGAAAAGGAGAAGAAAACAGAATGGCAAAAAGAAGAAGCGGAAGCGTTACGCTGAAGGATATTGCTGCCGCCACAGGTTTTTCTGCTAATACGGTTTCCAGAGCGCTTGCCGATAAATCGGACATTTCAGAGGAAACCAAAGAGGTGATCCGGAAGAAGGCTGAAGAAATGGGCTATATCGCAAACGCCCTCGCCAGCTTTCTGCGTTCCGGAGTTAGCAGGAATATTTCCATCATTGTCGGGGATATTTCGAATCCCCATTTTTCTGTCATGGTCAAGGAAATGCAGATGCTTTTACAGAAAAAGGGATATAATTCCATTATTTTCAATACGGAAGAAAACCCGGAGATGGAAAGACAGGCAATTACGGTATCCATAAGCCAGAATGTGGATGGAATCATCATCTGTCCGGCTCCGGGAGGAGAAGCCAACATCGGACTTCTCCGGCATTACGGAAAGCCCTTTGTTTTAATCGGAAGAAGGATTAGGGAAGAGACCAGCTATGTCATCTGTGACGATGAGACCAGCGGCTATCTCGCCACCCGTTTCCTGATAGATATGGGACATAGAGAAATTCTATTTCTGAACGGCCCGAAGGAGATTTCCAGCGCAGCAGAACGTCTTTCGGGCTATTGCCGCGCTCTGCAGGAAAGTGGGATCCCTTATAACAGCAGGTTGGTTCATACAGTACCTGTTACGGCAGGAAAGGGAACGGAACGGATGCGCAGGGCTCTGGCAGGAGAGCAGAGTTATACGGCGGTTCTGGCGTTTAGTGATATTCTGGCCTGGCAGATAATCTGCATTTTGGAGGAGCTGGAGAAAAAGGTGCCAAAGGACTGTTCCGTTATCGGATTCGATAATATCCGTTTTACCTATCCACTCCGGCTTACCTCAATTTCTTCTTCTAAGACTACCATGGCCAGAAAGTGCGTGGGCATTCTTCTCAAACAGCTGGAAGGAAAGGGCGATCGAAAGGAGCAGATTGTGCTGGAAACCGGGATTGTGCATGGAGATACAGTGAAGAAGATTGGAGGATAAAAAGGAGGAAACTATGGTATACTACATCGACCCTCAAAACGGCAGTGACAGCAGTTCCGGAATAACCCCGGAAGCGCCCTGGTGTACCATCACAGGGCGCGTCTTCGAGCCAGGCGATCAGGTCCTGTTTAGACGGGGAAGTGTGATCCGGAAGGCGCTGAGGCTTCCCGGAGGTTCCAGGGAGGGTGTCATTACGTATGGCGCATACGGGGATGGACCTGATCCGGTGGTGAACCCTTCTGTGAACGCGGGAAAGAAAGAACTGTGGACGGAGGAAAGGCCTGGAATCTGGCGTTTTGCGGGATCCCTTCCCGGCGAAATGTGTAACATTGTTTTCAATGACGGCGCATCTTTCGGAAATCTGCGATGGTCGCAGGAGGAGCTGAAAAAGCCGGGAGAGTGGTATTACACCCTGCTCGGACACAGTATGAACGAAGGGGAATGGGAACGATGGGGGAAGGGAACGCTGTATCTGGCCTGTGACCGTAACCCGGCGGACGCCTGGGAGCAGATTGAACTGGTGCACTGGGGCGACCGCATGGCGGTGGAGGCAGAACCATATGTGGTGATTGAAAATTTCACCTTTGAAAAAAGCGGCGTGCACGGCTTCAGCGCCACACGCGTTCATCATGTTGTCATCCGACACTGCACCTTTCGCTGCATCGGAGGCGGCGTGTTTGACCGGAAAACAAAGGTGCGTCTGGGAAATGCCGTGGAGTTCTGGAACGGCGCCTATGACTGCACGGTGGAGCACTGCGTTTTTTCGGATATCTATGATTCCGGCGTAACCCATCAGGGGACGTATCCGGAAAGCCAGGTTCCTGCGCGCATCCGTTTCTGCAATAATCTGTTTCTGCGCTGCGGCATGGCTGCATACGAATGGCGCGGCCCGGCCTCCCGGGACATCGTTTTTGAAAACAATATCTGCCTGTACCCGGGCGGACCCCTGTCCAGGCAGGGAGAGAATCGCAGACGGCGGACAGAAAATGAGCGCTTCAATCCCATGACCGGTGTATCGGTGCTGATCTGGCGGCTGGAACAGGAGATAGAGCCGGGAGAAATTTACTGCACCATCCGAAACAATGTGTTCGGG
>CAJFMW010000235.1 GCA_904392525.1 uncultured Eisenbergiella sp.
GTATTGTCTTCAGCGTTTATATTTAGGTTTGTGATTTGACGCATCACCTGCGGGTAGCTTCTCCAGCTGCAGGACCCCTGTCGAAACCTTGACTGGCCCTGATTTTGTGTACCTCATTATACACAGGCCGTTCCGGAAAGTCAAGACTCACCTGACTTAAGCCGCACCGGATCAGAGATTTTTCACCTTGAAATCCCGTTCCACTTCCCTGCGCATGTCCTTCTTCGCGATATCCTGGCGCTTGTCATACAGTTTTTTACCGCGGCAGAGGCCGATTTCCATCTTTGCCCTTCCGTTTTTGAAATAGACCTGAAGAGGCATGAGCGTATAACCGCGCTCCGCCACCTTGCCCGCAAGCTTCGTGATTTCCGCCTTATGCATGAGAAGCTTGCGCGTCCGCAGCGGGTCCTTATTGAAAATATTTCCCTTCTCATAGGGGCTGATATGCATGCCGTTCACATAGGCCTCGCCCTTGTCAATGGACACAAAGGCTTCCTTGATGCTGCATTTTCCCATCCTCAGGGACTTCACCTCCGTGCCGTGCAGCACCAGGCCCGTTTCATATTTTTCTTCCACAAAATAATCGTGAAATACCTTTTTGTTGTTCGCAACAAGCTTCTGCGCTTCCTTTGCCATCTTTACCTCCATGCCGAAGCGTTTTACGCTGAGGCACGCGCGCTGAACCTCCAGTTCGGCGCTGCGATAACGGGATTTGCGACGCTTCAGCGCAAATCCTGATTGAAAAATGCGCTATCGAGCGCATTTTTCAATCTTTCCCTCCATCTCGTCTTCAGCCAGAATGAAATCAATGCTTCTGGTAAAACGGTCCGCAAACCGGACCTGCACCCGAACCCGTTCTCCCAACCGGTAACAGGCATCGGTCTTCGTCCCCCGCATCTCGCAGGAAGCCTCATCATACTGGAAAAAATCCCCGGGCAGAGAGGACACGTGTACCAGCCCTTCCACCGTATTGGGAAGCTCCACGTACAGTCCCCAGGAGGTGATTCCGGAAATCACGCCCTCATACACCTCTCCGATATGCCGCTCCATATATTCCGTCATCTTAAGCTTCCGAACTTCCCGTTCCGCCTCGTCCGCGCGCCGCTCCGACCGGCTGGTCTGAGAAGCAACCGAATCGAGAATCGCCTCATAATGCGCGATGTGCGCCTCATCCAGCCGCCCGGAAAGCTGCTCCTTGATGATTCTGTGAATCTGTAGATCCGGATACCGGCGGATGGGCGAGGTAAAATGGCAGTAATACCGGCTCGCCAGCCCGAAATGACCCGTACACTGGGTGGTGTAGCGTGCCTGCTTCATGCTTCTTAAGGTGAGCCTGCCGATCAGATTTTCTTCCGGCGTGCCTTCCGCCTTTTCCAGCAGCTTCTGCAGTTCCTTCGGATGCACCTCTTCCTGTCCGATTTTCATGGAATATCCCAGATTGTGGACAAAGGTCGCCAGCCTGCGCATTTTGTCCTGATCCGGCGTTTCATGCGTCCGGTACAGAAAAGGCGTCTGCAGCCAGTAAAAATGCTGGGCCACCGTTTCGTTGGCAAGCAGCATGAAGTCCTCGATCAGCCGGGTCGCCGTATTTCTCTCATGGGGAACAATCTCCACCGGACAGCCCTCTTCATCCAGACGGATCCGGCTCTCCGGAAAGTCAAAATCCACGGCTCCTCTCCGATGTCTGTTTTCCCGGATCAGAGCGGACAGAGCCGCCATATCCCGGAACATGGGAACAAAACGCTCATACCGGACACATTCCTGCGGGTCGTCCTTTTCCAGAATCGCCGCAACGGAAGTATAGGTCATCCGCTCGTCCACCCGGATTACCGACGGCGCGATGGTGTAATCGACCACTTCTCCCTGTGCGTTCAGCTTCATCAGGCAGCTCAACGCCAGCCTGTCCTCTCCCGCATTCAGGGAACAGACACCGTTGGAAAGCACATGGGGCAGCATGGGGATCACCCGATCGGCCAGGTACACGCTGGTTCCCCGCCGGAGCGCCTCCGCATCCAGAGCCGAGCCTTCCTTCACATAGTGAGACACATCAGCGATATGCACGCCCAGATGATAGGATCCGTCCTTCCGGTACAGGCTCACCGCATCATCCAGATCCTTCGCATCCTCCCCATCGATGGTCACCATGGGAAGGTCGCGCAGGTCCATGCGGTCGGACAGTTCCGGCAGTTCTTCGGATTCTTCCTTTGCAGGTGCGGCCGCATGTTCCGCCTGCCGAAGCACTTCCTCTGGAAAACTGTCCGGAATCCCGCAGCTTTTTACAATGGAAAGAATATCCACGCCGGGATCATTGATATGCCCCAGAATCTCCGCAATCCGTCCTTCCGGGCTTCTTCCCTGTCCGCCGTAGTCCGTAATCTCCACAATCACCTTGGAACCTGTAACCGCACCGCCCGCTTTTTCCTTCGGAATAAAAATATCCCTTCCAAACCTGCTGTTATCCGGAATCACAAAGCCGAAGCTTCTGTTCTGCTGGAAGGTACCGACCACCTGCGTCATCCCCCGCGCAAGAATCCGGACCACCTCCGCTTCCTGCCGTCCGCCGGGATAGCCGCCGAGCAGTCTTACCTCCACCGTATCCTGATGACAGGCGCCGTTGGTCTTTGCCGCCGGGACGAACAGATCTTCTCTGCGTCCCTCCACCTCCACGAATCCAAAGCCCTTCTGATGGCCGATGAAGGTCCCGATCACCGGAGGCACGGAAGGAACAGAATACCTCCCCCGCCGGTTCACCTGAATCTTTCCTTCCAGCAGAAGCTCCTGCAGCAGCCTTTTCAGCTCCGCCCTTTCCTCTGCCTGTACCTGCATCAGGCAGGCCAGCTCCTTTTCCTTCATGGGAACGTAGGAAGGCTCCTTCATGAGCGCAACGATTTTCTTTTTTCTGTTTTCTTCCATCTGCGCGTTCTGCTTATTCGTCAAAGCCTTCCCTCCATATCATGTAAAAAAGTGTGCACCTTGCGCGCGAGTGCGCATCAACGTCTTTTTTGTACGAT
The DNA here is from genome assembly GCA_904392525.1 of uncultured Eisenbergiella sp. Lineage (GTDB taxonomy): Bacteria > Bacillota > Clostridia > Lachnospirales > Lachnospiraceae > Eisenbergiella. The sequence goes on from CAJFMW010000235.1 coordinate 3,012, forward strand.
AGGAAATTCCATTTCCTATCGTACAAAAAAGCACCCTTTCCATACAGGCAAGAGTGCTTTGGTGATCAGAATCTCGAAATATTCAGGATTGCGGCAATCACAATAAAGGAAATCGCAAGGTACTTCGTAACCTTGACAAGCGTTCCTTCCATGGAACGTCCCTTATTTTTTCCCCAGTAGGTTTCCGCCATTCCGCTGATCGCTCCCAGTCCGGATGCCTTTCC
>CAJFMW010000236.1 GCA_904392525.1 uncultured Eisenbergiella sp.
CTGCCGGGGTGTGCAGGCAGACCCTAATATATTCATAATACCCAGAGCGCATGGAAAAATCAACGGTTTTATTCTTAAAATTAAAGAAACCGACTTCCTCTTCCGACACGGGAATCGTTTCCGCGTCGATTTTTTTCGCCTTTTCGACAATTACGCGGCTGACAGACGGGTCTTCATCCCAGAACACCACAGGGACCCGCGGTTTGATGATCCCCGCCTTCTCCGCCGCGATTTTTTCCTTCGTATCTCCCAGATACTCCATGTGATCCAGGCCGATCCGTGTGATGACGCAGACAGCCGGCCTTCTCACCACATTCGTGGCATCCAGCCGTCCCCCCATACCGGTTTCCAGAACAATTGCCTCCGCCTTCTGATCCGAAAACCAGAGCATACCCATGAAAAACAGCAGTTCAAAGAAAGTGGGATGATATTCCGCCTTCCCCGTTTCCGCACGGAACAGCTCCAGGCTGTCCATGACCCGATTCAGGCAGGACGCAAACGCCTCCCTGCTGATCATCTCCCCGTTCAGCCGGAACCGCTCTCTGATGTCCACCAGATGGGGCGAAGAAAAAAGTCCGGTGGAAATTCCGGCCCGTTCCAGAACGGAGGTGACAAAGGCACACACGGAACCCTTTCCGTTGGTTCCCGCCACATGAACGATCTTCGCCCTCTCCCCCGGTCTGCCCAGGAAATCAAAAAAGTGCTCCGTATCCTCCGGCACATTTTTTTTCGTAAATCTCGGAACATCGAGAATATAATTCACGGCTTCCTCATAGCTGAAATGCATTTTTCAATCTTCTCCTTTTCCCCGCTGAAAGGCCGCGGCCCTGGCGCAGGAGACGGAGCCATCCCCGAAGGAATGCCTCCGCCTCCTGCTCATCCGGGCACTGTCTCCCGGTCCTTTGTAATCCGTCCTGTCTGCCGCCGGGGTTAAAACTCCCGCCGTCAGCAGCGGGGCTTTCGACTATTTCAAAGCGGCAAGGCGCTCACGCACCTGTTCCATCATCTGCGTATATTTTTCCAGTTTTCCCTTTTCCTCGGCAATCTTGCTTTCCGGCGCTTTGGAAAGGAACTTTTCATTGCTCAGCATGCCGTTTACCCGGGCCAGCTCTCCGACAAGGCGCTTCTCTTCCTTTTCCAGACGGGCGATTTCCTGCGCGATGTCTACAAGCTCCGCGAAAGGAATGTACAGCGTGGCTCCCGCGATCACCACGGATACCGCGTCGTCCGCAATTCCCGTCTTATCCTGCTGAATGGTGACGTCGGAGGCGCCGGACAGAGAGGCGAAGAACAGCTTTCCTTCCGTGAAAGCGGAAGCAATTCTCTCATCCGTGCTCACCACGAACACATGGGCCTTTTTGCTGGGCGGAACGTTCATGGAGCTTCTCACGTTGCGGATGCCGCGCACCGCTTCCTTGATGATCGTGGTCTCCTCCTCTTCCTTCGGGAAGTTCCAGTCCTCTCTGTACTGCGGCCAGGAAGAAATCATGATGGATTCCTCCTCATCCTGCAGGGTGCAGAAGATTTCCTCGGTCACAAAGGGCATATAAGGATGCAGCAGCTTCAGGGCGTTTAAAAGCACGTTTTTCAGCGTCCAGAGCGCGGCATTCTGGCTGTCCGCGTCGTCCGTATCGTGCAGCCTGGGCTTTACCATCTCGATGTACCAGTCGCAGAACTCATCCCAGATGAAGTCATAGACCTTCTGCACGGCGATACCCAGTTCAAAATTCTCCATGTTGTCGGTAACTTCCTTCACCACTCCGTTCAGACGGGAAAGAATCCACTTATCCACGGGCTGCAAATGTTCCGCAGCCTCTTCTGAGATCGTTTTTCCTTCCATATTCATCTGGATGAAGCGGGAAGCATTCCAGACCTTATTGGCGAAATTACGGCTGGCTTCCACTCTCTCATAATAGAAGCGCATATCGTTTCCGGGCGCGTTTCCGGTGATCAGCGTCAGACGCAGGGCGTCTGCGCCGTATTTGTCAATCACTTCCAGCGGATCAATGCCGTTTCCGAGGGACTTGGACATCTTCCTTCCCTGGGAATCTCTCACCAGGCCATGGAACAGCACGGTGGAGAAGGGCTTTTTGCCCATCTGCTCATAGCCGGAGAAAATCATCCGGATAACCCAGAAGAAAATGATGTCATAACCCGTCACCAGCACATCCGTAGGGTAGAAGTAATCCAGATCCTCCGTCTTGTCCGGCCATCCCAGCGTGGAGAAGGGCCAGAGAGCGGAAGAAAACCAGGTGTCCAGGGTATCCTCATCCTGAGTGAAATGGGTGCAGCCGCACTTCGGACATACGGCCGGCATTTCCTTTGCAACTACCACTTCACCGCATTCGTCGCAGTAATAGGCCGGAATCCGGTGGCCCCACCAGAGCTGTCTGGAGATACACCAGTCGCGGATGTTGTCCGTCCAGTTATAATAAATCTTGTCCATGCGCTCCGGAATCAGACGGATATCCCCGTTCTTCACGCCTTCCACAGCGGGCTTGATCAGCTCGCTCATCTTCACGAACCACTGCTTTTTAATCAGCGGCTCCACCGTGGTCTTACAGCGGTCATGGGTTCCCACGTTGTGAGTATAGTCCTCAATGCGAACCAGAAGTCCCATCTCATCCAGTTCCTTCACGATGGCCTTTCTGGCCTCATAACGATCCATTCCGGCGAACTTCCCGCCGTTTTCATTGATGGTGGCGTCGTCGTTCATGATGTTGATCTCAGGCAGGTTGTGCCGTTTTCCCACCTCAAAGTCGTTGGGGTCATGGGCGGGGGTGATCTTCACCACGCCGGTTCCGAATTCCATGTCCACGTAAGCATCCGCAACGATGGGAATCTGCCGATCCACAAAGGGTAGGAACACCTTTCTTCCCACCAGATCCTTATACCGCTCGTCCTCCGGGTTCACGGCAACAGCCGTATCTCCCAGCATGGTCTCCGGACGGGTGGTGGCGAACTCCAGAAATTCCGTCTTGCTGGGCTGTCCGTTTTCATCCACCAGCGGATACTTGATGTGCCAGAAATGGCCTGCCTGCTCCTCATACACCACCTCTGCGTCGGAAATGGAGGTATTGCAGACCGGACACCAGTTGACGATTCTGCTTCCCTTATAGATCCAGCCCTTTTCATGCATCTTGCAGAACACTTCCGTCACGGCCTTATTGCAGCCCTCGTCCATGGTGAAGCGCTCTCTGTCC
>CAJFMW010000237.1 GCA_904392525.1 uncultured Eisenbergiella sp.
CACTTTCCTTTTGATCACTGGTCACACCTCTTCTTTTTCCAGCCTGTGACTTTTATTTTAAGCCCTTTCTTCCATGCCGTCAACCGGGAATTTACCTGGTTTTTTACCAGATTTTTCATCTTTCTTTTCCTTACCCGCAGTTCCACGGCCGCCCTGCGTGCTGCTCTTCCCGCCAGTTTGCGGCTCCATCGCAGCATGGCCCGAAAGGGAGCTGTCAGCTTCCAGAGCATTTTCCCCAGAAAACGGAGTGTCCCGTTAACCGCTCCGGAAACCAGCCTGACGAAACCGGCGCTCAGCGTTTTTTTATATAGAAGCATTCCTGCTCCCGCGCCGATCACTGCGAACCAGCGGAACATGCCGTTATTTTCATAATAGAGGAGATAAAAAATGCCTCCCGTCGCCATCACCCAGAAAACCAGATCTTCCAGAGAAATCCAGAAAATCCCGTGGGGTATGATCCTTCTCAGGATCCTGAAGAGGTCATAGCAGAAGGTAATAAATGCACCAAGGAGAAAGGAATGCAGCATGAACCATCCTTCCCCCGCGATCTGGCTGCTCATACCCACCTCGTTTCCGCGCGGATGTCCGCACTATTTGAAGAGCCGGGCAAACAGCGATTCTCCTTTTGCGCCGTACCCCGCGCTTTCCGAATAGGTCAGGCTGTCTATTTTGCCGTCCACGTCCACTTCTCCCTTGTCCAGCATCAGACGGCTCACGTGCAGGTCGTTTCCCTTGATCATGAGCATGCCCTGCTCCGTTTCCAGCAGCACCTCGGCAACGTCGAAGGACAGCACGTCGCAGACCCCGGTGATGTTGCACACATTCCGGTCCGTCATGATGATTTTATGCGTTCTCATCCTGCCCGCGTTCAGATCTTCCATCGCTCCCACTCCTCACATTTTTTCTTTTAGAAATATATGTGGGGGAATGGGAAAGTATGATGGATTTTCAGCTATTGTTTAACTGTACTTAAACAAAAGGGGTGTCCTTCCGGATCAAACATCACTGTCGATGTATCAAAATATTGTACTTCAGACTTTCTTGCGCCACATTTTAATGCATGCGCCACACTGCTATCTAAATCCTCGACTAAAAAATCAATGTGTGCCATCTGCTGTTGTTTACCTTTTTCCCATGGCCAAACCGGCGGTTCATATTCTTCCACCTCCTGAAAGGCCAAAATCCACCCCTGTGGTGAACGTAAACCGGCCCACCCATTTCCGGAAAGTATTTTTCCCCATCCCAATAGATTCACATAAAAATCTGCCAATTCATCAGCATTTTTACAGTCATATGCAAAACCAGCTATATCTTCTATCATATTCCCTCCTACTTTTCCAGCCTTTCGATCTTACACCAGTGCCTCTTATCTTTTTTATCTCAGCAAATCCCCTTCCTGTCGGGAATCCTCTGACAGTTTTATAGTAATACTGCATGGAGTATATCTGAGAATTCAGCGCGACCTGAAAAGCGCTGTTGTCCGGATTTACAAATCTTCCCCTTTCTGTCTGCGCCTCCTTTTGAAGCCTGGCTTTTATTTTGATTTTATCATCAGAAAATCCTTATGACAAATAAATCTGAATGGATGCAGGTACTGTATTCAGCTTAAAAATATGGTATACTGTCAGTGAATTGATTCAAAACCGGAACTTGCCAAAGAAAATGAACCACTTAATAAAATCAATCCCCTTATTTAGGAGGCCGTTTATGGAATATTGTTATTTTCCTGATGTTGTACAGGTTATCCCTTTCGAAGACTATACGGTAGATGTATATTTTGATGATGGAAAAATTGTTCGATATGATGCCATGCCTTTCCTGGAAGACGGTATTTTTCGCAAACTGAAGGATTTACAGATATTCATGAATTCCTGTACCATATTAAACGGAACCCTGGCATGGGATATTGCCGGAGATCAAAATGAATGTGAATGTATTGATATCGATCCGGAAACATTGCATGCGCTTCCGGACGCTTCTGAACGGATCGTGTAACACGGGCTTCATTTTTAACAAATATTCAAGAAGCATATCTATTTCATCACCAACATGATTGGGAATCCTTTCATCCCGGAAAGTGAGGAAAGCATGGAAAACAAACCGTTCTGGGAAACAGCTTACTCTGACCTGAAGGTTTCTGCCTTCTCCAAAGGTCCAACTGCCGATGTGGAAGATCATTTCCGCATCTTTCCTTCCAATGCCAACGTTCTGGATGTTGGCTGCGGAGAGGGACGAAATTCTGTTTTTATGGCAAAGCTTGGCAACCGGGTGGATGCCTTTGATATTTCTGCGGCGGGAATCGAGAAAGCCAGACAGATTGCAGAAATGGAAAAGGTTTCCATCCGTTTTTTTGTCTGCGACCTGGCTGATTTTGTTTTCGAAAAACCCTATGACATCATTCTTTCCCATGGTGTTCTACACCTGCCATATAAGGAAACACGTGATTCCTTTATCCGACGTATGCAGGAAAACACAACTCCCGGCGGGATAAATGTAATTGGTATTTTCACCAATCGTCTGCCCGCCACACCGGACAATGCGCCATTTACCCACAGTCTTTTCGATGTAGGAGAGCTTCCTGCAAAATATACGGGCTGGGAACTTCTTTACCATGCAGAGGGTACATTCCGTGACTCACATCCGGGCGGAATTCATCATGAGCACGCCTATGAAAGAATCATTGCCCGGAAGCCTCGATGAAGTTTTGTGAAAAACTGACTGGCGCGCAGGGGAAAGCATTATTCAATCTCCCCATACAACCAGGCATTCAGAATATTCCCCGGCGCGTCATAATAGAAACTGCCGACCGTAATTCCTGTTCCATTCCGTTTTCCCCTGCCTGCATATCCTTATGCTTACAGGTACTTGAACAGCTCTCCCGCATTCTCCTTGCGGACGGTCTCCTGTACGTCAAGGACCTCCACCTTCACGTCCTTATTCCCAAACTGTATGGTGATGATGTCTCCCGCCTTCACGTTCGCGGATGCCTTTGCCGGCTTGTCATTGATCAGCACACGACCGGCATCGCAGGCTTCGTTTGCCACGGTGCGCCTCTTGATCAGGCGGGATACCTTTAAATATTTATCCAGTCTCATGTTTACCTCCATGCCGAAGCGATACGCTGAGGCCGCGAGGAGAAATCACGCAGGTGATTTCTCCTCTGCGATCACAGCAGTTTTGTGCTTCGGCGCAAAA
>CAJFMW010000238.1 GCA_904392525.1 uncultured Eisenbergiella sp.
TTCCATTGATAAGGTAAAATCTTTCGTAAATGATATTACGAAGTTTGATTATGACTTCGATCTGGTATCCGGAAGATACGTTATCGATGCAAAGTCCATTATGGGCATCTTCAGCCTTGACCTGTCCAAGCCCATCGACCTGAACATCCATGCTGAAGACAATGCGGATGAGGTTCTGGAAGTTCTTAAGCCTTACATGGTTTAATCCTTCCGCTTCAGGTTTGAAGCTTCACATCTGAATACTTAAACGGAAAAGGCAAGACCAACACGTGGGGGGCTTGTCTTTTTGTTTTAGCAATGAGCCGTGCATCAGAAAAGGAACAGATTTCGAATGGGAAACGGACCGCAGGTCCGCTTACCAGGCGGAACCTGTTCCTTTTCTGATATGGGGCGAATGCCCCACAGCGAGAGGGCAACGCCCTCGAGCGGCACGGCGGCCCCACGCTTCTTCCCCATCCTCCGCCAGCCAAAACCCCTGCGGCAAGCGGGCAAAGCCCGCGGAGCCGCAGCCGGGAGGCCAGTCAGCCAGTCAACCGCCACCTCACCGGGAGGACAACGCCCTCGAGCGGCACGGCGCCCCCCCCGCTTCTTCCCCATCCCGCCCGGAAAAACCCCTGCGGCAAGCGGGCAAAGCCCGCGGAGCCGCAGCCGGGAGGCCAACAGCCAGGCCGCCACAGCCACGACCCCATCTTCCCCCTACGCCTCTACCACAATCAGTTCCTTCGTATCCAGAGCCGTCTGCACAAGCCCGTCAATCTTTTCCTCCAGATTCTTCTCATGCTTACGGATCACATTCAGATTCGGCTTGGTCACCGGATGCTTCGCCACGAAGATCGTACAGCAATCCTCATACGGCAGAATCGACGTCTCATAGGTATCAATCTTCTCCGAAATATTGATGATCTCCTGCTTGTCCATTCCAATCAGCGGACGGTACACAGGCATGCTGCAGACCTCGTTGGTCGCCGCAAGGGACTGCATGGTCTGGGAGGCCACCTGGCCGATGCTCTCTCCGGTAATCAGTCCCAGGCATTCCGTATCCGCAGCGATCTTTTCCGCGATCCGCATCATATAACGGCGCATGATGATCGTCAGCTCCTCATGCGGGCATTTTTCATAGATATAGAGCTGGATGTCGGTAAAGTTGATCACATGCAGCCAGATCGGTCCGCTGTAGCGGGCCACCTTCCTGGCCAGATCCACCACCTTCTGTTTCGCCCGGTCGCTGGTGTACGGGGGCGCATGAAAATAGACCGCGTCGATCTTCACACCGCGCTTGGCGATCATCCATCCCGCTACCGGCGAATCGATTCCTCCGGACAGAAGGAGCATGCCCTTGCCGTTGGTTCCCACCGGCATTCCTCCGGGGCCGGGAATTTCAATGGAGTACACATAGATTTTTTCCCGGATCTCGATATTCAGCATCACTTCCGGATCATGCACGTCCACCTTCATCTCGGGATAAGCGTCCAGAAGCACGCCGCCCACCTCGCTGCTGACTTCCATGGATTCCATGGGATAGTCCTTCCTCGCCCTCCTGGTATTCACCTTGAAAGTGAAATTCCGATCCGGATAGGCTTCTCCCATATAGGAGACCACAGCGCTGCACAGGCTCTCAAAACCTTCGTCCTTCAGCTCGATCATCGGGCAGATCTGGGCGATGCCGAACACGGTTTTCAGTCCCTCAACCGTTTCCTCATAATCATAGCTCTCGGAAAGAACCTCCACATATACCCTTCCTCTGGTGCGCCGGACCGCGAACTCTCCTTCGCAGCGCTTCAGCGCATGGCGGATCTGACGGACCAGAGCGTCCTCAAAAATGCCCCTGTTTCGTCCTTTCACACCGATTTCCGCATACTTAATCAAAAAAGATCTGAATTCCATAATACTCCTTATTCCGGGGGCAAATGCTGAGCATACTCCCCGCTTTCCTATGTTGCCGCAGCCCCGCCCTCTCAGGCGGACGGCGGCGCTTACGCGCGTCTGTTCCGCCTGAAAGGCAAAAGCCCCTTATCGTCTGGTAAACCTGCGCAGCATGGGAACCAGCTCATGCAGCGTGTGCAGCGTATAGTCGATTTCCTCCTGCGTGGTGAGCACGGACAGGCTGAAACGGAGCGTGGATCCAAGAAGCTCCTTATCCAGTCCGATGGCGCGCAGGGTGGCGCTTCCTGCCGTTTCCGGCCGATTGGAGGAGCAGGCGCTTCCCGCCGACACATAGATCTCCCTGTCCTCCAGCGCATGTAGCAGCACTTCGCTGCGCACGCCTCGGAAGGAAACGCTGATCACATGCGGAGAGCTGTCCCTTCCGGTCAGGCCGTTGATCTGAACGTCGGGAAGCTGCAGAACGCCGTCAACAAAACGCTGCTTCAGTCCATACAGCCTGGCCGTATCCGCATCCAGCCCTGCATAGATCTCCTCCGCAGCCTTTGCGAGTCCCGCGATGCCGGGCACATTTTCCGTCCCGGAGCGCAGTCCCCGCTGCTGGCCGCCGCCGAAGATGATGGGATGGATTTTCACCCGGTCATTCACATACAGCAGTCCCGTTCCCTTCGGTCCGTGGATTTTATGGCCGCTTAAGGAAAGCATGTCAATTCCCATTTTTCTGGGAAGAATACGGAATTTTCCGAAGCCCTGAACCGCGTCCACATGAAACAGGGTAGAAGGATTTCTTCTCCGAATCAGAGCCCCCGCCTCCGCAATGGGCTGAAGAGAACCGATTTCGTTATTGGTGTGCATGATGGACACCAGAATCGTATCCGGCCGGAGGGCACATTCCAGATCCGACAGACGGATCCTTCCCCACTCGTCCACAGGAAGATAAGTCACTTCAAAGCCCTGTTCCTCCAGATACTGCATGGTCTGAAGGATGGCAGGATGCTCGATGGACGTTGTAATCAGATGTCTTCCGGCGCGGCAGTTTGCGAACGCACAGCCGATCAGCGCCAGATTATCCGCCTCCGTGCCGCCCGAGGTAAAGAAAATCTCTTTTCCATTCACTTTGAGGATCCTGGAAAATACATCTTTTGCATAGCGAAGGTATTGCTCAGCCTGCACTCCCTTCCTGTGCATACTGGATGGATTGCCATAGTCCAGACACATCACCTGCGTCATGAGTTCTGCGACACTGTCAAAGCATCTTGTTGTGGCTGAATTATCCAGATA
>CAJFMW010000239.1 GCA_904392525.1 uncultured Eisenbergiella sp.
CGCCTGGGCTCCCGTGGTACAGGCCGCCGTGACGGAAAAGCCGTTTCTCACAAGGACATTCCGAATGCTTTTTGCATTTTCGATCTTGGGAAAAACCACTATGATGTTCGTCATGTGCTGCCTCCTCTCCTTCCAGCCTTAACTTCGGGGAAGTCTGCAGCATCAGAACCGGTACAGGTACTCATTGATCTCCCAATCCGTCACCTGACAGCGGTAGCGGTCCCACTCTTCCTTCTTTTCATCGATATATTTGTTTGCAGCGTGTTCGCCCAGCGTTTCCCGGATGTATTCATCCTTTTCCAGCTCCGCCACCGCGTCCGGCAGCGTTTCCGGAAGCCTCTGAATGCCCATCAGCTTCCGTTCGTCCTCCGTCATGGCGAAAATGTCGCAGTCCACGCTCTTCGGCGGCTCGATTTTGTTCCGGATGCCGTCCAGTCCGGCGCGCAGGCATACGGCAAGCGCCAGATAGGGATTAGCCGCCGGATCGGGGCTTCTCAGCTCAATTCGGGTTTCCTCTCCTCTGGGAGAAGGCACCCGGATCAGCGGACTTCTGCTCGCCCTGCTCCATGCGATATAGGTGGGCGCCTCGTAGCCGGGAACCAGCCGCTTATAGGAATTGATCAGCGGGTTGGTGATGGCCGTAATCGCGCGGATATGCTTCAGCAGCCCTCCTATAAAATAGTAGGCTTCCCGGCTCAGGCCGTTTTCATCGCCGCTGTCCTGAAAAATATTTTTTCCGTTCTTTAAAAGCGCCATATTGATGTGCATGCCGGAACCGTTGATTCCCGCACGGGGCTTTGGCATGAACGTGGCATACAGGCCGTGCCGCTTGGCGATGGTCTTTACCGTCAGCTTGAAGGTCTGGATATTGTCCGCCGTGGTCAGCGCCTCAGCCGCCTCAAAATCGATTTCATGCTGGGCGGGGGACGCCTCGTGATGGGAACTTTCCACCACAAAGCCCATCTCCTCCAGCGTCAGCACAATGTCCCGTCTGGCGTTCTCGCCCAGATCGAGGGGGCTCACATCAAAATATCCGGCCTGCTCATGGCTGATGGTGGTCGGCCTTGCGTCGTCATCCAGATGGAACAGGAAAAATTCGCACTCCGGCCCCACCTGGAACAGATATCCCATTTCCGCCGCTTCCCTTAATGCCCGTTTCAGGATATACCGGGAGTCCCCCTCAAAGGGCGTCCCGTCCGGACGGACGATGTCGCAGATCAGACGCGCCACCTTGCCCTGCTGGGGCCTCCATGGGAAAATTTCCAGCGTGTTCGGGTCCGGCTTCAGATACAGGTCTGAATCCTCAATGCTTGCAAAGCCCTCGATTGCTGAGCCGTCGAACATGAACCTTCCCTCCAGCGCCTTTTCCAGCTGGCTGGCCGTCACCGCCATGTTTTTCAGACTCCCGAATATATCCGTGAACTGAAGGCGGATGAACTCCACATCCTCCTCTTCCACCAGCTTCATGATATCTTCCTTGGTGTAATTGTTCATATGCTTTCTCCAATCTGCCGCCGTAGCGGCCTGAGCTTTTCCTGAAAAAAGGCGCTCTTACCTCCCGGTAAGAGCGCCTTTGCCCTACCATGTATCATAACAACAGGGCTTCAGGTTTGTCAACTTCTTTTTCACTTCTCAAATCTGCCGTACTTCAGCGACGCTGCATACATGGCATCCAGATTTTCCAGCTTCCAGTCCGGAGTGGAGCCGTTCCCCATGGTCATCATCAGCCTTCCGTCCGGCCGCTTATACGTTTCCATCAGATACTTCACTTCCGCTTCCACCTCTTCAGGCGTTCCAAAGGCCATCAGATACTGCACGTCAATTCCTGAAAAAATACAGATTTTATCCCCATACTTCCGGGCGATTTCTCTCTCATCCATCGTATTCTTCTGAATGGGATGAATCACATCCAGTCCGATTTCAATGAAATCCGGCAGAAACATCTCAATATCCCCACAGCAGTGCAGCCAGAAATGCGTGCCAAGTTCATGCGCCTTATCAAACAGCCTTTTATAATAATCCTTAAAAAATTCCCGGAAAATATCCAGTGAAAAGAACGGCGCCTTCTGTGTCCCGATATCATCTGATACAAAAAAGCCATCCACATCCCAGGCTTCCTTCGCCCGTTCCATCACCCTCATGTAAAACTTTGACAGACGGTCAAACAGACGGTGAACCTGTTCCGGATACAGATAAAAATCCGTCAAGGCATTTTCCATCCCCCGCAGCCTCCACAGGCGTTCAAAAAAGCAGTCCCACCATCTTCCCAGCAGATATCTTCCATCCCTCTGCTTGTTTCCCACAATTAATGCCGGAGAATCCGGATCGGGAAAGGACGCATAGAAGGCTTCTACCGCCTCTTCATCCTCCCAGTCCCTGATCAGGCACTGGCTGTCCAGTCCTGCTCCCTCCACGGGAGCCGCTCCGGGGATTCCTCAGAAAAAATCAGGGTCCTCCTTCGGCCCTTCCGTAATCCCCGGAAACTGCATGAAAATATGGTCTACATCGCACGGATACTGCTGCAGCCAGGCCTGCCGCTTTTGGGGATCTTCACCGAACATATTGTCGTAAATCCATATATCATACATAAGAGGCACCCTTTCCGCATGCCCCTTTCCTTCCACCACCTTAATGATGTCCTCTTTCGATAAAAAATCCATTTTCCCGCTCCTTTTTCCCTTTATCTTTTTAGCCGTTCTGATACCAGAATCCCCCGTCAGAACCGGCCTTTTTATAACCTCATTATTACAGTTTCAGGCCGTATCTGTCAATCCCTCCCGGCAACCGGATGACAGGGGGCTATGGTTCTGTTACAGTTCACTTCGCGCCATTCGCAAAGCCGCGCTTCGCGCTCTCCGCTGCTTCGCAGCTACGAGAAATCGCCGTTGGCGATTTCTTGCTCATGAACCGGCGCTCCCTTCGTCCGCTCAGGACCAGCCATCTGTTCGTGCAAGCACGATATCTGGCTGGTTCTGGCGGACGAGTGAACTGTAACATGGTTCTTAGAAATCCGGTCATAAATCTCCCGCCCCGGGAGTAAACTGTATAAACAACATGAATCGGGGATATGGATATGAGTTCAAAGACCAGAATTGTGGTACTGCATCTGAAAGAATTGATATATACCGGAAT
>CAJFMW010000240.1 GCA_904392525.1 uncultured Eisenbergiella sp.
CTTCTCCAGGAAGTAAATGCCGACCCTGTCTCCGCCTCTGGTGATATGTTCGGTGTTCACGCCGTACTTGCGCAGGCTGTTCACCGCCATCTGTCCGATGGCATGGGCAGGAAGCTTCGTCACGAAACGGGAATCCATTCCGTAATTTGCCAGGGAAACGGATACGTTCGCCTCGCCGCCTCCAAACGTTGCCTCAAAGGAATCCGCCTGTATGAAACGCAGATAGTCATAGGGCTGCAGACGCAGCATCAGTTCACCGAAAGTAATTACTTTTGCCATATTCTTCTCCTTCCTTATCTCTGTACCAGATGGATCGCAAAGCCTGCGATCTCGTTCTTGAAGTATGCGGCCTTATCCGTCACGGTTTCCTCGCGGAATTCATAGCCGCGCGCCCTGAAATAAGCGATTGCACGGGGCAGGGTATGGGTTGCGATGGCGATGTGGCCGTTCTTTCCAAGATACATCTTCTTCATGATCTCGATCTCGTTCTCACCCACGAAGATGCTGGAATTTCCAACCTTTTCCTTCATGCCGAACATATCCACAAACAGCTTCGCAGCCGCCTGGGCTTCCTGCTCATTCTCCGTGTTGATGCCGATGTGGTCCACACGCAGGCCGAGCATGGTCTGCACTGCCTGTCTGGTCAGGCGCTCGATCTCATCCCAGTTCTCCGCCTCAATGAGATCTTTCTTCACCATCCAGGTTCCGCCGCAGGCTACGATCTTGTTGAACTTGATGTAGTCCAGAAGGTTCTTCTCATTCACGCCGCCGGTAGGCATCCAGCGCAGACTGGTGTAAGGGCCTGCAAGCGCTTTCAGCTTTGCCACGCCGCCGTTCTGCTCAGCAGGGAAAAACTTGACCACGGAAAGTCCCAGTCCCATGGCCTGCTCCATTTCTCCCGGAGAAGCCGTTCCGGGGATCATGAGCATCCCCTTGTCAAGCACATATTTTGTAATTTCCGGATTGAAGCCGGGGCTGACGATAAAGGATACACCGGCGTCGATGGCACGGTCCGCCTGCTCCTTCGTCAGCACGGTTCCTGCGCCAACCAGCATATCGGGCACCTCAGCCACAATACGGCGAATCGCTTCTTCCGCAGCAGCCGTACGGAATGTCACCTCCGCAGCCGGAAGTCCGCCTCTTACCAGCGCCTTTGCCAGCGGCACAGCCTTCTCGGCATCGTCAATCGCAATGACGGGAACGATTCCGATCTCATAGATCCTCTGTAATACGTCGCTCATCTTCTCTCTCCTTTTCTTTTTTGTTCATTGCTTTCTGCGCCTCTTTTCCCGAAACGCACAGAAAACCTCTGTGTTTCTATCATACCGCACTATGCATGAAAAAAGCAAATCAAATGTTGTCCAATAAATAGTTTATCTTGCACATCAAAAACAAATATTATATGATTATAGGAAAGCGATCAGAACCCACGGAGGATACAAAGAACAATATGACTACTAACGAAAAAGCGCTTGCGCTTCACGAAAAACTGAACGGAAAGCTGGAAACCGTTTCCAAGGTTCCGGTAAAATCCAGGGAGGACCTTGCTCTGGCCTATACGCCGGGCGTGGCAGAACCCTGTAAGGTAATCGCACAGGACAAAGAAGCCGCCTATACCTACACGATGAAGGCGAACACCATCGCTGTGGTTTCCGATGGTTCGGCAGTTCTGGGCCTTGGCAATATCGGCCCTCACGCCGCCATGCCGGTCATGGAGGGAAAGGCCGTCCTGTTCAAGGAATTTGCCGGTGTGAACGCGGTTCCCATCTGCCTTGACACCCAGGATACGGAAGAAATCATCAAAGCCGTCACCTGGCTCGCCCCGGGCTTTGGAGGCATCAATCTGGAGGACATCAGCGCGCCGCGCTGCTTTGAAATCGAAGAAAGGCTGAAGGAAACGCTGGACATTCCGGTGTTCCATGACGACCAGCACGGCACCGCCATCGTCGTCCTTGCGGGCGTTATCAACGCGCTGAAGGTGGTGGGAAAAGAGAAAGAAAACTGCCGCGTGGTCATCAACGGAGCGGGAAGCGCCGGAATCGCCATCGCAAGACTGCTTCTCTCCTACGGCTTTCCTGACGTAACCCTGTGCGACAAGTCGGGCATCCTCTCCAGACAGAGTGAAGGCCTGAACTGGATGCAGGAGAAAATGATGGATGTCACCAACCCGGAGGGAAGAACCGGAACACTTGCCGACGCCATGAAGGGCGCCGACATTTTCATCGGCGTATCCGCGCCGGGCATCGTTTCCCAGGAAATGGTCGCTTCCATGAATCCGGATTCCATCCTGTTCGCCATGGCAAATCCCGTTCCGGAAATCATGCCGGATCTGGCAAAGGCCGCCGGCGCCAGAGTGGTGGGAACCGGCCGCAGCGACTTCCCCAACCAGGTCAACAACGTGGTGGCTTTCCCCGGCATTTTCAAGGGCGCTCTGGAAGGAAGGGCAACGCAGATCACGGAAAAAATGAAGCTTGCCGCAGCCCTGGCCATCGCATCTCTGGTGCCGGAGGGTCAGCTGAATGAGGACAACATCATGCCCGAAGCCTTCGATCCCCGCGTCGCCGACGTGGTTGCCGAAGCGGTGAAGTCCAATATTGAACGGTGATGGACAATGGAATGCCCTACCGGACGCTGAACGCCTGGTGCAGGGAGCATTATGGCGAAAAGCTTTATAAGATCGCGCTGGACGCGGGCTTTACCTGTCCCAACCGGGACGGCACGCTGGGAGAGCGGGGCTGCATTTTCTGCAGCGCCGGAGGGAGCGGCGACTTCGCCGCAAAGCGGACCGGGTCGCTTCGCTCCCAGCTGGATGCCGGACGGGCGCTTCTTTCCCATAAAAAAACGGGAAGCCGCTTCATCGCCTATTTTCAGGCCTATACGAACACCTACGGGCCGGCAGACAGGCTGGAGGAGCTTTTTTCAGAGGCTCTCTCCGAGCCGGATATCGCCGGTATCTCCATCGCCACACGGCCGGACTGCCTGCCGGATGAGGTGACGGATCTCCTGGTACGGCTGAAGGAACGCTTCCCCGGAAAATTTATCTGGGTGGAACTCGGCCTTCAGACCATCCATGAAAAAACGGCCTCCTACATCCGCAGAGGCCATGAAAAAACGGCCTCCTACATCCGCAGAGGCTATACCCTGTCCCGTTTTGACGAGGCCGTAAAAGCGCTTCATGAGGCGGATATCCCGGTTATCGTCCATGTGATCCTGGGACTTCCCGGCGAGACGCGGGAAATGATGCTTCAGACGATCCGCTACCTGAACGCCTGCGGCATCTGGGGCATCAAGCTGCAGCTTCTTCATGTTCTGGAAGGGACCGATCTGGCCGAAGATTACCGGGCCGGGCTTTTTTCCGTGCTTTCCCTGGAGGAATATCTTTCCATCCTCTGTGACTGTATCGCCGCGCTGTCTCCCGACATCGTCATTCACCGGCTGACCGGGGACGGGCCGAAACGCCTGCTCATCGCCCCCCTGTGGAGCGCGGACAAACGAAACGTATTGAATCTGCTTCACCGCAGGCTGAAGCAGAACGCC
>CAJFMW010000241.1 GCA_904392525.1 uncultured Eisenbergiella sp.
CATGAAAATGCGTCCAAAATGGATGAGGGAGAAAGGTGATAACAATAAGCCTGATGGCTTATTGTTATCACGCAATTTGCGCCGGAGCGTCGCAAATTGCTCTTAGGCATCAGAGAAATCGCATCCGCGATTTCTCCTCGCCCCTGTCGCTACGCTCCGGAATGGAGATTAGAATGAAAAAACTGCTGCATTCTGTGATTGAAAAATGGTACTGGTTCCTGTTCGGAGCCGCCGTTTTGGGAGAGGCGGCGGTTTTTCTTTTTTTCGGGGAAAACAGTTACATCGCCGTACATGACAACCTGGACCTGTTCGTGGGACATTTCATGGCGATGAAGCATTCCGGAACCTTTTTCGCCCATAACGCGACCGTTCCCATCCTGGGCGGCATCACAAGAGATTATCTGAGCTCGGAATTCTCTCTGTATAATATTCTTTATTACCTTCTCCCGCCATTTGCCGCATATATGTGCGGATATTTTCTGAAGGTTCTGATTGCGGAGTTTTCCGTGTACGTGCTGGCGAAGGACATTTACGGTACGCATGGCAGCTGGAACCGGTACCGCCCCATCGCGGTGGTCTGCGGCCTGATCTACGGCCTGCTCCCGCTTTTTCCGGCTTACGGCATCGCCTTTGCCTCCATTCCTCTGGTCATTTACCTGCTGCGCAGGATCTACCGGGGAGAGGCGCCCTGGAACCGGAAAGGAAGGGTGGCGGAAGACGGCGTCCGGAAGGGCGCGTCGTCTGTGGCTTCGGAGAAAGGGCAGCGGGGATGGCTGCTCAGCTGTCTGGCTCTGTTTTTCTATCCGCTTCTTTCCTATTTTTCCTATTTCGGCATCTTCATCCTGGGCTATCTGGTGCTGGCGATCCTGATCCTGTGGGTGAGGGACACTGTCAGGGGGAGAAAAGCGGAAACGGCTTCCGCGGGGGAGAGTGAACGTGATGGGAAAAAGAAGGGAAGGCTCTTCCGCTTTTTCAGCTGGCGGCTTCTGGCGGCTCTGGCGGTGCTTTCCGCCGGGTACATTGTCTTTGAATACCGTCTGTTCGGAGAGATGCTTCTTTCCAGTGTGGAGACCATGCGTGGAACCATGGCGGAGGACAATTTTACGGCGGCACAGATCGTGAAGACCATCTGGGAGGTGTTTTCCCAGGCCATTTTCCACGCCCAGCCCTCCCATACCCGTTTCCTGCTTCCTCTCTGCCTGCTGTTTTTCGCATACAGGGTGATCTGTTTTATCCGTCAGGGCCAGCCGAAAAGGATTTTGACGGACAGCTTCTGCCTGGTGCTGTATTTCATCGTGGGAAACTGCCTGGTATACGGCTTCTATTACTGGGGCGGCCTGCGGGAGCTGTTTGAGACGCTGATCCCGCCACTGGAGGGATTTCAGTTCAACCGGACCGTATTTTTCAATCCGTTTCTGTGGTATGCGGCCCTGTTCCTTCTGGTGAAATATCTGTATGACAGCAGGAAGAAGTGGCTGGGAAATGCGCTGCTCATAATCAGCCTTGCCGTGGTGGTGCTCACCCCGGCTGTATACAATGATTTTTATTATTCCTGTTACTATCACGCCTACCGCATCGTGAAGGGCGTGGAAGTGGAAAACCTGAATTACCGGGAATTTTTCTCGGAGGATCTCTTCGATGAGATTAAGGAAGACATCGGTTACGACGGGGAGTACAGCATCGCCTACGGCATGCATCCGGCGGTTCTGTCCTACAACGGCATTTCCACGCTGGACGGTTACCTGGGCTTCTACCCGCAGGCGTATAAGGAGGCGTTCGGCGCGATGATCGCCCCGGCCACCGAACGGGTGGAGGAATGGGACACCTATTTCTGGGACTGGGGGGCCAGAGCCTACATTTTCTCCGGCTCCGGCGAGAACACCTGGAATCCGGTGCGCACCATGCAGGTGTCCGACGATACGCTTTATATTGACGCCGATATATTCCGGGAACTTGGCGGAAAATACCTGTTTTCCCGGATTGAAATTGGAAACGGACCGGAGCTTGGATTTACCCTTGTGGGGACATACGGCGGGGAAGGTTCTCCCTATACGATTTATGTGTATGAGCAGGTTTGACAGAAAAGTCCCCCGGTGATATGATGATAACGCATCATGCGGCCATTCTGGCAGAAAGCAAAGGATAGAAGGAGATAGTAAAATGCCGATCAGAGTTCACAACTACGCCGGAAAATTCGGCTGGAACATGAGAAAGTATTTCCCGAAGCTGGCAAGTGAGGGATATCTGACCCTGCAGTTTCTGACGAGAGGAAAATCCCAGAAGGAATATATCAAATATTTTATGGAGAGCGATCCGATCCCCCGTCCCAATGTGGTCAATCTGGAGACGATCAACCGTTGCAACAGCACCTGCGAATTTTGTACCGCGAATAAGAACGCGGAAAAGAGACCCTTTGCCAGGATGTCGGACGAGCTGTATTACAGCATCATCGATCAGCTCCGCGACTGGGGATATAAGGGCCATCTGACCCTGTACGGAAACAATGAGCCCTGGCTGGATACCAGAATCGTGGAGTTTCACAAATATGCGAGGGAGCAGCTTCCGGATGTGTTCATTTTCATGTCCACCAACGGCCTGCTTCTGACCGTGGACAAGGTGAAGGCCATTGTCCCCTATGTGAATCAGCTCATCATCAACAATTACTGCCTGGATATGAAGTTCCATGACAACATCCAGGAGATCTATGAATATGTGAAAAGCCATCCGGACGAGTTCAAGGATGTGGACATCCTGATCCAGATGCGTTATCTGAAGGAGGTCCTGACCAACCGGGCCGGAAGCGCGCCGAACAAGGCAGCCACCGAGAAGGTCATTAAGGAAACCTGCCTGATGCCCTATACGGATATGTGGATCACGCCCAACGGCAAGCTGGGAATCTGCTGCTGCGATAACTTTGAGGTGACGGATATGGGCGACCTGAACCAGATGTCTCTGAAGGACGCCTGGAACAGCCCGGCCTATCAGAAGCTGAGAGCGGCTGTGAAGGACGGCAGACAGAATTATCCCTTCTGTAAGCACTGCGATTTCATCGACGCGGGTCTGCGGATGGATATTGTGAATGATATTCTGAAGAAGAAC
>CAJFMW010000242.1 GCA_904392525.1 uncultured Eisenbergiella sp.
ATCATTTACGAAAGATTTTACCTTATCAATGGAATTTAATGAAATCTTAACGGTTTTCATTTTGTTTTACCTCCTTAATTGACTGACAGCCTGAGCGCGAAACGTCCGGGCTGTCTGATACCTTCTGTTTACATATTAAAGGGAGAGGGGGTAAAAGTCAAGCATCAAACATGACAAAAATAGCGGGGAATACTATGAAAAGTGTAGCACTACATAATTTGGGCTGTAAAGTGAATGCATATGAACTTGAGGCAATCGGACAAAAGTTACAAGAAAAAGGCTACCAGATTGTACCATTCGATGATATAGCGGATATTTATATCGTAAATACGTGTACAGTGACAAACATTGCCGACAGGAAGAGCCGCCAGATGCTTCACAGGGCCAAGCGGAGGAACCCTGACGCGGTTGTTGTGGCACTGGGCTGTTATGTACAGACGGGAAAAGAGGAGGCGCTGCTGGACGGAAGCATTGACCTTGCTGTGGGAAACAACCGGAAGAAGGAGCTCCCGGAGCTGCTGGAGGAGTTCCTTCGTAAGAGGGACGTTCTTCGGGAAATGGAAGCGGGCGGCTCTGAAAAGGACGGGCTTGTTGATCAAAAGACGTTGAACCGCAGGAGTGTGATAGATATTGACCGGGAGCAGGAATATGAGGAAATGCTGTCGGAGGGCGGAGCGGACATGAAGCCCTCCGGGGAGCATACACGCGCCTATATCAAGATTCAGGATGGCTGCAATCAGTTCTGCTCTTACTGCATCATTCCCTTCGCGCGCGGAAGAGTGCGCAGCAGAAGGCCGGAGGATGTGCTGCGGGAGGTACGCCGTCTGGCAGCAGGAGGCTGCCGTGAAGTGGTTCTTACGGGAATTCATATCAGCTCCTATGGAATGGATTTTATTCAAAAGACGGATGGAGACTATCTGGAGAGCGGAAGCGATCTGAGACAGACGGCGCAAAAACGGCAGTATCTTCTGAATCTGGTTCGTGAGATTGCCGGCACAGAAGGGATTGAGAGAGTACGTCTCGGTTCCCTGGAGCCGAGGATTATCACCAGGGAGTTTGCCGAAGGGCTGGCAGCGCTTCCGCAGGTGTGTCCGCATTTCCATCTCTCTCTGCAGAGCGGCTGTGACGCTACGCTGAAAAGAATGAATAGGCACTATACAGCGGAGGAATACTATGAAAAGGTAAGGCTCCTGCGTGAGGTGTTTGAGAATCCGGCGATCACGACGGACGTGATTGTGGGATTTCCGGGAGAGACGGAAGAGGAATTTGAAACCACGGCGGCTTTCCTGGAAAAGGTGCATTTTTTTGAAATGCACGTGTTCAAGTATTCCGTCAGAAAGGGAACCGTGGCCGCATCCATGAAGGACCAGGTACCCGAGCAGGTGAAAAATGAGCGGAGCGCCAGGCTGATAGAAATGGAGCAGAGACTGAGCAGGGAATACCGTGCGCAGTACATAGGAAAAGAAATCACGGTGCTGACAGAGGACTGCGCGCAGCTGGCGGAAGAAAGCTGGAGACTGGGACATACGCAGACCTATGTGAAGGCGGCCGTTCCGGCCGCTCTGGCAGGCAGGAATGAACTGATTACCGGCTGTGTGACGGGCTTTCTGACGGATGAGATTCTACGGCTGGAGCCGGTCCTCTGAGCAGGCTTGCCGGGCAGGCCTGGCAAGCCAAAAATAAATAGGATTTGAAATTTCTGACAAAGTAGGGTATGATAGGATAGAACAGATATCCTGAAATTGAAGGGCAGGATGGAATGGAGTAGGAAATGCAGAACCAGGATTTTGGCAGCACACAGTATTTTAAAGTGGAGAAGGAGCCGGAGAACGGAGTCAAGGTGATTCTGTCCGCGGTTTACGAAGCGCTGACGGAAAAGGGCTATAATCCGGTTGATCAGATCGTCGGCTATATCATGTCCGGTGATCCCACCTACATCACCAGCCACAAGAACGCACGCGGCATGATCATGCGCGCGGAGCGGGATGAGATTGTGGAGGAGATGCTGAAGGAATATATTAAGAACAATCACTGGGGTTGATCTTCGTGATGGATGTGCCGTCCTGTGACGGCGGAAAAAGAGACTTGGATATAATGCGCATTATGGGACTGGATTTCGGGTCAAAGACAGTTGGAGTCGCCGTCAGTGACCCTTTGCTTTTGACTGCTCAGGGAATTGAAATTAAAGCTGCGCCGTACGCTTGCCAGAATCGAAGAGCTGATTCTGGAATACGAGGTGGAAGAGATTGTGCTGGGGCTTCCGAAGAACATGAATGATTCAGAGGGAGACAGGGTGCAGGCAACCAGGGAATTTGCGGAGAAGCTGGAGAGAAGGACGGCGCTCCCGGTTATTTTCTGGGATGAGCGCCTGACCACTGTTGCGGCGGACCGGGCGATGATGGAGGCCGGAATCCGGCGTGAACACAGGAAGGAACATGTAGACCGCATTGCAGCGGTTCTTATTTTGCAGGGTTATCTGGATTATCGGAAAAATAAACAGTCTGATGCTGAAGGAGTCATCCTTCCGGCAGACGGAGAAACGGATTAACAGGAAAGCGGGAATACATTTTGGAGAAGATTGCATTTTGTCCGGACGGCGGAGAAGCCGTGGAATTTTATGTGCTGGAACAGACCAGACTTGCGGGCCGGGATTATATCCTGGTGACGGAAAGCCTGGATGAGGAGGAAGGAGAGGCGCTGATCTTAAAGGATGTTTCCTCTCCGGAGGATCAGGAAGCGGTTTATGAAACCGTGGACGATGAGCAGGAGCTGGACGCTGTTGCTTCGGTTTTTGCGGATATGCTGGAGGACGTGGACCTGGAGAGGTAATGCGGCGGACCGGCTGAAGATTTTGGTAAAAAGCGGGCCATTCCGGGTATGGCGAATTGTCTGCTATTTATAAAAATATATGGCGACGGACGAGGGCTGTGCAGGCTGATTTAACGGCCAGTCGAAATGTGGGTCAGGACGGATAAGGTTTGACGTGCGCAGAGCGGTTTGGGGACGAAAAAACGACCGCAGGCAGCATCCGCCTGATCAGACGTTTCGGGCGCAGCCGTTGTCCCTGCCGTAGGAAATACGGAGGTAATTTTGATTGAAGAAAACAAAACAAGTGAATAATGGCGGCTTGCGGCTGAAGATCATCCCCCTGGGAGGCCTGGAGCAGATTGGTATGAACATTACTGCCTTCGAATACGAGGACAGTATTGTTGTGGTGGACTGCGGACTTTCCTTCCCCGATGACGATATGCTGGGCATTGACATGGTGATTCCGGATATCACCTATCTGAAGGATAACATCGAGAAGGTGAAGGGCTTTGTGATCACGCACGGACACGAGGACCATATCGGTGCGCTGCCCTACATCCTGAAGCAGATGAACATCCCTGTATACGCCACCAGGCTGACCATGGGAATCATCGAGAATAAGCTGAAGGAACATAACCTTCTGAAAAGCACGAAGAGAAAGGTGATCAAGTTCGGACAGTCCATCAACCTGGGACAGTTCCGCATTGAGTTTATTAAAACGAACCACAGCATCGTGGATGCGGCTGCTCTCGCGATTTACTCCCCTGCCGGAACCGTGGTCCATACGGGCGACTTCAAGGTGGATTATACGCCGGTATTCGGAGATGCCATCGACCTGCAGCGTTTCGCGGAGATCGGCAAAAAGGGCGTGCTTGCGCTCCTGTGTGAATCCACGAATGCCGAGCGGCCGGGCTTTACGCCCTCTGAGAGGACGCTGAGCAGGACATTTGATACCATTTTCCATGAGCATCCCAACAAGAGGATCATCATAGCTACCTTTGCTTCCAATGTGGACAGAGTGCAGCAGATCATCAATTCGGCTTACAAATACAACAGAAAAGTGGTTGTGGAAGGCCGCAGCATGGTGAACATCATTGATACCGCCATGAATCTGGGCTGCCTGAATATTCCGGAAAATACGTTGATTAACATCGAACAGCTCAAAAATTATCCGGACGAGCGCACCGTCATCATCACGACGGGAAGCCAGGGAGAGAGCATGGCGGCACTCAGCCGTATGGCGGCGAGCGTGCACAGAAAGATATCCATCACGCCGAATGATGTGATCATTTTCTCATCCAACCCGATCCCCGGAAATGAGAAGGCGGTAACGAAGGTGATCAACGAGCTGCTTACCAAGGGCGCGGAGGTGATTTTCCAGGACGCGCACGTTTCCGGACATGCCTGCCAGGAGGAAATCAAACTGATTTACACCCTGGTGCATCCCAGGTACGCGGTGCCGATCCATGGAGAGTTCAAGCACCGCCAGGCGCAGCAGAGGATTGCTGTGGACCTGGGGCTGCCCAAAGAGAATGTTTTCATGCTCAGTTCCGGAGACGTGCTGGAGCTTGACAGTGAAAAGGCGCAGGTGACGGGCAAGGTTCCGGTGGGAGCGATTCTGGTGGACGGCCTGGGTGTCGGAGATGTGGGAAATGTGGTGCTCAGGGACCGTCAGCATCTGGCGGAGGACGGCATCATGATCGTGGCTCTGGCTCTGGATTCTGCCAGCGGACAGCTTGTGGGCGGACCGGATCTGGTTTCCCGCGGCTTTGTATATGTGAAGGAATCGGACGAGCTGATGGACGAAGCCCAGGAGCTGATGCGGGATGTTCTGGACCGCTGCATCGGAAAGGGCTGCACCGACTGGGGCAGAATCAAATCGGCGGTCAAGGATTCCCTTGGCGACTATATCTGGAAAAAGACCAAACGCCGTCCCATGATCCTCCCCATCATCATGGATGTGTGATAAAAGAAAAGGCACACGCCGTATGGACAGAAACGGCCTGTACGGCGGCGGGCTGAATAACCATCTTCAGCAGATGCAGAAACGGAGTGAAAAGAGTGGAAGTACAGGAGGCACTTGGGCAGCTGGCGCAGGCCATCCGGGATTCTGAAATCTACCGGGAATACCGGAGGCAGAGCGAGAGAGTGGACAACGCCGGAAACATGCGGGAGAAGATTGACGAGTACCGCATCCGGAACTTTGAACTGCAGAATTCCGCTTATACGGAAGATTTACTTGACAAGATGGAAGCTTTTGAGAGAGAATATGAGAAATTCAGAGAGGACCCGCTTGTGGAGGAATTTCTGGATGCGGAACTG
>CAJFMW010000243.1 GCA_904392525.1 uncultured Eisenbergiella sp.
TCTGAACCGGGAGGATGTGACCACCATCTATGTGTGCACGGACTCCGGACGGGAGGGAGAGTATATCTACCGGCTGGTGGAAAAACAGGCGGGCGTGCATGGAAAGATACGGCGCAGGGTGTGGATCGACTCCCAGACGGAGGAGGAGATCCTGCGCGGCATCCGGGAGGCGAAGGACCTTTCCGCCTATGATCATTTAAGTGACGCCGCCTATCTGCGGGCGAAGGAAGATTACCTGATGGGAATCAACTTCTCCCGCGTCCTCACGCTGAAATACGGCACGCCGGTGAAAAATTATCTGAAGCTGGACCGGGCCGTCATTTCCGTGGGCCGGGTTATGACCTGCGTGCTTGGCATGGTGGTGAACCGGGAACGGGAGATCCGCCAGTTCGTGAAAACACCCTTTTACCGGGTGACGGCTTCCCTGCTTCCGGAGGGAATGGCCGCCGGGATCGGAGAGGACGGTGCGGGTGAGCCTTCCGTTCCGCAGAAGGGCTTCGAGGGCGAGTGGCGGGCCGTGGAGGGCTCCGCCTGGTATCAGTCGCCCCTGCTTTACAAGGAAAACGGCTTTCTGAAAAAAGAGAGTGCCGAAGCGCTGATCGATTTTCTGAAAACAGAGGAAGAAGCGCCCGTCATCGAAAAGATCGAGCGGAAGAAGGAGCAGAAGTATCCGCCTCTTTTATACAACCTGGCGGAGCTTCAGAACGACTGCTCCCGGCTGTTCAAGCTCAGCCCGGATGAAACGCTGCGGATCGCCCAGGAACTCTATGAGAAGAAGCTGACCACCTATCCCCGTACGGACGCCCGCGTGCTTTCCACCGCTGTCGCGAAGGAGATCGCGAGGAACATCGGCGGGCTCAAAAGCTATCAGCCGCTGGCCGCATTCGCGTCTCAGGTGTTGGAATCCGGCACCTTTAAGGGAATCGCGAAAACCAGATATGTGAACGATAAGCTGATCACGGATCATTACGCGATCATCCCCACCGGCCAGGGACTTGGAGCACTCCGTTCCCTTGCGCCCGCGTCGGCCAGAGTGTATGAACTGATCGTCAGACGGTTTCTGAGCATTTTTTACCCGCCGGCTGTTTATCAGAAAATTTCGCTGGTCTGCATCATGAAAAAGGAACGCTTTTTTTCCAGCTTCCGCGTGCTGGTGGAGGAGGGCTATCTGAAGGTGGCGCGCCGCCAGGACAAGGGAGCCGCCGCAGACCGCACAGGCCGTGTAGAAGCGGATCAGAGCGGCGGGATGGATCAGAACGTCGGGGTGGAGCCGGAAACCGCCTCCGGTGCGGATGTGCAGAAGGAGGAAGGCGGCCAGACGGAAGAAAAGTATGACGCCGCCTTTCTCGCCGTTTTACAGAAGCTGAAAAAGGGAATGAAGCTTTCCTGTGAGGGTTTTTCCATCAAGGAAGGGGAAACCTCCCCGCCCAAACGGTACAATTCGGGAAGTATGATCCTGACCATGGAAAATGCGGGCCAGTTCATCGAGGATGAGGAGCTTCGCGCGCAGATCAAGGGAAGCGGCATCGGCACCAGCGCCACCAGGGCGGAGATTCTCAAAAAGCTGGTCGCCATCCAGTATCTGTCCCTGAACAAAAAGACTCAGATCATCACGCCCACACAGATGGGGGAAATGATCTACGATGTGGTGTCGGATTCCATCCGTCCCCTGTTAAATCCCGCCCTCACGGCGAGCTGGGAGAAGGGGCTTGCCATGGTGGCGCAGGGAGAGATCACCAGCGACGAATATATGCAGAAGCTCACGGATTTCGTGACGAGAAGAACCAATGCCGTAAAACAGCTGAATAACCAGCAGGTCCTCTATCGGCAGTTTGAGGACAGCGCAAAATATTATGCAAAGCGTCCGGCCGCGGTTTCCGCCCCTGTGAAAAAGGCGGAGGCAGTGCCCGGAAAGCAGAATTAAGTTGAAATGCTGCCCCTGGCAGCAAAAAGGAGGCCGGCACGAACCGTGGGTTCGTGCCAAAAAACAGCTTACGCTGTTTTTGACAGAATGTAATGCCGCCTTTGGGCGGCAGAAAAAGGAGGAAACATGAAGGCATGCAGGATTGACAGGCTTTATGACTTGAGGGAAACCATAGCGGCGGCTGTTTTTGAAGGGGCGGAATATCCCTGGGAGGTTCTGCCGAAGATCAAGGATTTTATCATCGAGCTGGGAAACAGCCTTCCGGAGGACCGTTATGAGAAGCGGGGAGAAAATATCTGGATCGCGAAAAGCGCGAAAGTGGCTCCCACGGCCTGCCTGAATGGCCCGCTCATCATCGATGAGGATGCCGAGGTGCGTCACTGTGCCTTTGTACGGGGCAGCGCCATCGTGGGAAAGGGAGCGGTGGTCGGCAACTCCACAGAGCTGAAAAACGTGATTCTCTTCAATAAGGTGCAGGTGCCCCATTACAACTATGTGGGAGACAGTATCCTTGGCTATAAAGCCCATATGGGAGCAGGCTCCATCACCTCTAACGTCAAGAGCGACAAGACGCTGGTGGTGGTCCGCTGTGAGGGCAAGGAATGCCACACCGGCCTGAAGAAGTTCGGAGCCATGCTGGGCGACAATGTGGAGGTCGGCTGCAACAGCGTGCTGAATCCCGGAACGGTGATCGGCCGCAGCAGCAACATCTACCCTCTATCCATGGTGAGAGGCTATGTACCGGAAAATTCCATTTTCAAAAATGCGGATGAGATTGTTGCGAAAAGAAGAATGGACTGAAAAAGGATGAATTGAATACGCGGGCCTGACCGACCCTGCTGTCCGCCGACCGATGAAAAGCAAAGCCGTGCTCCGCCGCCTTCGGAGCATGTTTTTGTGGCTTTATTTTCTGGTTGACGAATGCTGGTATTTCGTGTATAGTAACAGTTGAACGCATTAATGCTTTCACGCATTGAAGTGATCAAATTGAGGAAAGAAAAGGGGAATCAGTTATGAAAAAGTTATTGGCGGTAGTAACAGCATTCACCATGACCGCTGCCATGCTGGCAGGCTGCGGACAGAGGCGGCAACTCCGGAGACTTCAGCAGCGGAAACTGCTGCGGAAGAGAGCACGGCGGCAGAGAGTGAAGCGGAGAGTACGGCTGCGGATACAGCCGGAAGCGATACGGTTTATAATATCGGTATCTGCCAGCTCCTGCAGCATGACGCGCTGGATCAGGCGACCCAGGGCTTCAAGGACGCCATGGTGGAACTGCTTGGCGAGGACAGGGTTGTATTTGACGAACAGAACGCTTCCAACGACTCTGCAACCTGCGCCACGATCATCAATCAGTTCGTATCCGCGGATGTGGACCTGATTCTGGCAAATGCGACGGCAGCTCTCCAGGCGGCCGCACAGGGAACTACGGAAATCCCGATTCTCGGCACTTCCATCACCGACTATGCCACCGCGCTGGGAATCGATGACTGGACGGGAACCACCGGAATGAATATTTCCGGAACCTCCGATCTTGCGCCCCTGGAAGAGCAGGCGGCCATGCTGAACGAGCTGTTCCCGGATGCGCAGAATGTCGGCCTGCTGTACTGCTCCGCGGAGCCCAACTCCATTTACCAGGCGGATACCATCCGCGGCTATCTGGAGGGATATGGATATACCTGTGAGGACTACACCTTTGCGGATTCCAATGACCTGGCTTCCGTTGTAACCAACGCGGTGTCCTCCTGCGACGTGATCTATGTGCCTACGGACAATACCGCGGCAGGAAATACCGAAGTCATCAACAATGTGTGCCTGCCTGCAGGAATCCCGGTTATTGCCGGTGAGCAGGGCATCTGTTCCGGCTGCGGCGTGGCGACGCTTTCCATCAGCTATTACGACATCGGCTATGCGGCAGGTGAGATGGCTGTTGATATCCTTGAAAACGGTGCGGATATCTCCACCATGGAGATCCAGTCTGCTCCCAATGTGACCAAGATGTACAACGAGGCGATCTGCAGCGAACTCGGAATCACAGTTCCGGACGACTACGAGCCGATTGCCGCTGAATAAGGACAGACTGTCCATTCCATTGCGGACGGAAACATATTATGTACAAAACGGGGATGCCGCATCTTCTGGGCATCCCTGTTTGTGGGAGCGGTTTGGAAGCGGCATCTTCCTGCCGCTTTTTGCGCGATAAGCCCGGCATTCTTTTGTGAATTCATGCCGCCTCCGGCGGCAGACAGGAGGTAGAAAGTGAATATTATGGCTCTTTTTAATGCGCTGCCCGGCGCATGCGCACAGGGCCTGGTCTGGGGAATCATGGCGATCGGCGTTTACATCACCTATAAAATCCTGGATCTGGCGGATCTGTCGGTGGACGGTTCCATGTGTACCGGGGGTGCGGTCTGTGTAATGATGATGCTCAGCGGTCATTCGGTAGGGGTGTCGCTGCTGGCGGCCTTTCTGGCGGGCGTGCTCGCCGGACTTGCAACGGGAATTTTCCATACCGCCATGGGAATTCCGGCGATCCTTGCGGGAATCCTGACCCAGCTGGGACTGTATTCCATCAACCTGCGGATTATGGGAAACCGCGCCAATCAGGCGCTCAGCGCATCCCAGTACGATCTGCTCATTTCCCTGAGAAATGTAAAGGATGTCCCCTTTTATGAAAATACGCTTCTGATCTGTCTGATCATTATTGTCATCCTGATCGCCGTACTTTACTGGTTTTTTGGTACGGCGCTGGGCTGCTCCATCCGTGCGACGGGCTCCAATCCCAACATGTCCCGGGCACAGGGCATCAATACGGATTTCTGCAAGCTTCTCGGCCTGATGGTTTCCAATGGAATCGTCGCCTTTTCGGGTGGACTTCTGGCGCAGTACCAGGGCTTTGCCGACGTGAACATGGGACGCGGCGCTATCGTCATCGGGCTTGCCGCTGTCATCATCGGTGAGGTGATCTTCCGCCGGGTGCGCGGAAATTTTGCCTTTACGCTTGCAACGGTCGCCTTCGGCGCCATCATTTATTATCTGGTGCTCCAGGTAGTGCTCTGGCTGGGGTTAAACGCCAACGATCTGAAGCTGCTTTCCGCTCTGGTGGTTGCAGTGTTCCTGGCGATCCCCCACATCCGGGAAAAATATTTTGCAAAGCCTGTAAAGCCTGCGAAAAAA
>CAJFMW010000244.1 GCA_904392525.1 uncultured Eisenbergiella sp.
CATACACATGTTGCGGTTTGAAAAATATATTGGTTTAGGAGGTGCGAAGATGGCAAAATGTGATATTTGCGGCAAGGGCGTTCATTTTGGTAACAACGTTAGCCATTCCCATAGAAGATCCAATCGTATCTGGAACTCGAATGTGAAAAGCGTCAAGTGTCTGGTAAACGGAGCTTCCAAGAAGATGCATGTTTGTACCAGCTGCCTCAGATCCGGCAAAGTGGAGAGAGCATAACGAATGATGCTCACAGAGAAACACAGCGCAAATTAAGGCTGTCTGAAACCGATTCAGGTTTTGGACAGCCTTTTCTTATATTCAACAGATATCTCACACCGCTATTTATCGCAGAACAGCATGTTGTAACCGGCCAGCATGAGAAGTGCGGCCACAATCAGGCCGGCCAGCCGGTTCGCGATGAGCAGAGTCAAAAACATGCCGATGGCAATGCTGAATACAATAATTCCGATCAGTTTCCAAAGCTGCCGCATCCCGACCGCACCCGTTCCTTACCGTCTTACTGTTATTCTATGCATCCGCCGCCGGCATGATTCCTTTTCAGATTTCCTCGTCCGGGAAAGCCGCTTTCTGAGCTTCCTCATCGCTCATCATCGTCTCCGGCTTCGCGGTGAACCGGTCCACCAGATCCGGAACCATGTCCAGAATCTTGGTCACGCTGTCCTGATTTTTGATGTTGACCAGCTTCGTCTGGCCATTCTTGATCAGAAGCACCGCGCTCGGCGTCATCTTTCCGGAAAGCCCTCCGGCTCCGCCATCCTTCTTATCGCTCCTGCTGGCCCCCGCTCCCACGCCAAAGGTTACGTCCACCAGCGGAATGATGATGGTATCGTCAATTTTCGTCGCCTCTCCCACCACGGTTTTGGTGGACATCAGCGCGTTTGCGCCCTTCAGCAGGGATTCCATCACGGAATTGATGTTATTATGATTTTCAGCCATTGGTCAGCTCCTCCTTTTTCAGCCGTCTGATAAGGGTCCATGTCTTTTTATCCAGAACCACACTTAAAATATGATAAAGCGCCACACAGGCACGAATTCTTCCCATCATATAAAATTCCCCGCACAGCCTTTTCTTTTCAAAATCCGGTTCGATGCGCACAACCTCCCCGATCCACGGATAAAGCATCCCGTGCACGGCAAGCACCTTTCCCGTAACCGACGGGTCCTCCGAGCCGATGGTAAAATCAGCTGAAAGCTTCCGGGGTTTCACATGGAAGAAAAGTCCCTTCACATGCTCCCAGATCCGGCGGATGGTTTCCTGCACGGCATCTTCCGTCAGAAGATCCCGGTAGTAAACCGCCGTTTCCCGGATACGTTCCATTTCCTTCAGAATCCTGTCACAGATCCGCTCTGCATTCTTCAGAGCCTCCGACAGCCTGTGCATGGCTTCCTTTAAAGCCGCGGTCCATCTTCGAAGCCTTTCTGTCAACCTGCTCTTCAGGGACGAAAGCATTTTTCCTGAACGCTCTTCCTTTGCCGCAGTTTCTCCTTCCCAGGTCTGTTTTTCCTGTATCTGCGGCCCGGGCGGCCTTTTTCCCGCTGCCCGGGAAGGATTCCCGGCTTCCGGAGACTTCCTGGTCTCCGGAGGTTTCTCGATCTCCTGAGCTTTTCCGGTCTCCGGAGGTTTTTTCATTTCCGGAGGCGGCCCGTCGTCGGCGCCCTTTTCTTCCATGCTCTGTTCCGGCCTCCTGGCTTTCGGCGTTTTTCCCCGCCGTTTCCACCGTTCCGGCCGGATGCGGATGCCCGCCGCCCGTAACGTCATCTTAAGCCCGTCCGTATATTCCACGCGAAAGCTTATGAGATGCAGCAGCCAGGTAAACCGGATAGATGCCTGCGGCTTTCCTTCCTCCGGTATTCTTCCCTCCGCCCGGTATCGCACCGGAACAAAAAGAAGAAGCGCTGCGGCAATCAGAAACAGGCAAAGTATGATGAGCAGAATGATGCCCACTGTTTTCAAAATAAAAAAAACGATTTCCATATACCCCCTGCGCCTTAAGGCGTCCGCCCGGAACGCTGTCCGGCGCCTTCTGAAGCACACGAATTCAGAATATATCCCCTGATATCGGCGTCTCCGGTTTCCCGAACCACTTTCTGAGCAAGCCGGGTCACGATTTCCAGCGCTTCCTGCCTGCTGGATGCGAGACCGACCACAAGCATATGCTCCGTGTCGAAGCAGCGCTGCTTCAGATATCCGCAGTGAATGATTTCAAGCTGGTCATCTGAAGACGCGGCCAGCGCGATCACATATACCGAAAACTGTCCCGCATTATGTTTCAGCTTCCACTTCACCTTTTCCGGATTCCTGATGCCTTCGCCCACATAAAGATTACTGCAGAACTTCATGCCATGCCAAGTCTCCTTTTCCTGCCCCTTCCCTTAAACCATTGCCGATTTCAGGAGGTTTCATACCTTTTCTTTCCATTTCTGTCCGGATAGAGTCCGGATTTTTCCATATCGTCCAAACAGAAAAGAGAGCCGGGAATACTTTCTGTCCGTTCCCGCCTCTCCTTCCATTCCCGCTTCTGTGATGCCGGGATCATTCAGAAATATTTTCTGCTTCCCCAGAGGTTTCTCTTTTTCAGATCCAGATACTCATGATATGCTTTTTCAAGAATCTGCTTCTCGTTGGAGAACTTCAGCAGATGGTAGGCTTCATGGTACTTGTAAAACCCGGAGTCCATAAAATATTCCTCACGCTGTGGTTTACTGTAATAACTGTCGGCCATCATCAGATACCAGTGCACCTCCTTGTCCACTGTATCCTCCGGCACGTTAAAGGTATACTCGCTTCTGCCGATATACTTGATAATGGAGGCTCTCGCCCCGCTCTCCTCAAGCACCTCCCGAAGTGCCGTATCCTTATACTCCTCTCCTGCCTCTACCGTTCCCTTGGGCAGAACCCAGCCCTCGTACCTGTTCTTGAAGTTCTTGTACAAAAGCAGTATCTTCCCGCGGAAAATAACCACA
>CAJFMW010000245.1 GCA_904392525.1 uncultured Eisenbergiella sp.
GCATTGCGCAATCATTATACCACGCGCGCAGAGGGGAAAGCGCCGCCGAAGGCGGCATTTTCTCCGCAAGCCGTGGGTTGAGGGTATAATCCCCGCGGAAGCGGGGCAGCACGGTAGAGCGAGTGCGGCACGATGGAATCGTGCCGGATTGCGCATTGCGCAATCATTATACCACATGGAGGAGGGATGTGCATCTTCTGTCTGGGATTGATATGCAGAGCGAAAATTGCCCGATATTTAGTGCAATGATGAACGAAAATAAGGGCTTTTTGTCGAATTTCAAAAGCACTTCCGACTTCCATAATCTTCTATCATTAAACCACTATTTTGATTGATATTGTAAACCAAAATTCATATAATATAATCGAAAGGCGGTGATTAGATGGCTACAGCACCTACTCAAATCAGAATCGATGCAGATATCAAAAAACAGGCCACAGATTTATTTAATGACCTTGGCCTGGATATGTCCAGCGCAGTAAATCTGTTCCTCCATCAATGTGTTCTCAGAGGCGGTCTTCCTTTCCGTGTTGAAATGCCCCGCTACACCCAGCGTACTCTTGATGCGATGGACGAAGCCAGACGTATTTCCCGTGATCCTGACGTCAGGGGATATACCAATATGGATGACCTTCGGAAGGCGCTTGAAGAATAAGTGTATACAGTAAAATTCACTACCGCTTATAAAGAATGTCATATTAAACCTGATTGGCTTTTGGTCTATCTGATTGAAAATGACATCCTGACTCTTACCCTTGTAGATACTGGAACACATTCTGATATTTTCAAGCTTTAACACAGACATCTTCCAGATATCGGTTTAACAGATAATCCCTATAGTCGTTCAGTTGAAAGGCTCTGTCCGACTCCAGATTTCCGTATCTTGCCGCAAGCTCCCCCAAGGTAATCTTCCCCGCCAGGTTCAGCGCGGGAATATCCTCTTCCACAACTCTGCGAATCAATTCCTCCCGGTCATCAGTTTTCAAATTCCCGATTTTCCACTCTTTGGACATCTGGGTAAAATTGAAAAACACGTCACAGGTATTGGAAATCAATAAAACGATCTCTTTCTCATTATGATGCACCCAATGCGTGGCATCTTCTTTGAGCCGTTCACAGCACTCCCTTTCTGTGAGAAGACTCTCATAGTTTAAATAACAGGGGATCAACGCCTCCGGAATATTCTCCTTTTTGATCCAGATACCATATTGTTTCCGGTTTTCGCCGTCACAGCCGCCTGTATGCACAAAAAAAGCGGAATTTGGCTCCGAAGCTGCGGCATCGTTCCCTTAAATGTAATTCTTCACTCAGCTTCAGCAGTGCGACAATCTCTTCCTTATTTTCCTCATAAAGGAACGCCTGCCACCGGGGAGCGATTTCGTTTGCAATTAACAGCTCTGTTGCCTGCACCAGCTCCCGAAAGGCTCCTGTTCTCCCCACAAACCGGTCCGTCGTCTCTTCCAGCCCGAAAAACGTAAGTTGAACAGTCTTTACCCCCACCTCTTTTAAAAATGGTACATATTCCGGATCTCTGACAATTCTCCAGAAGCTTGCCAGTTCATACCGTTCCGGCACTGCTTGGACCGACAGGGCAATATCCTTCCGCCAGCGTTCTCTGTAATCATCGCAAAAATCCGGTTCCCGCAGCCAGCTGTAAAAACTGATGCGTTTAAAATAAGGCTGGAAGCAGTCCACAATCCATTCATCCACCCCGTCCTCCATTTTCCTGTTGGGCATATGTCCCAGCCAGCAATGCCTGCAGCGATTGGGACAGCCATACATATCAACGGCCAGCGATAAATCTTTTTCAGCCGCCTTTTCCCGTATATTCATTCCAAAGCCTCCGTTTCCACAAAATGAACGGCAGAGATATTCCAGTATTTATCATAAACCCTGTCCTCATTTCCATCCAGGTTCAACTGATACATACGGAAAATAACCGGGAAATCCTTTGGCTGCCACTGTTCTTCATAGGAATATTGATATTTCATGCCCAGCTGTTTCATGACGCCGCCGCTTCGCGGGTTATTGACGTCGTGGGTAGCTGTGATATATGGAATTCCGTCTTTTCTTAACTGTTCAACAACCGCTTTACCGGCTTCCGTGATAATCCCCTGATGCCAGAACTCCCCCCGCAGGCCGTATCCGAAATCAAAGCTGTCGTCCATGCTGACATTGACATAACCAATCGGGATATTGTCTTTTTTCAGACAGACCGCGTAATTGTAGGCGTTTTCCTCACGGTATTTTGTTTCATATCTGTTTTCGTAGAAGCGCTTCGCTTCTTCCATCGATTTCAGCGGAAACCAGGGCAGGAATGTATTAACCTCCTCATCGCTGTAAATCTGATAGAAGGCTTCCAGATCATTTTCCGTAAACTTTCGTAAAATCAGTCTCTCCGTTTCAATCGCTGGCGTATTCATCCGTTCCTGTACCCCTTTTCCCTTTCCGGCCATTTTCTCATTATGATCAGATAAACTCAATATTCGTATATTTTCATTATAAGGAAAGATGGAAAAAATACAATTCGCAAAATTTTTATCCTCACTTACCCTTGACAGAATCCATTTTTCTGTTATTATTAAATCGTAAGTAGTAAGTAATAAGCGGTAAGTGATAAGTAGAATGAAACGCCGCCTGCGGCGGCAGTTCAGGAGGCCGGCACGAACCGTGGTTCGTGCCAAAGAACGGCTGACGCCGTTCTTCCATGATTCAAGCGCCGCCTGCGGCGGCAGTTCAGGAGGTAATTTATGAAGGATCTGACTCTCACACAGGAATATTTCATCTGCGCGGTCAATGATAAGGGAAAGCTCTCCAGCTTCAATGTGGATCGTCTCGTCTGCCTGCTCGCTTCCGGGATGCTGGAGCTG
>CAJFMW010000246.1 GCA_904392525.1 uncultured Eisenbergiella sp.
AAGCTCACATACTACTCCTGTAACCAAATGACACAGGAGGATTGAATGTATGTCAAAGAATGATTACAGCCAGAACAACAGTCAGAACAGCCAGAATAACGGCCAGAACAGCGAAAAGCAGGCCCAGAAGAACAGATCTGAGAACAGCAGCCAGAACAAGAGCAAAAACAGCTCTTCCGACTGCCATAAGAACAGCTACTAAGCTGCTTCGCAGCTGACAAGACGGACGCCGCTCCCTACGGGGCGGCGTTTGTTTTGGGCGAAATTTGCGGTAGTTGTTGACGCGGAAGTAAAAACCACGTAAGATATAGGTATGAAAAAATATGAACTGATCGCCCCCTGCCACTTCGGGCTGGAGGCAGTATTAAAAAGAGAAATCACAGAACTGGGCTATGATTGTCTGCAGGTTGAGGACGGGCGGCT
This sequence comes from uncultured Eisenbergiella sp., assembly GCA_904392525.1. Classification (GTDB taxonomy): domain Bacteria; phylum Bacillota; class Clostridia; order Lachnospirales; family Lachnospiraceae; genus Eisenbergiella. The sequence goes on from CAJFMW010000246.1 coordinate 424, forward strand.
TACTTTCTTCGGGGATGAAGAGGCGGTAAGCCGCGCGAATGTGTTTCTGCGCAGTGCGGAGCGGATCCTGATCAAAGTCGGGTCTTTTCATGCGGAAACCTTTGAAGAGCTGTTTCAGGGAACCCTTGCGCTGCCATGGGAGGAATACATACCGAAGGACGGAAAGTTCTGGGTGGCGAAGGCCGCCAGCGTGAAAAGCAAGCTGTTCAGCCCCTCCGACATCCAGTCCATCATGAAAAAGGCGATGGTGGAACGCCTGAAAAAGACCTACCGGACCAGCTGGTTTGAGGAAAGCGGCGAGAGCTTTCCGCTCCGCGTTTTCCTGAAAAATGACGAAGTGACCGTGGGGCTGGATACCACCGGGGAATCCCTGCATAAAAGAGGCTACCGGAAGCTGACGGCAAAAGCGCCCATCGCGGAGAATCTGGCCGCGGCGTTAATTATGCTTACGCCCTGGAAGGGAGACCGGATTCTGGTCGATCCCTTCTGCGGCAGCGGCACGATTCCCATCGAGGCCGCCATGATGGCGGTGAACATGGCTCCGGGAATGAACCGGGATTTTACGGCTTCCTCCTGGGAGCATCTGGTGGCAAAACGAAACTGGTACGACGCGGTGGATGAAGCGTCGGATCTGATCGATATGAGCGTGGATACCGACATTCAGGGCTATGACATCGATGACAAAATGGTGTCCATCGCCAGAGAAAATGCGCGTTTGGCGGGCGTGGAAGGAAAAATCCATTTTCAGAGACGCCCCGTGTCCCAGCTGAGCCATCCCAAGAAATACGGCTTTCTCATCACCAATCCGCCCTACGGAGAGCGGCTGGAAGAAAAGGCGGCGCTTCCGCAGCTGTATCATGAACTGGGAGAGCGCTTTGCGGCGCTGGATTCCTGGTCCATGTACCTGATCACCGCTTATGAGAATGCCCAGCAGGATATCGGAAGGAAGGCGGATAAGAACCGCAAGATATACAACGGCATGATGAAGACCTACTTTTACCAATATCAGGGACCGAAGCCGCCCAAAAGGCCGCGGGAAGGCGGAGCATCTGCCGTGAGAGAGGAACGATGAGATGAGCAGGAGAATTCTGTTTGCGACGGGAAATGAGGGAAAAATGCGGGAGGTCCGCATGATCCTGGAAAATCTGAATATACCGGTGCTTTCCATGAAGGAAGCGGGAATCGAAACCGACATCGAGGAAAATGGAACCAGCTTTGAGGAAAACGCGCTGATTAAGGCGAGGGCGGTCGCCGCCTGCGCCGGGCCGGAGGACATTGTCCTGGCCGACGATTCCGGACTGGAGATCGATTATCTGAACGGGGAGCCCGGCATTTATTCCGCCCGTTATATGGGAGAGGATACATCCTACCGGATCAAAAACGCGAATCTGATCGAACGGCTTGACGGCGTCCCGAAGGAGCAGCGGACTGCCCGGTTTGTCTGTGCCATTGCGGCGGTGCTTCCTTCCGGCACCGAAAATGAAAAGGCACTGAAGCGGGAATTGGTTGTCAGAGGAACCGTGGAAGGATATATCGGCTGGGAGGAAAGAGGCACCAACGGTTTTGGATATGATCCCATTTTCTATGTGGACGAGTATGGCTGTTCCACCGCAGAACTGGACAGCGAGACGAAAAACCGTATCAGCCACAGAGGAAATGCCCTGCGCCTTTGTGAAGAACGCCTGAAGGAGCTTCTGTAGCTTATGAATATGCGTTCGTTTTTTGCGCTTCCGCAGCGGCTGATGGTACGTCCGGTGCGGGAAACCGATGAGGAAGGACAGGGGAGACAGATGAGGATTCTGATAATCAGCGATACCCACAGAAGAGACGATAATTTTCTGAAACTGATAGAGCGCGTCAAGCCTCTGGACCTGTTGATTCACTGCGGCGATCTGGAGGAAAACGAGGCGCTGTTTCTGGAAAAGGCAGGATGCCCGGCGCAGATCATCGCCGGAAACAACGATTTTTTCTCCAGCCTTCCCAGGGAGCTGGAATTCAATATTGGAAAATACCGCGTATGGCTCACTCACGGCCATAACTACTATGTTTCCATGGGGGATTCGGTTCTGAAGGAGGAGGCGAAAAACCGTGGTGTGGATATTGTGATGTTCGGCCACACCCACAGGCCGGTGGTGGAGATTGGGAAAACGCTGACGGCTCTCAACCCGGGAAGCCTTTCCTTTCCCAGACAGGATGGGAGAAAGCCGTCCTATATCCTGATGGAACTGGATAAAAATGGGGAAGCGCACTATCATTTAAATTTTTTGTAAAATTTTTTTGGAAAAAAGTTGACAACCTGGAACTGGTATTATATAATAACTTCTGCGTCACGGCTGAGAGTGAGCAGAGAACGGGGTGTGGCTCAGCTTGGCTAGAGCGCCTGGTTTGGGACCAGGAGGTCGCACCCCGATTACCTTTTCCTGCGGGTGTAGTTCAATGGTAGAACACCAGCCTTCCAAGCTGGATACGTGGGTTCGATTCCCATCACCCGCTTGCGGCAAGTTCAAGTCGTTCAGGCTTCAGGCTTTCCGCACAGACAAGCCATTCCGTAAGGGACGGGCGGTCCGGGCATCAGTCATAAGCCCTGCTGCATTATTGTTTGGTGTTCCCTTTAATGTGTGTCCGTAGCTCAGCTGGATAGAGCAACGGCCTTCTAAGCCGTGGGTCGGGGGTTCGAATCCCTTCGGGCACATTAGCGGCAAGGGAACTGCCGC
>CAJFMW010000247.1 GCA_904392525.1 uncultured Eisenbergiella sp.
ACCACATAGTCCCCGATTCGTCCTGATTCAAAATAGTGCAGATCGGAGCCGCAGATCCCGACATATTCCACCTTCACCAGCACTTCCCCGGGCGCCGGTAAGGGAATCGGTCTTTCTGTCAGCTCCACCTTTCCAATGGCGGTCATCACCGCCGTTTTCATCATCCCTTTCATCAAAACCCTCTCCTTTTTTCTTTTGTATCAGACCATTCCGTCATACCGGAACCGTTTCCGCTTCCTTTTCTCCATCCTGTTCCATCCGGTGGGTAATGTAATCCTTCACCTGCTTCTGGTCAATGTTCAGGCTGACCGCAAGCTCGGTATACAGATTATCCTCCGCGATCCGGAAATATTTTTTATCCATCGCCGTTTCCTTCTTGCCCTTTGCAAACCGCTCCCGGTTTCTCTTCCACAGGGTTTTCAGAATTCTGACCCAATCCCTGCAGTCGCAGCCGTTGACGGCCTGCCTGTAGCTGTACTCTCTCTGTTTCTCATCCGCGATCCACAGGCATCCGATCCGGGGAATGCTGTCGACAAGAGATTCCGCCTCTTCCTGTGTCAGGATTCTGCGCATCTGGATTTTGTCGCTGTCCACCGGAATGAAAATTTTCGCGTCCCGGTCGTTTACGGGACGCAGAAAATAGTACAGCTTCTCCCTGTTCATCCCGCTGATGTTGATGGTTGAAATGTCCGTAATCTCACATACTCCCTTGCTTCCGTATACGACATATTCTCCTTTCTCAAACATATTTTTTCTCTCCTTTCCATATTATTTATTTTATCAGAAAATTTCAAAATAAATCAAATAATTTTTCTATTATTTCTCTTTTTCAGACCTTTTTACAGATATATGCCTTCCTCTGTTTGTGCAGCTTTTTCTTAATACTTCCGTCGTTGCGCCTCCGCCGCCCGGATGTTATACTGAAAAAAGAAAAAGCTGACAATATTCGAGGTGGTTTTTCTGATCGAGATTCTGAACGGCACGCATGAAACGGTCACCTACCGGAGCATGTCCGGCGTGCGCGCCTTTGTCAACCGGGACGCGGAGGATTTTCCGCTCCACTGGCACACCGCGCTTGAAATCATTCATCCGGTCGAAAATGAATATACCGTGAAAACGAACGGCAAAACCGTCACTTTTTACCCGGGAGATATTCTGCTCATTCCGCCGGGGGAGCTTCACGCGCTCTTTGCGCCTGCGGATGGAGAGCGGCTGATCCTGCAGTTCGATTATTCTCTGTTTACCGGGCTGGACGGCATGGACTTCCTGCTTCACGCCCTGCGGCCCTGCCTGCTGATCTGCCGTTTGGACGAACCGGATGCGGCCGCTTCCCTCTCCGGGCTGCTTCACGATATCCTGCGGGAATATTCGGGCGATGATCCGTTCCGGGAGGCTTCTGTCCGTTCTCTGCTGCTGCGTTTTTTTGTCATTCTGGGAAGGACTGTGGTAACGCAAGCCGGAAAATTCCCCGAATTTTCTCCCAGCAAGCAGCAGGAATATATCGAGAAATTCATGAGCATCTGCAGTTACATCAATGATCACTGCTCGGAGCCGCTTCAGATTGATGAGATTGCCCGGCTCGCAGGCTTCAGCCGCTATCATTTTTCCCGGCTTTTCAAGCAGTTCACCGGGCTCTCCTGCCACGAATATCTGACTGGCCGCAGGCTGGCGCATGCGGAACGGCTGCTGCTTTCTCCAAATCTGTCCGTCACCGAGGTCGCCATGCGCTCCGGCTGGGGCAGCCTCTCCACCTTCAACCGTCTTTTCCGGGAGAAAAACGGTTGCACGCCCTCATCCTACAGGTCCTTGAACCGCGGAGTCATGCTGGATGTGGAAGCAGAAAATCTTCAGGAGTGAAAGATTGAAAAATGCGCTCGATAGCGCATTTTTCAATCAGGATTTGCGATACTTCGGCATGGAGGAAATATGGAAAATATTTCAGAAAATCCGGATGAATACCGTGAATAATTCTCAGACGACAGCAAAACCGGGTCTGAAGCGGCGCACTTTTCTTTTCAGTATACAAATCCGGCTGTTTTTGATATAATAAAAAAGCTTTCTTCTACCCATTTCAGAAGAAAGACCATCCACCCGGAAACCGAAATCATACTTCTGTTAAAATCAATATAAAGCGAGGGAATGCGTATGAGCACAAATACAGAAAGCAGAGACCAGCAGAAAAAAATCACAAAAAAACGGGCCGTCGTTTCTCTGGGACATCAGGCGCTGGGATATACAACCACGGAACAGAAGGACGCCGTCCGGGTGACCGCAAAGGCTCTGGCCGACCTGGTGGAGGCCGGCTATCAGCTCACCATCACCCACAGCAACGGACCGCAGGTCAGCATGATTCACAAGGCCATGACGGAACTGCGCAGGGTCTATATCGATTATACGCCCGCTCCCATGTGTGTCTGCAGCGCCATGAGCCAAGGCTATGTGGGATACGATATCCAGAATTCCCTGCGCGCGGAACTGTTAAGCCGCGGCATCACCAAGCCGGTCAGCACGATTCTGACGCAGGTGACGGTGGATCCCTACGATGAGGCTTTCTATGAGCCTACCAAGATCATCGGTCGGTATATGTCCAGGGAAGACGCGGAGACGGAACAGAAAAAGGGAAATTACGTGGTGGAAGAGCCGGGGAAGGGCTTCCGCAGAATTGTGGCCGCGCCCAAGCCCATTGATATTCTGGAAATCGATTCCATCCGCACGTTGGCGGACGCGGATCAGGTGGTCATCGCCTGCGGAGGAGGCGGCATTCCGGTCATCCCCCAGGAGCACGCTCTGAAGGGAGCCTCCGCCGTCATTGAAA
>CAJFMW010000248.1 GCA_904392525.1 uncultured Eisenbergiella sp.
GGTGGAGACGGCGCGCGCGGCGCATGATACCAGCCCGGTGATGACGGCGGCGCTGGGAAGGCTCCTGTGCGCGGGAGCGATGATGGGAAGCATGATGAAGGGAGAGGCGGATATTCTCACCCTGCAGGTTCAGGGAGACGGCCCGGCGGGCGGCCTTACCGTGACCGCGGACAGCAAGGGCAGAGTGAAGGGCTACGCGGTCAATCCCCAGGTCATCCTTCCGCCAAACAGTCAGGGAAAGCTGGACGTTGGCGGCGCGGTTGGGGCGGGCTCTCTGCGCGTAATCAAGGATCTGGGGCTGAAGGAGCCCTATGTGGGTCAGACCCAGCTTCAGACGGGAGAGATCGCCGAGGATCTGACCTATTATTTTGCGGCTTCGGAGCAGGTGCCCTCCTCGGTGGGGCTGGGCGTCCTGATGGAGAAAAACAATACGGTAAAGCAGGCCGGCGGCTTCATTGTCCAGCTCATGCCCTTTGCGGAAGGAAATGTCATTGAGAAGCTTGAAGCGAACTTAAGCCGCATTCATTCCGTGACAAAGCTTCTGGAGGACGGAAACAGCCCGGAGCAGATTCTCGGCATTCTTCTGGAAGGAATGGACATGGAGATTTTATCCGACATGCCCGTAGAGTTCTATTGCAACTGCAGCAGGGAACGGGTGGCGAAGGCCCTTTACAGCATCGGAAAAAAGGAAATGGATGAGATGATCAAAGACGGTGAGCCCATCGAGGTGAAATGCCATTTCTGTAATACGGCATATCAGTTCAGCGTGGAGGATCTGGTTCAGATCAGACAGCTGCAGGGATGAAGAGAGGGAAGATTGAAAAATGCGCTCGATAGCGCATTTTTCAATCAGGATTTGCGCCGAAGCGTCGCAAATCCCGTTATCGCAGCGCCGAACTGGAGGTTCGAGGTTCGGCGCGCGTGCCTCAGCGTAAAACGCTTCGGCATGGAGGGAATTATGAAAGATGGTTTTATCAGGGCGGCGGCTCTGACGCCGGAAATCAGGGTCGCCGATACCGCGTACAACGCGGAGCAGATTGAAAGGGGAATCGATGAGGCGGCAGAAAACGGAGCGCGGATCCTCGTTTTCCCGGAGCTGTGCATCACCGGATATACCTGCCAGGACCTGTTCCTGCAGGAGACGCTGCTTTCAGGAGCGAAGGAGGCGCTGCGGCGGATCGCGGCGCATACGGAAGGGCTGGACGCCCTGGTCTTCGTGGGACTTCCACTGGAGAAGGACGGGAAGCTGTATAACGTGGCGGCTGCCCTTCAGGACGGACGGGTGCTCGCCTTCATTCCCAAAACGGCTCTGCCGGGTTACGCGGAGTTTTATGAAACCCGTCATTTCATGCCTGCTCCGGATCAGGTAGATTTCCTTACCTTTGAGGGGGATACGATTCCCTTCGGGCGGGAGATCCTCTTTGACTGTGACGGCGTAGAGGGGCTGACGGTGGGCTGTGAGATCTGCGAGGACCTGTGGGCGGCGCAGACCCCTTCCACCGCACACTGCCTGGCCGGGGCCACGGTGATCGTCAATCTGTCCGCCTCCAATGAGACGGTGGGAAAGGACGCCTACCGCAGACAGCTGGTGGAGGCCACCAGCGCAAGGCTTGTGACCGGATATGTATATGCCAGCGCGGGAGACGGGGAATCCACCCAGGATCTGGTCTTTGGCGGTCATAACCTGATCGCGGAAAACGGCGTGCTGCTGTCAGAGGCAAAACGGTTTGAAAACCAGACCATCTATGCGGATCTGGACATCCACAGACTGCGCCATGAAAGACGCCGGATGAACACCTTCCCTGCGCCGGAAAAGGAGGGCTATCTGATCATTCCGGTGCATATGAAAAAAGAGGAGCTTTCCCTGCAGAGATTTTTTCCCACACAGCCCTTCGTTCCTTCGGATGAGGGAATGAAGAACCGACGCTGCGAGGAAATCCTCTCCATCCAGTCCCATGGCCTGAAAAAGAGGCTGGAGCATACGAAAAGCCGCTGCGCGGTGATCGGGATTTCCGGCGGTCTGGATTCCACGCTTGCACTTCTTGTGACGGCACGCGCCTTCGATCTGCTGGGCATTCCCCGGGAAAACATCCGGTGCGTAACCATGCCCTGCTTCGGCACCACGGACCGGACCTATGAGAACGCCTGCAGACTGACGCGCACGCTGGGCGCTTCCCTGACGGAGGTCAACATTCAGGAGGCGGTGCGGCTGCATTTCAGGGACATCGGCCACGATGAAGCGGTTCATGACGTCACCTATGAAAACAGCCAGGCCAGAGAACGGACCCAGGTGCTGATGGACATCGCCAATGCGGAAAACGGACTGGTGATCGGCACGGGAGACATGTCCGAGCTGGCGCTGGGCTGGGCCACCTACAACGGAGACCACATGTCCATGTACGGCGTGAACGCGGGCGTGCCCAAGACCCTGGTGCGCCATCTGGTGCGCTACTATGCGGATACCTGCGGCGATCCGGAGCTTTCCGCAGTCCTTCTTGACGTGCTGGATACGCCGGTCAGTCCGGAGCTTCTGCCCCCGGTGGATGGAAAGATCAGCCAGAAAACGGAGGATCTGGTGGGGCCCTATGAGCTGCATGACTTTTTCCTGTACTACATGCTCCGCTGCGGCTTTTCCCCGGCCAAAATCTACCGCATTGCGAAGTCGGCCTTCGCGGGAAAATATGAGGAGGATGTGATCCTGAAATGGCTGAAAAATTTCTGCCGCCGGTTTTTCACCCAGCAGTTCAAACGCTCCTGCCTGCCGGACGGCCCTAAGGTGGGAAGCGTGGCGGTTTCTCCCAGAGGGGATCTGCGGATGCCCTCCGACGCCTGCAGCGCGCTGTGGCTCGCGGAGGCGGAAGCGCTGTAGAATGGTGCAGACGGCTGTTTGGGGGATTTCAGACTCCGCCATGCGGCGAACAGTTTCAGGGATGAAAAGCACCGGTACAGACTCACTCTGCGGAGTCTGTACCGGTGCCGGTCTGAGAAGCGGAGGTCCCTGCATCAGAGGTTCCCGTGCCGGACGTTCCTGCACCGGAAGTTCCTGTGCCGGAGGCTTCCGGTGCGGAGCTTTCTGTTTCACCTCCGGCAGAGCTGCCTGAGGCAGAGGAATTACCTCTGGAGGAATTACCTTCGGAGGAGCTGTCTCCGGAACGGGGCGCTTCCAGAGAGCTTCCGGGCGTGACTTCCGCCTTTTCCAGTGCGGAAGAGATCGCTTCCAGCAGAACCTGGGAGGTATATTTGTTGTCCTCGGAGTAGCTGATGTCTTCCAGAGACTGCTGTTCACAGATCTGCACGGCGAGATCGTTGAGCGCGGGCTCCATCAGCGGATACATGGTGGTGACCGCTTCATCCAGATTCACAAGCCGGATGGAGTTGATGTTGTTGGCATCCACCACCACCTCCACGTCTACGGAGGAATTCCCCAGAATCACCGAGGTGGTGTATTTTCCCGGAACAAAGCGGTCGCTTCCCGCCTCTCCGTCCTCCGGCGTCTGGCTCTTTCCGGGCAGGAACATGATGATGAGAAGCAGGAGGAAGAGGATTCCAAGTACCGCAAAGATTCCGGTATATATCAATTCTTTCAGATGCAGTACCACAATTCTGGTCTTTGAACTCATATCCATATCCCCGATTCATGTTGTTTAT
>CAJFMW010000249.1 GCA_904392525.1 uncultured Eisenbergiella sp.
ATCTCCTCTAACGGCACCTGCGGGCTCATCAGCGCGGCAAAGGTGGTCACCACCGTGACCGGCCTTCCCTCAATCAGCTTCCGCAGCACCTTCATCCGGTCCGCAACCAGCTGATTTCCGTGGATGTCCGCCTGATAGAAAATCAGGTCCTTGGCCGGATACAGCACCGTACTTTTATCATAAAACAGATATTCTTCATAAATTTCCCTGGCCCGCAGATCGCTGTGGGTAACGATGACCTTATAAAGAAAATCTTCGCTCAGCCCACAGGCCAGATGAAGCTTCTGCGCGTCCGTACAGCCCGTATAGCCGATGCTGGCCTTTTCCTTTTTTAAAAGGGACTGGCCCTCCTCAAACTCCGCCAGCTCCCGCAGTGGTGCCGTTAATGCCTTCATCCCGCTTTTACTCCTGCTCCATTTCTTTCCGCTTCTGATTATAACGGTTCATCGCCGCATCCGGCCCTTCCGTCAGGACCATCACAGCCGCCTCCGCCGCCTGCCGGACGCTCTCATCCATGACCTTTCGCTCCGCAGCCGGAAAATGGCCCAGTACATAATCCGCCAGGTCCCGTCCCGCAGGCTTTTCTCCCACGCCCACCCGAAGCCGCATGAAATCCTGGGTGCCCAGATTGGCAATGATGTTCTTCAGCCCGTTATGGCCTCCCGCGCTGCCCTTTTTGCGGATGCGCAGCTGCCCCACGTCCAGACTGATATCATCACAGATCACCAGAAGCTGCGTTTCCGGATCTTCCTTATAATAATCTATGATCTCCCGAAGGCTTTCACCACTCAGATTCATATAGGTTAAGGGCTTTGCCAGAAGCACCTTCTGCCCTTCGATCACGCCTTTTCCCACCAGTGCCCGATGCTTTCTGTCGATCACCCGGATGCCGTAATGATCCGCCAGGGCGTCAATCACTTCAAAACCCACGTTGTGTCTGGTATTTTCATATTCCTTTTTGGGATTCCCCAAACCTGCAATAATAAACATTTTTTCCTCCATCTTCTGTGTCTTTTCAGTTTAAGCCATGAAAACAGGTTCTGTCAATGCTGCAGCCGCGCAGTTAACTGCTTCCTGCCGATGCGTCACCACTCGGCAATACAGCTGACTTAGCGCCGCCATCGCAATACCGCCCCAAAATCAAAATACTCTTTTTCGGCGGTACAAATTTCAGGCCATATACCGCTCCAAACCTGAAACTTTCATCCATAACCGTATCGATATAGAAAAACCTACGGTTACTGGCCCATTTTTCCCTCTAAAACCGTACAGTTTCAGGAAATTATACGGCTAAAATTACAGCTCCTGCATTTTCAACCGTACTTTTACTGAATTCGTACTGCCCAAAACGCGAAAACCGCTTTGCCAACCGTACTGTAACGCTCAATCCCTGTCACTTGGAACACTCCTGCAGAATACATAAAGATCTCTTTCCGAATATTCTTCCCGGTATTCATACCCCAGTCTGTTAAAGTCCTTCAGCCCTTCCGGCGCCGAAATCCTGTGTTCCGCCGCAAAGCGCACCATCTCCCCGCGGGCCATCTTGGCGTGGGTGCCCTTCTGAATCACAGGCGAAGAAGTCCTTTGAGCTTCATCCAGGGCACAGGCCTGATGGCCCGCATCCGTCTTTCCCTGTTCTTCCCCGAAAACGCAGGTCACATACCGCATTTCCTTTTCCAGATATTTTTCCACGCAGAGCGCATACTCCCTGGATGCCAGATTCACAATACAGTCCGTCTCCGCGGCCAGCCGCTCATACAGGCTCCGCCCCCAGAATGCGTACAGACTGCCCGCATCCGACGCCTTCGCCTGCATCTCCAGCCGATAGGGAACCACCCCGTCCAGCGGCCGCAGAATTCCGTAAAAGCCCGACAGAATGCGCACATGCTCCTGCACATAGTCCCACTGTCCGTCCTCAAACACCGCAGGCGCCATATACTGATACTGAATGCCCTCGTATGAAACCAGCGCCGGGGTCAGATTCCGTTTCAGTTCCGTTTTCTCCAGCCGTTCGTAAGCCTCCTGCGCGATTTTATCCGAACACTTCCATACCGCCTTCATCTCGGGAAGGCTCTTTTTTCTCATCCAGTCCAGAAGCTCCTGCGCCCGGTCCAGACAGGCCGGAAGTCCGGCGGGCGCAAGGGTATCCGTATCCGTTTTCATTTTTTTCGCCGGGGATATGATAAAACGCATTTTTAAATCTTTACCTCCATGCCGACCAATGCTATACTTTCCAATGCCATACTAACTTTTATCATTTTTTTGAAAATAACGCAAACTTTTTCTCTTCCCGGACAGTCTAATAGGTGAAAACAGAAAACAATACGCCTCCTCACGGCGGCAGAAAGGAAACAGAGGGGTAATGAACCATTCCATGACAGCAAAACAGTTCGCCCGGCGCATGGAGGAATCCCAGACAAAATTCTACAGGCTGGCATACTGCTACGTCAAAAACGAACATGACGCGCTGGAGATTCTCTCTGAGGCTGCCTACCGGGGCTTCATCCATCTGAAACGCCTGGAAAAGCCGGAATTTTTTGACACCTGGATGAGCCGTATCATCATCAACTGCGCCTGCGATCTTCTGAAAAAACAGAACCGGTACGATTTTTACGAGCCCGACGACTCCCTTCCCGCCAGGGAAGAGGACCTCTCCGTGGATGACAGACTCGATCTGTATCAGGCGCTGGACACCCTTTCTCCGGATGAAAAATCCCTGATCATCCTGAAATATTTCGAGGACAGGAGCTTCCGGGAAATCTCGTCCATCCTG
>CAJFMW010000250.1 GCA_904392525.1 uncultured Eisenbergiella sp.
CAGATGTCCGTGCACCAGCTTGGCGGGAAAGCATACCGTGTCCGAGGTGACGGCGGAAAGCCCGCTTTCGTACATGGCCCGGCTGCTGGGAGCGGAAAGGCGTATGGTGAAGCCCAGGCTCCGGAAAAAGGTGCTCCAGAAGGGCATGGTATCCCAGAAGGCCAGCACCCGGGGCAGTCCGATGACGGTATTTCTGTCAGCGGGATTCGTGAAAATGGGATAGTCCTGAAACAGCAGCCTTTCCCGCAGCCTGAACAGGTTCGGCGTGCGTTCCCTTTCCTTCTGTTTTTCCTTTACTGCGGCGATGACGGAGGCTTCTTTGGGATCGCCTACCACCTCGCCCCGTTCACAGCGGTTGTTGGTCACCCAGAAGCTTCCGTTGGAAAAATGCAGGATCGTTCGTTTACAGTGGTTTCCGCAGAACGGGCAGGGAGAATCCTCCGCCTGGGAATAGGAGAAATCCTGCATGGCGTCCAGACCGATAAAGGTGTGTTTCGGTTCCATTCCCTGAGAAAGCTGCTTTTCCCGGTTTTCTTTTGCCAGGATGGCGGCGCCGATGGCTCCCATCACACCGGGATAGGGCGCGCGCACAACCTCCCGTCCCAGATACTGCTCCAGGGCGCGCAGCACCGCGTCGTTGCGGAAGGTGCCGCCCTGCACCACGATTTTGTCGCCAAGGGAATCCAGATTGGAAACCCGGATGACCTTGGTGAACACATTTTCAATGATGGAACGGCACAGGCCCGCCATGATGTCCTGGGGCTGTCTGCCGCTTCTCTGGGCGGTGACGATGCTGCTGTTCATGAAAACGGTGCAGCGGCTTCCGAGAGCCGCCGGGCTGTCGGAGGCAAAGGCGGATTCCGCGATCTGTTCCACCGGGATGTGAAGGGTCGCGGCGAAGTTTTCCAGGAAGGAGCCGCAGCCGGAGGAGCAGGCCTCGTTGACCACGATGTTGGTGATCACGCCCCGGTCCAGCCAGATGGCCTTCATGTCCTGGCCGCCGATGTCCAGAAGAAAGGTGGCGTCCGGCACGTACTTCGCCGCCGCTCTTGCGTGGGCCACCGTCTCCACCACATGGTATTCCGCGCTGAAGGCACGCTCCATCAGAAGCTCTCCATAGCCCGTGGTACCGACGGCAAGGATGGAAAGGGGCGTTCCGGCCGCATCCCATTTCTCCTTCATTTCCCACAGAGCCTTTCTTGCCACCTCCAGCGGTTCTCCCGCGTTGGAGGCGTAGAAGGAATCCAGAAGGTTTTCGCCCTCGTCGATCAGCACGAATTTGGTGGTGGTGCTGCCGCAGTCGATGCCGAGATAGGCGCGCACCGGTTCGTTTGTAGGCCTGGCGTTTTGGACCTGCTGTCCGTCTGTCTGAACACTCCCGTCCGTTTTTTTCCGGCCGGGGCAGAAGCTCTGCTCCGGCAGCGCGTGACGGCGCAGAAATTCTTCTTTTTCCTCCGCCGATTCAAAGAAGAGAGGCGTGGTTCCCACATTTTCCACCTGAATCGACTGATGGAGACCGTCCATGGTTTTCAGCAGGCCGTTCAGGTCCACAGGGGTACGGCTCTGGGCGAACAGGCTGTCCAGGGAGAGCGCCGCTCCGTAGGCCACGATGGTTTCCGGATGCTCTGGCACAAGGATCTCTTCCTCGGTCAGATTCAGGCGCTGGGCAAAGACGCGGATCAGCACCGGGTTAAAGGTCATCGGGCCGCCCTCAAAAAGCACGGGACCGCGGATGTCCAGTCCCTGTGCCAGGCCGCCGATGGTCTGCTTCGCCACGGCATGGAAGGAGGAGAGCGCCAGGTTTTCTTTGGAAACGCCCTGATTCAGAAGGGGCTGGATATCCGTTTTGGCATAGACGCCGCATCGGCCGGAGATGTCATAGACCGTTTCTCCCCGATCCGCCGTCCGGTTCAGCTCCTCCACGGGAATGCGCAGGATGGCGGCAACCTCGTCCAGAAAGGCGCCCGTGCCGCCGGCGCAACTTCCGTTCATCCGCATATCCGCCACCTCAAGCTGGCCGCTCTGCGTGTCCCTGCGGAAAAACAGAACCTTGGCGTCCTGGCCGCCCAGTTCGATGGCGGTATTCACATTTTTGTACAGCTTCCGGACGGCGATGGAATTGGCAACCACCTCCTGCACATAGGGCAGGCCGAGCCGGTCCGAAAGCGTCTTGGCGCCGGAGCCGGTGAGGGCGAGGAAAAATTCCGCCTCCGGGAATTTTTTCAAAAGCTCCTTCAGACACTCGATCACGCTCGCCGCCTGCTGGGCGCTGTGCCTGCGGTAACCGGAGTGAATGATCTGTCCGTTCTGAGCGTCTACGACGACTGCTTTGGTGGTGGTTGAGCCGATATCGATGCCGGCATACAGGATTTCTTTCTTTTGCGTATTCACAGTTTCTTCCTCCGTACATAGGGATTCTTCTGTATTTTTTCTATTTCAAATAAAATTCAAATAAAAAAAGAGGGAAGGATAAAAACCTCCGTCGTTTTTTCTTAAAATCGGCCGGAAGTCGTTTCCCCCCATCATGATTGTCCGCCGTCTCCGGCAGAGCTCAGGCACGTACAGCCTGGATATTGCGCCGCCGCGGTCAGCGTGCAGGCACACTTTAATAGCGTACTATATAAATGAAAGGTCTAATCCCCCAGCTATGCTGGGGAGAATAGAGTAGTAGGAAACGGTAAGGATATCAATAAAAATCCTCCTATGCTACAATAAAATTG
>CAJFMW010000251.1 GCA_904392525.1 uncultured Eisenbergiella sp.
GTGGTCTCCGCAAAAATGATCTCCTCCATGCGTTCTCTGTCCTTCGGATCACAGATCACGTTGAGCTGCCAGGCGGGCCTGTTTTTCTTCATGAAAACCGGCTCGTAATGAACGTCCCTCGCTCCGGCTTCAAACAGGCGCTCCATCACATAGCCCAGCATTTCTCCCGTGCAGTCGTCGATATTGGTTTCCAGCTTGCATATCTCATCGCTTTTTACGGAAGCCTCTTCAATCAGCATGGCCCGCAGGATGCTGGGCCGTTCATACTGCCGTTTTCCTGCGCCCAGACCGATTTTCTGAATGGTGAACCGTTCCGGCAGCCGGTCGGCAGTGCGGATGGCAGCGACAATCGCCGCGCCGGTGGGTGTAACCAGCTCTCCCTGAATTTCCGTAGGCTTCAGCACCAGTCCATGGGCCTGGGCGATATTTGCCACTGCCGGAACCGGAATCGGAATCAGGCCGTGCTGGCACCTGACCATTCCATTTCCTTCGCACAGGTAAGGCACGATCACCTCTGTCACATCCAGCTCATCCAGGCAGACCGCCGCAGTCACAATATCCACGATGGAGTCCACCGCTCCCACCTCATGAAAATGCACCTCTTCCCGGCTGACACCATGGGCCTTTGCCTCCGCCTCCGCCAGAATTTCAAAAATCCGGACCGCCGTCGCCTTCGCCCGCTCCGTCATATCCGCCTGGCTGATGATCTCCAGAATCTCCTTCATCCCGCGGTGCTCATGAGGGTGAGAATGGTCGTGGGTATGTCCATGATCGTGGTCATGCTCATGGCTGTGGCCGTCTTCATGCTCATGGCTGTGGACATGAGCGGCAATGGACTCCGCCTGCACGTCCGTTCCATGGGAATGCCCGCTTTCGGGCAGATGGCCGCCGAACAGATATTCCATGTCATGGTCATGATTTTCATGGTCGGCGTCCAGGCGCACATCAAAATCGCACACATCCAAGCCGGACTTCTTCACCCGGCTGATAGCGACGGAAAATCCGTCCACCGGCAGGGAGCGAAGCGCCCGCTCCAGCGCCTCCCTTCCCGCTCCCAGGTCTAAAAGTGCCGCCGCCGTCATATCTCCGCTGATTCCGGACATACATTCCAGATATAAACATTTTCCCATTATTCTTTTTCCTTTCCGTTTCTTTCCGCCAGACGATTGATCTGGGTTGCCATGTAGCCTGCGCCGTAGCCGTTGTCAATGTTGAGCACCGCGATGCCGTTGGCACAGGAGTTGATCATGGTGAGCAGGGCGGAGAGGCCGTTCATGCTGGCCCCATAGCCCACCGAGGTGGGAACCGCCAGCACGGGATTGGCCACCAGGCCGCCCAGCACGCTGGCCAGCGCCCCTTCCATTCCCGCCACTGCCACCACGCAGTTGGCGCTCTGGATCTGCTCCAGTCTGGACATCAGCCGATGCAGGCCGCTCACCCCCACATCGTAAATGCGTTCCACATGACTTCCAAAGTATTCCGCCGTCTGCGCCGCCTCCTCCGCCACCGGGATATCCGCCGTTCCCGCCGTACAGACGGCGATCTTCCCGATGTGTTCCTTTCCTTCCTTTTCAATTTTCAGAATCCGGGAGACCGGATCATAGCTGACTTGGGGCAGCGCGCTCTTTACCAGCTCGTACTGCTGCTGTGACGCCCTGGTTCCGAACACCTCGCCTTCCTCCTCATAGAGCCTTTTGAAAATGGAAAGCAGATGCGCATCCGCCTTCCCGCTGCAGAACACCACCTCCGCGAAGCCGGAGCGCAGCTTTCTGTGCGTATCCAGCTTGGCGTATTCCAGCTCCTCAAAGGGTTCCCGGCGGAAATACAGCTCCGCCTCATCAAGAGACATTTCTCCGTTTTTATATTTAACAAGCACTTCCCTTGCGTCCATTTTTACCTCCATACCGAAGCGTTTTACGCTGAGGCCGCGAGGAGAAATTACGCAGGTGATTTCTCCTCTGCGATCTGCCGATTGAAAAATAAGCCATCGGGCTTATTTTTCAATCTTACCTCTCATTCCGCCGTTTACAGCTCATCGAGCCGGATCTGCCTGGTGCAGACATGATCCAGAAGCTCCTGGCTGTGGCTTGTGATCACCATTCCGATTTTTCTTTCTTCCGTCTCTTCCATCAAAAACCGCCAGATCTGGCCTTGGGTAATCAGATCCAGCATGGTGCTGATCTCGTCGCAGAGCAGATATTTCGTTTCCGGCCCCAGTGCCCTGGCAATACAGAAGCGCTGCAGCTCTCCGCCGGAAAGCTCCTGGGGAAAACGGTTTTTCCATTCCGGCAGAATGCCCAGGCGGCGCTCCAGTTCCGGATTCTCCGGTCCGCCCTCCGCCAGCGTCTTTTCCAGCCGAAGCCTGGGATTCACCGCCTTTTCCGGATGCTGCCAGATGAGCTGCACCGGGCAGTGCCCCTTCTTCGGAAGCGGCTGCCCGTCCACAAGCACACAGCCGGAGTCCGGCAAAAGATACCCGCCCAGGATTTTGAGGAGTGTGGTTTTTCCCGCTCCGCTCGGTGCAAGAATTCCCACCCGCTCTCCCTGTCCGACAGACAGGGTCACATCCTCCAGAATTTTCCGGGAATCGGATTTCTTTTCATAGGAAAAGCTCAGATTCTTCGCTTCCAGCATACGCCGTTTTCTCTCCTTTCTTCCTCTATGCGGCTGGTGCATCACACCCGA
>CAJFMW010000252.1 GCA_904392525.1 uncultured Eisenbergiella sp.
ACTGGCCACCAAAACGAAAATATTCTGCGGCTGCTCCACGGCGTTTGGAGCGGAGCCGAACACCCACACCTGTCCGGTCTGCACGGGAATGCCCGGTTCCCTTCCCGTTCTGAACAGGCAGGTGGTGGAATACGCCATGGGAGTCGGGCTGGCGACGGACTGTGAGATCACGCGCCTGTGCAAATTCGACCGGAAAAACTATTTTTACCCGGACAATCCGCAGAACTACCAGATTTCCCAGCTCTATCTTCCCATCTGCAGAAACGGGCATGTGGAGATCGAGACGGCGGCAGGAAAGAAAAACGTGGGAATCCACGAGATCCATATGGAGGAGGATGCGGGAAAGCTGATCCATGATGAATGGGAGGACATTTCCCTGGTGGACTACAACCGCTCCGGCGTTCCGCTGATTGAGATTGTGTCGGAACCGGACATGCGCAGCGCGGACGAGGTGATCGCCTACCTGGAAAAGCTGCGTCTGATCATCCAGTATCTTGGCGCTTCCGACTGTAAGCTCCAAGAGGGCAGCATGCGCGCGGACGTGAACCTTTCCGTAAGAGAGGCGGGAACAGAAGCCTTTGGAACCAGAACGGAAATGAAGAACCTGAATTCCTTCAAGGCAATCGCGCGCGCCATCGAGGGAGAAACGGCCCGGCAGATCGAGCTTCTTTCCGAGGGAAAGAGCGTGATTCAGGAGACCAGGCGCTGGGATGACAACAAGGAGTATTCCTACGCCATGCGTTCCAAAGAGGACGCGAAGGATTACCGTTATTTCCCGGACCCGGATCTGCCGCCCGTATTCATCAGCGAAGAGTGGCTGGAGCGTGTGCGCGCCGGTCTGCCGGAATTCCGCACGGAGAAAATGGAGCGCTACCGCAGGGAATACGAGATTCCGGAATATGATATCGACATCATCACCGGCTCCAAGGCTCTGGCGGACCTGTTCGAGCAGGCTTCCGCTCTCTGCGGCCAGCCCAAGAAGGTGTCCAACTGGATCATGGGAGAAACCATGCGCCTCCTGAAGGAGAACGGAGAGGAACCGGAGGAGCTTCGCTTTTCGCCGGCCCACCTGGCGGAGCTGATCGGCATGGCGGACCGCAGGGAGATCAACGGGGCTCAGGCAAAGGAAATCTTTGAAGCCATGTACGACCGGGATGTGGACCCGCAGGAATATGCGCAGGAGAAAGGCCTGAAAACCGTGAACGACGAGGGAGCGCTGCGCGCCGTGGTGGAGCAGGTGATCGCGGAAAATCCCAAGTCCGTGGAGGATTACCGGGGCGGCAAGGAAAAAGCGCTCGGCTTCCTGGTGGGCCAGACCATGAAGGCGATGAAGGGAAAGGCGGATCCGGCGGGCGTGAACCGGATTTTGAAGGAGCTGCTGGGATAGAAAGCAAACGCAGGACACCATGGTAGTCTGCCATGTTGTTCTGCGTTTTTGATGCTGCAGACGTGTGGAGAACTCGATGCCAGGTCATCCGCTGATCAGTATATAACAGAAATCTTACCGGACAGATGAAGCACAGCCGGATATCCCACAGGCAAGAAAAACAGCCCGAAAAGCCAGGCCGCAGTCCTCCTTTCCGGGCTGTAAAAATATCCATCTGTCAATGGTTCCATAGATTTAATCATACATGGTATGTTAACAGTCTGTGACGTCAGTGTTCCTGGAAGATATATTCCAGAAACTTTTCCGCGTTTTCCGCATGTTCGGTATTGACCACTATGCCGAAATAAACCTTGTCGTATCCGGCGTAGGCCTGCGTTTCCTGAAGAAGTGCACAGTCTGAAATTTCGATTCCTACCGGAACATCTTCTTCCGTATCGTCATCCGGAATATTGGCATAGATCAGACGGTCCGAATATTTGGAAAGTGTTTCTTCCGAAAGAAATTCATTCAGGCCGCCAAGAAATCCTTCATCTGTATACCGCTGAAATGTATCCGGATCCGCAATCATCACATCCACCTCCTGAGCGGCAACCTGAGCGGCAAATTTCTGGAGGTTCGCCACTGAATAAGTATCCGCCGAATCCTGGTTCAGGGTGAAGTTGGTTTCCAGAGTGGTGCTGTAGTTCTTCGTGTCAATCTGCGCGTATTCATCAAAACCGGCCATATATTCTTCCGTATCCATATCGGTATAGCCGTTGACGAAGACTGCATAAAACGCGCTGTCCTTTGCGGTCACAACGGTATAGACCAGATTCCCGATGAAAACAATCGCAAGGATGGTAACCAGCGTTGCGACCCTGTAATACTCCCAGAAATACTGAAACTTTTCTTTCAGACTTTTGTCTTTCATTTTTTTATGTTGTTCTCTGATTTCATCCATTACGGAATTGCCCGCTGCCATATTTCCCTCTTTCTGCCGCGAGAAGCGGCGGTTCATTCTTTTTACTATGATAGTCGGTCGATGAAATAAAGTCAATGAAGCGCCAGGGACAACTTCTGAAAATTTTCTAAATTCCCTGTGAATTTTTAATGTCCTTGCAGTTGCTTCTTGCAACAGGGCGAAATTTGTAATATCATATTAACCAGTAGAAAAACAGTCTCTCAAAATGCTTACAGTGTTTGAAAAGCATGGCGTTTCAGAGGCAAAAGGAGTCGGAAGATGAACGAAACCTATGTGGAATGTATGGTAAAAAGAAAGAAGAACGGACTGCTCACGGCGCTGAAGGTGCTGC
>CAJFMW010000253.1 GCA_904392525.1 uncultured Eisenbergiella sp.
ACTGATGGCGGATACCACCGGACGTACCATCGAGCTGCCCATCAAGTCCAACTTCCGTGAGGGACTGGACGTACTGGAATACTTCATGTCGGCACACGGAGCCCGTAAGGGACTTTCCGATACCGCTCTGCGTACCGCAGACTCCGGATATCTGACCAGACGAATGGTTGACGTATCCCAGGAGCTGATCATCCGTGAAACGGATTGCTGCGAGGGAAGAGATGAGATCCCCGGCATGGAGGTCAGCGCCTTCATGGACGGCAAGGAGACCATTGAAAATCTGAAGGATCGTATCACGGGCAGGGTATCCTGCGAGGATATCTGTGACCGCGATGGCAACGTGCTCGTAAAGAAGAATCATATGATCACTCCCAGCCGCGCGGAAAAGATTCTGAGCATTGGCGTGGACAAAAAGGGAGAGCCCATTGAAAAGGTGAAGATCAGAACGATTCTTAGCTGCCGTTCCCATAACGGAATCTGCGCAAAGTGCTACGGAGCCAACATGGCGACCGGTGAAGAGGTGCAGGTCGGAGAAGCGGTCGGAATCATCGCGGCACAGTCCATCGGTGAGCCAGGTACCCAGCTTACCATGCGTACCTTCCATACCGGCGGTGTGGCGGGTGACGATATCACACAGGGTCTTCCCCGTGTAGAGGAGCTGTTTGAGGCCAGAAAGCCGAAGGGACTTGCGATTATCGCGGAGTTCGGCGGCACGGCTGTGATTAAGGATACCAAGAAGAAGCGTGAAGTCATCATTACCAACCATGAGACCGGAGAATCCAAGGCATATCTGATTCCTTACGGATCCAGAATCAAGGTGGTGGACGGTCAGGAGCTGGAGGCCGGTGACGAGCTGACAGAAGGTAGCGTGAACCCTCATGATCTGCTGAAGATCAAGGGAATCCGTGCGGTGCAGGATTACATGCTCCGCGAGGTACAGCGCGTATACCGTCTGCAGGGCGTGGATATCAGCGACAAGCACATCGAGGTGATTGTGCGTCAGATGCTGAAGAAGGTCCGCATTGAAGAAAGTGGAGATACCGATTTCCTGCCGGGAACTCTGGTGGATGCGCTGGAGTATGAGGACCTGAACGAGTCTCTGATCGCCGAGGGCAAACAGCCCGCAGACGGCAAGCAGATCCTTCTGGGAATTACGAAGGCTGCTCTTGCGACCAATTCCTTCCTGTCTGCGGCATCCTTCCAGGAGACCACCAAGGTTCTTACGGAAGCTGCTATCAAGGGTAAGGTGGATCCGCTGATCGGTCTGAAGGAGAACGTTATCATCGGTAAGCTGATTCCGGCGGGAACCGGCATGAAGCGTTACCGCGATGTGCATCTGAGCACCGATATCGGTCTGGAGGATACGCTGGATCTGGATGACGAACTGGATTTTGACGAGGAACCTGCCGGTCAGGATATGCCGGATGAGGCGGATGCCTCCGATATGGATGCGTTTGATGCGGATAACTCCGATGCTTCGGATGCGTTTGACACAGATGCAGAGATTCCGGAAGAGGCGGACGGCGATGCGGAGGAAACCGTGGCTGTCGGCGCTTCAGACGAAGAATAAAAAGAGATAGATGCGTTTTTGCCGGAATTGCGGCAGAGGCGAAAATGAAAGGGGCGGCAGGAGCGGAAAGCTTTTGCCGCCCCTTTGACGGCGGTAAGGAGTATTCGTAAGGGTTTCCCTGTCGCAACGGCAGGGAGCGCGTGAGGAGGGCCAATGGAAAAGGAAGAGAGGAAAACGGTTCCGCATCCGGAGAGCGGGAGGGAAGAGGAGAATGAGCTTGTAAATCTGCGGTATGAAGTGGCTTCCGCAAAGCGCCAGATCACATCCCTGCAGAATATGCTCTCCGCCAAAAACAGGGAAGCTGCCGGACTGCGTGATGCGTTGATTGAGAGGGACGTGCTTTTAAAGGAAGCTGCGGCCTGCATCAGCGATGCCCTTGCTCTCTGCGGGGAGCAGCTTTCCCAGATGGACAGGGCGAGCAGGCTGTATATGAGCTACGAGATGGAATGGCAGGCGATCAACACCCGTCTTTCCAAAATGAAGGAACAGCTCCCGGAGATTCCGGATGCCGAGGAGCCGGAGGGGAGAGCAACCGCGCTGGAAGCGGTCAGAAACAGGGTCGGAAGCCGGATGGAAGCGGCAGGGGAGAGCCTGAGGAGGATGTTTGAAGAGTAAAGAGCGGATTTTACCGCGTCTTTACAGTAATTTTTTAGGAAACAGCTTGACAAGGCAGAGGGAAGCACGTATACTAATCTAGCGTGCATTCGGATGCATTTTTTATGATGCAGTGATTCCGGAAGCCGCGAACAATGTTAACCTATACCGCAGGAGGTGAAAAAGAATGCCAACATTTAACCAGTTAGTGAGAAAGGGACGTCAGACCAGCGTTAAGAAGTCCACTGCACCGGCTCTCCAGAGAGGATACAATTCCCTTCACAAGAAGCCGATCAACGCTTCTTCCCCGCAGAAGAGAGGTGTCTGCACCGCTGTTAAGACTTTAACCCCCAAGAAGCCTAACTCCGCTCTTAGAAAGATCGCCAGAGTACGTCTTTCCAACGGAATCGAAGTGACGAGCTACATTCCCGGAGAAGGACACAATCTGCAGGAG
>CAJFMW010000254.1 GCA_904392525.1 uncultured Eisenbergiella sp.
GCGGGCGGCCATGACGGATGTGCCGGATATGGAGGGCATGAAGGGGAAACGGTTATATGACCGGGCGCAGCTGACGCTTTTTTTCCTTTATTTGAATGAACTGTGTGAAAAGGATGCCTTTTCCTCCGGAGAGAAAACGCGGGTGCATCATGAGTTGGTGGAGCAGGTGAACGATTACATTGAAGCCCACATGCAGGAGGCGGTTTCCCTGGACGAGCTGGCGGAACAGGTGCACATGAGCAAATATCATTTTCTGCGCCGCTTCAAGGAACTGACCGGAACTACCGTACACGTCTATCTGAATAATAAGAGGCTGATCCATGCCTGCGAGCTTTTGCAGGAGGGAGAGGCGGTGGGAGAGGTCTGGGGACGCTGCGGTTTTTCGGATTATTCCTCCTTCCTGCGGAATTTCAGGAAGGAATACGGGATGTCCCCCACCAGCTATAAGACCTATCTGGGAAAGAGGGGGAGCATTTTTCCGGAGATTTAACGCAAGATGCTATTGTGAATCATGCTGTCAATATGTTACAATGTATCGTAAAGTGTGTAACAGTTCTGTAAAAAATGGAAGAGCGGCCTGCGTCTGCTGACAAGCCGCCCGGATGGAAGCATAGAAGACAGGAAAAAGAAAATGAAACGAACTTCGAAAAAAGAAGAAGTTCCCGAGGGAAGCGGGGAGGATAGATCGGACAGCAAAGCAGGGCATCTGCTGTCCGGGCATAGGAACGTCTCACGGGGCGCGGCAGTTATTGTCTGCGTCCTTTTTCTGCTTGCAGCGGCGCTGTTCTGGCGGCTGAACGGGCAGGGAAGGGAAGGAGAGCCTGTCAGCGTGCCGCAGGAGGCGGTGACGGCAGGAGCGGCCGGAGAAGGCGCGTATTTTCTGCTTTCCGCCATGGAGGATGCACAGGAGCAGATCCAGGTGGAAGCCTGCGAGGTGCTTTCAGACGGGGAGAATTTTGCCCTGAGCGGGACTGCGCAGAGGATTCCTGCAAACGATGACGGCAGGTTTTATCTGTTCGCTCTGGAGGTATATGAGGAGTCGATCCCGGAAGGGGAGGAGCCCATTGCGCAGACGGAGGCGGCACGGAATTTTACGTTGACGGCCGCCATCAACGAGTATCAGGCGGATTCCCATCTGTATGACAAGTTCGTCGTGGCGGTGAAACAGAACGGAAGGTACCTGGCTGTGAGCACGCCCCACTATATCACCAATCCGGAGGCGATTGCAGATTATACGGCAGCTTTCCCGGAGGTGGATTCCATCAAGGGGCTTCTGGTGGACTCTCAGAAACTCGGCACCACGGAGCTGGATGAACTCGGCGTGAAGCATGCCGTGTATAACGTTCCGCTGTCAAGGCTTTTGGGCCCCACCACGGACAAGAACTATCCCACCATCACCTATACCTATAACGGAAAGGATTACGAGCTGAACGGCCGGGTGGTCAGCGAATACGATTACGCCTTCAGCACGCTGACGGAGAAGGGGATCGTGACCACAGCGATTCTGCTGAATGACAAGTCGGAGGCTTATCCGCAGATGATTCATCCGCTCTCCCGGGACGGGAACGCTTATTATTATGCGTTCAACGCAGCGGAGGAGGAGGGCAGCGAATATCTTGCTGCGGTGGTATCCTTCCTGGCGGAACGTTACCGGGACACGGAGCACGGCATTGTGATGAACTGGGTTGTTGGAAATGAAATCAATGTGCGTTCCCTCTGGAATTACATGCAATATGTGGATCTGGAGATCTATGTCCGGGAATATGCAAAAGCTTTCCGCATCTGCTATAACGTGATTAAAAGCGCGAACGCGAATGCCAGAGTATATATTTCTCTTGACCAGCAGTGGAACCGGGAGCTGACCGGCAACAGCAGCTACAATTCCAAAGCCATTCTGGATGAATTTAACGCCCAGATCACGGAGGAGGGAAACATCGGCTGGGGACTGGCTCATCACCCCTATTCCATTCCAATGACCTGGCCGAAATTCTGGGATATGTCGGGACAGGATGAACGGCTTGTACAGGATTCTGAAAATACGTCCGTGGTTACGATCTATAACATCGGGGTGATAACGGATTATCTGCAGAAGGAGGAGTTCCTGGATCCGGACGGGCAGGTGCGCCATTTTCTGTTGAGTGAAATGGGATTTTCCTCCGCATATGGAGAGGACGCACAGGCGGCGGCTTTTGTATATGCCTATTATATTGCGGAAAATGATCCGTATATCGATGCGCTGATTTTATCCAGAGAGACGGATGCCGCCGAGGAGGTTTCCCAGGGGCTTGCGCTGGGGCTGTCCTATCAGAACGGCCGTAAAAAAATGATCTATGATGTGTTCAAATATATCGATACGGATCAGGCGGAGGAATACACGCAGTTTGCCCTTGACTACATCGGCATCTCGGACTGGTCGGAGGTGATCGATATGCAGGAGGATCAGGACAGTTCAGGACCGGATCAGGGATAAAAAGCGGGCGAGCAGGAGGCTTCCGTCGGGCGTATCCGGCCGTTTGCGGGCAAAGCACATGCGCTCCGGATGCCACTGGATACCAAGAATGGGCAGGGAGGTGTGGACAATGGCCTCTGCCACGCCGTCCGGGGCGTGCTGGATG
>CAJFMW010000255.1 GCA_904392525.1 uncultured Eisenbergiella sp.
TTAGGTGTAATCATAGGGGCTGTTTAATTGTCTTTAAGATAGTGGAAAGCCGCATGGTTACGGCAATTTCCGTGTTGTGCATATATTGACGGAGCAGTCGGGCCGGTCGCGCCTGTGCTTCCTGTCGGACCGGTAACACCGGCAGGCCCTGTGGGACCGGTTATGCCAGTCGCGCCAGCGGGTCCGGCAGGGCCGGTGGGGCCGGTACAGCAGTGCGGGGGAACCGGTTTCGGCCGCCTCCGGCAGTGTCCGGCCGATATGCAGCAGCAGGGTGGTCTGCCATTCTGTTCTGCCTGTCTTTTTTGCTCTTTCTGTTGTTCCATCCAATCCGGATTCTTTTTTTCTTCCATCTGATCCATTCCTGTTCCTTTCTCATTCCTCATGTCCAAAATAACGTCGATTCTGCAGATAATATGGCGACTGCGGGCGATATCTGCCGGCCCGTTCGTTATATTCCTCCGCCTGTCTGCGGTCTCCGAGCCTGTCAAAACAGATACAGAGCTGGATACAGGGAAGGAATCCGCAGCAGTCCCGTTCCACAAAACCGCCCTCATCAGTCCGTTCGGGCAGAGACAGCGCAGCCTGATACCAGAAAACGGCCGCCTCATATCTGCCCCTGTCCAGAAAATGTTTTCCCAGATCACAGCAGATTTCCGCACGGGGTCTATCCAGCGTCAGCGCGTGCAACAAAGCTTCCAGCGCCTCTTCTTCCCGCCCCTGCCGGTAACGACAACCGGCAAGCAGCCTTAACGCATCAACCCGGTTTACGATCCAGGCGTCCGGATTCTTCAGAAAGCGTTGAAAAACCTTCTCCGCCTCCTCATACCTTTCGTGAAAATACAGCTCTCTTCCATAATAATATTGCTGTCTTGCATCCGGCTTCCAGCCCTTTGCAAGCTGCCCTTCATAGATTCGAAGATTTCTGCCGCTCTCGCCCGGACCATTCTTTTCATGCCGTATGGGGGCTTCCAGATGAAGAATATTCCCAAAAGGCACGATTACCTCATGCACGGGTCCAATCCAGACGCTGCGCGGACAATTTCTGACAATCCGTTCCCGCTCATAAATGAAAACAGGATTACCGGCTTCATCAAAGGCTGTCTGATAGGGAAGCATAATCACATCGGTTTTCGGATCCATCCGCTCTTTTTTCTCTGCCAGAAGGCGCAGGGAGCTTTCCGGGAGAACGTCATCTGCATCCATCCACATCAGGTAGTCTCCCGATGCCCGGGCAAAAGAAAAATTTCTTGCGGCTGCGAAGTCATCCCCCCATTGAAAATCATAAATCTGATCCGTAAATTGTTCCGCGGTTTGTTTCGTCCCGTCTTCCGATCCCGTATCCACAATGATAATTTCATCCACCAGCTCTCTCACGCTGTTCAGACAGCGTTCCAGCACATCTTCTTCATTTTTTACGATCATGCACAGGCTCCAGGACGACATTTTTTTCTCCGTCATTTCAAAATCCATGAGAATCTGACATTCTTCTCTGTATTCTATGCTTTTTTTGCGGAAAAGGTTCTGCATATTCCATGTTTCTTTTCTGTTTGATTTTCGGACCGGCAGATTTCTTCACAAAAGGAAATTTTACTATTGTGTATTTTTATGCATCAGGTTACAATGTTAATGCATTTTGCGAAAAATCGCCTGATAAATATATTGTAGTAGGAGGAGATATGTAGTTATGTCTGCGAAAAACAAGAAGGGGCAGACCGTTTCGGCCAAAAAGGATCTGACAAAGCTGAAAACGCCCCATACTTATGCAATTATCTTTTTCGTCGTTCTTTTCTGCTGGATTCTGACCTTTCTGATTCCGGCAGGAAAATTCAGCACCCATACCATTGAGTATACGGATGCCAACGGGGAAACCGCCTCGAGGACGGTCCTGATGGCGGACACCTTCCGTTACAGCTACCGTCTGAATACGGATTTCGTGGCAGATGCGCTTGTGGAAATCAGCCAGGATCCGGCTCTGATGGAAGAACTTGATGTGGATCCGGAGGCTCTGAGCGCTCTCATGCAGACGGATTCCTCCGCATGGACACAGGAGGATCTGGATGCTGTCGGCATCAGCGATGATGAAATGTATTCCCTTTATGGGGAAGCTTTCTATGATACCAGCAGGAAGCTTCACAAGGTCGCCAACGTCTGGGGAACGGAGGATTTCGGCGGTTTCGGTTTCCTGAACTACGTCTTTGAAGGCCTTGTGAGCGGCGACCGTTCCGGTTCCGCTGTCGGAATCTGCGCCCTGATTCTGGTCGTGGGCGGCGCTTTCGGCATCATCATGAAAACCGGAGCCATCGATGCGGGAATCTATGCGTTTATCAAAAAAACCAGAGGACTGGAGCGTCTGGCTCTTCCGCTTCTCTTTCTCCTGTTTTCCCTTGGCGGCGCCACCTTCGGCATGGCGGAGGAATGCATCCCCTTCGCCATGATCATGGTTCCCTTTGTCATCGCCCTCGGTTATGACTCCATTGTGGCGGTAACCGTGACCTATGTGGCATCTCAGGTCGGGAATGCGGTATCCTGGATGAGCCCCTTCTCAGTTGCAGTGGCTCAGGGAATCGCCGGGGTTCCCGTGCTTTCCGGCGCCACCTTCCG
>CAJFMW010000256.1 GCA_904392525.1 uncultured Eisenbergiella sp.
GCCGTCCGGCGGTGGGCAGATCCTGAATGATGCCGCCTCCCAGGCAGACATTGATCAGCTGCATGCCTTTGCAGATGCCGAGTACGGGAAGATTTTTTCCCAAAAAAGAGCGAAGGAGGAAAAGCTGAAGCCGGTCCAGTTCGGGCTCGATGGCGCGGGAGCCCTGATTTTCCTGATGAAAAAGAATCGGATCAATATCTCCGCCGCCGGGAAGAACGAGGGCATCGAAGCCTTTGGCGGGATCGGAAAGGAAAGTGCGGGAGGGATCAGGCGGATCGGCCGGGAGCTTTTTTGTCATGGTATCGGGCAGTGTCCGGCAGACGGCCCCCAGAGCGGAGAAGGCGGCGAGGTAGTTTTGAGTCTGGCCGGAGGGGCCGGCAATTAACAGGCGGAGTGGTGTCATTTTGCCTCCTTTTTTCGTTTTCGTTTTTATTGTTACTATATGTCGGAAATGCGCCTGTGATGCGGCTTTCGGGCACTGGAAAGGAAGATAAGTTTGACAAAAAATTAACTTTTTTCGTTTGTTCTTAAGCGGTATCCAAATTATAAAAAGTATGGTATACTTGGCTCACAGAGCGGATGTAGGGCTGAGTCATCCGCATGTTGCACGCGGTACAGGGGGGATCGCGGCGACGCCGTTTTTTAGGGAGGACGCCACAGGAAATGTTGCGTTCTCCATTGGAGTTACTGGAGACGACGTGGCAGTGAAGAAAACGCTACAGGAAAAGGAAGTGGGGTAACAGGCAGATGAAACATTACGAGATCAGTGACGAGTACCGTACCGGAAACGACAGAATCGATCAGCAGCACGCGAAGATGCTCGATTATACCTGGAGAGCGCACGAGCTTTTTACGGATGAAAATATGCTCTTCAAGTCTGATGATATCCAAAAGATTCTGGAAGGGCTGGAATATTATACAATAGTCCATTTCACAGAGGAAGAGGAGTTCATGGAGCAGATCGGCTTTGACGGGATCGAGGCACACAGGAAGCAGCATGATAATTTCCGCGCGAAGATCCACAGCTTCATCGAAAGGGTGCCGGAGCTTTCTTTGTCTACGCAGGATGATATGCTGGGTGAGGTTTTTGAATATCTTCAGGAATGGTGGAAGGTTCACATCACCCATGAGGACCGGAAGTATGTGGCGTTTGAGCGGGAAAACGGGCTGATTCCGGAAGAAGTCTGAAAGGAAGGCGGAAGAGTGGAAACGAATGTATTGAAAATGAAGGAGCTGATCGACCAGACAGACAATATCGTCTTTTTCGGAGGAGCAGGAGTATCCACGGAAAGCGGAATTCCCGATTTCAGAAGCGTGGACGGGCTGTATCATCAGAAATACGACTATCCGCCGGAAACGATCCTGAGCCATACTTTTTACAGGGAAAGGCCGGAAGAGTTTTTCCGCTTTTACCGGGACAAGATGCTCTATCTGGACGCGCAGCCAAACGCGGCGCACAAAAAGCTCGCCCAGTGGGAGCAGGAGGGAAAGCTGAAGGCGGTGGTCACACAGAACATTGACGGGCTTCATCAGAAAGCCGGGAGCCGGAATGTGCTGGAGCTTCATGGAAGCGTTCTGCGCAATTACTGTGAGCGTTGCCATAAATTTTATGACGCGCAGTATATTCTGAATTCCGAGGGCATTCCCAGGTGCAGCTGCGGCGGGATGATCAAGCCGGACGTGGTGCTGTATGAGGAAGGGCTGGACAGTGATACCCTGAACCGGGCGGTGAGAGCGATTGCAGAAGCGGATGTGCTCATCATCGGTGGGACATCGCTTGCGGTCTATCCGGCGGCAGGGCTGATCGATTACTACCGCGGACATAAGCTGATTCTGGTAAACCGGACGCCAACGCCAAGGGACGCGGAGGCGGATCTGGTGGTGCAGGGAAGCATTGGTGAGATTTTCGCACAGCTTTCATAAGAAGGGTGGTGGATTGCGGGAGCACGCAGTGCGGAGCAATCCGGTATCATTCATCATAGGATTTGAAAAGGAACGGAAAAAAGAATGGAAATTGCGGTTGGAAATATCGTCAAACTGAAAAAAAAGCATCCCTGCGGCAGCCAGGAGTGGGAGGTTCTGCGGGTGGGCGCGGATTTCCGCCTGAAGTGTCTGGGCTGCGGGCATCAGATCATGGTACCCAGAAAGCTTGTGGAAAAAAATGTTCGTCAAATTCGCGAAAAAGCTTGAAATCAGTGGGTTTGTATGATAGAATATTAGTCCGTGATATATAAATTTCCTTGCTCCTGCAGAAGGGGCCAGAGACCAAAAGGAGGTAACTATGAGCAAATACGAATTAGCGCTTGTTGTGAATGCGAAGATCGAAGACGATGAGAGAACTGCTGTTGTTGACAAATGCAAGGCTCTGATCGAGAGATTTGGCGGCACGATCACCAACGTGGACGACTGGGGAAAGAAGAGGCTTGCCTACGAGATCCAGAAGATGAGAGAGGGCTTCTATTATTTCATCCAGTTCGACGCAGAGACTTCTGTTCCTGCGGAGATCGAGAGCCGTGTCCGCATCATGGACAACGTAATGAGATATTTAGTTGTAAAGCGTGAGGCTTAATCGGTTCATGCTTTTCTCGTTACAGGA
>CAJFMW010000257.1 GCA_904392525.1 uncultured Eisenbergiella sp.
TATAAAACATGAAAGGGAGGGGGAAAAGAGTTCTCAGCGGATGAGCTTCGGTTTTTTCCGTTTGTTGTCTCATGCCTTACTGTGCTTTGATAATAGCATCCAAAAAGAAATATGTCAACCGGTTAACATACATTTCGTGCTTTTACCGAACATATTGATATGTCACCTTGACAGGAATAAAATTTTGCACAAAAAAACCGGTTTCACGCCCGTCTTTGGCAACTTTTTTGACCTGTTTTCCGGGCATACTCAGCAAAAGGATGCTGACAGGTATGTCAATCGTTTGTTATTTCTGTCCGTACGTTCATCACTTCTTGCGGAAATTCTCATGCTCTCTTTTCAGCTCCCATACAAGCTGTCTGGCATTCCAGAACCGGTTGGTTTCCGTGAGCATCGCCTTCAGCGCGATTCCGGAAACGCCCAGGCGGCGCATGGCATCCAGTGCCCTGTCCAGCTCCTGTCTCGAAATCCCCGCGAAAACCAGCATTTCCTGATCCGGCTCAGTTTCCTTTGGCCCGGCAGCTCCCGCCGACTGCGGACCGCCCGCACCGTCCCGGCCCGCAAACAGAAAACTGCCCGGAAGCCCTGCAAGCAGGCCGAGGGGAAGTCCATACTCTTCCGGCTTCACCTGCTTTACGGCGATTTCCAGACGGGAAAAGGCCTTTTTCAGTTTCTGTGCCCTCTGTTCTTCAAAATGAAAAAGAAGCGCGCATTTTTCCATTATAATCTCCAATCCAAAGCATTTCACGCCTTCTATCTTAAAAAACGGCGCAGCAGCTTTTCTTTTGTTTTCGTATAAGGCGGATAACGAAGCGGCATATCCGGCCGCAGCGCCTTGTCCACAATGGATTTCTCATGGGTGAAGGTATCGAAGCTGCGTTTTCCATGGTAGCTCCCCATGCCGCTCTCTCCCACACCGCCAAAGCCCATTCTGGAGGATGCCAGATGGAGAATGGTATCATTCACACAGCCTCCGCCGAAAGAAATCCGGCCCGTTATCCTGCGGACAGTACTCCTGCTTTTTGTAAAAAGATACAGTGCAAGGGGTCTGGGCCTTCCCGCCACAAAGGCCTCCGCTTCAGCGAGCGTCCGGAAGGAAAGGACGGGAAGAACGGGCCCAAAGATTTCTTCCCGCATCACGGGCGCATCCGGCGAAACGTTCCGAAGCACAGTGGGCGCTATCTGCAGGGTGTCACGGTTTCCATTCCCGCCGATAACCGCCTCCTCTCCGGCAAGCAGGCCGAGTACCCGGTCAAAATGCTTTTCATTCACCATCCCGGGATAGTCCGGATGTGCCAGCGGGTTCTCTCCCCAGAAACGGCGCACCCACTTCACAAGGCAGGCTAGAAAGGGTTCCATGACATTCTCCTGTACCAGACAGTAATCGGGCGCCACACAGGTCTGTCCGCTGTTTAAAAGCTTCCCGAATACGATCCGCTTTGCCGCAAGATTCAGATCCGCATCCTCCGCCACGATGCAGGGGCTTTTTCCGCCAAGCTCCAGGGTGACCGGCGTCAGATGTTCCGCCGCCTTTTTCATGACCAGCTTTCCCACCTGTACGCTTCCGGTGAAGAAAATATAATCGAATTTTTCTTCCAGAAGCCGGCTGTTTTCCTCTCTCCCGCCCTCCACAACGGCCACAAACGCAGGATCAAACAGCTCCTTAATCAGTTCGCGGATCACACGCGATACCGCCGGAGCATAGGCGGAGGGCTTGATGATACAGCAGTTGCCCGCTGCAATCGCACCGGCCGCCGGTTCAATGGAGAGCAGAAAGGGATAGTTCCAGGGAGACATGATAAGTGTTACCCCGTATGGCTCTTTTTTGATATAGCACTTTGCCGGGAACTGTGACAGGGCCGCAGGCACCCTCTCAGGCTTAGCATATTCCCCTGTATGCTTTATCAGGAAACCGATTTCATCCAAAGCCATTCCGATCTCCGTCATGTAAGCCTCAAAGGAGGATTTGTGCAGATCCTCATGCAGAGCGGCGGCGATCTCCTTCTCCCGCCGTCGGATGCCGTCCCTCAGCCGCCTTAGGGCGGCGAGACGGAAGTTTACGTCCCTCGTTTTCCCCTTTGCAAAAAATGCCCTCTGTCCGGCCACAAGTGTATCTATTTTTGTTTCCGTCTTCATCCCGCTTCTCCTTCCTGCGCTAAAGCACCTCGTCCAGCCTTCTGATTCCTTCCTTTATTCTTTCCTGATCAAGCCCGCCGTATCCCAGCAGCACCGTAGCATGCTCCGTTTCAAAGGGTGCAAGAGCCGCTTCCTTCATGCCGTAGATACGAACGCCGCGCTCCGCCGCCCGTTCCAGAAGCGCTTCCTCACGGGCCGGTGTACGGGAGGTGAGAAGCATGTGCAGGCCCGCATACTCCCCGGACAGACGGTAACGGTTCAAAAGAGGCTGCAGACAGTCCAGAAGCAGATCATGCTTTTCCCGGTAGGCCTTGCGCATCCGGTTCAGATGGCGTTCAAAGGCTCCGCTTAAGATGAATTCATTCAGAATGGTCTGATCGATTCTGGAAACGGTGGAGGAAAAAAAACTGCAGTTTTTTTCATAGGCCTCC
>CAJFMW010000258.1 GCA_904392525.1 uncultured Eisenbergiella sp.
CGCCACATATTCATCCCGAAAAGTACCGGCCGGAGAATCCGCAAGCGGCTTCCCGGCCGGTACTTTTCGGGATGACTGCGCGGCTTGTAGAAAAAATAAAAAATCCGTTGACAACGGGTAGGAGAAGTGATAATGTATGAGTCAGAAGGTGTTAGCACTCTGATTGGTTGAGTGCTAACAACCCGAAATGGGGTGACAGTCAGATGGAAGGAAAATTGGATGAACGGAAAATGAAGATCCTGCATGCGATCATCCGGAACTACCTGGAAACGGGGGAGCCGGTGGGAAGCAGGACGATTTCCAAGTACACGGATCTGAATCTGAGTTCGGCTACGATCAGGAACGAGATGGCGGATCTGGAAGAGCTTGGCTATATCATCCAGCCCCATACCTCTGCCGGACGTATTCCTTCGGATAAGGGCTACCGTCTGTATGTGGACAGTATGCTGGAGGAGAAGGACAGAGAGGTGGATGACCTCAAAGGGCTGCTTGTGGAGAAGGAAGACAAGATGGAGCACCTTCTTCAGCATGTGGCGAAGTTTCTGGCAGCGAATACAAATTATGCGGCAATGATATCTTCGCCGCTCTATCATGAGAATAAGCTGAAATTCATTCAGCTGTCCCGGGTGGATGAGCATCAGGTCCTGGCGGTGATCGTGGTGGAAGGCAACGTGATCAAGAACACGATGCTTCACGTGGAGCAGGCGCCGGATGAGGAGACGATGCTGAAGCTGAACATTCTGCTGAACACGCATCTGAACGGGAAGACGCTGGATGAGATCAATCTCGGGATGATCGCCAACATGAAGCAGCAGGCGGGAATCCACAGCGTGATGGTGGGTGAGATTATTGACGCGGTGGCGGAAGCCATACAGGCGGACGAGGATCTGGAGATCTATACCAGCGGTACGAACAACATCCTGAAGTATCCGGAGCTGGCGGATAAGGAAAAGGCCGGCGAGCTGATCACAGCGTTTGAGGAGAAAAAGGCATTAAATCAGATCGTACAGGAAACACTGGCTGATGAGAACAGTACAGGAATCCAGGTTTATATCGGAAATGAATCGCCTGTGCAGACCATGAGGGACTGCAGCGTAGTGACAGCAACCTATGAGCTGGGAGAAGGCATGAAGGGAACGGTCGGTATCATCGGACCGAAACGGATGGATTACGACAAGGTAGTCGGAATTCTGAAGAATCTGATGAACCAACTGGAGACCCTGTATAAAAAGACATAGAACGGCGTATGGCCTGGCCGGCCGGACGCGCGGAATGGAGTGAGGCTGAATGATGGAAAATAAGAACAACAGGAATACGGAAGAAGAACTGGATACTGCTTCTGAGGCGAAAGCAGGCGAAGACGAAGCCGTGGAAATCCCTGTAGAGGATGGAAATCTGGAGGAAGCAGAAAACGGCGGCGCTGAAGAGGAAACGGAAGAAGCGCAGCAGGAGTCCGACGATTCAGAACCGGCGGAAGAAACAGCCGGTAATGAGGATGCGGAAGGTTCAGGCAACGCGAAGGAAGGCTTTTTCCGGAAGAAGAAAAAGGATAAGAAGGAAGAGGCCCTGAAAGCGAGAATCGATGAGCTGGAAGATCGGGTGAAGCGCCAGATGGCGGAATTCGAAAACTTCCGGAAGCGCACCGATAAAGAAAAGGCAGCAATGTTCGAGACCGGAGCGAAGAGCGTGATCGAGAAAATCCTTCCGGTGGTTGACAACTTTGAAAGAGGTCTGGCAGCCGTCCCGGAGGAAGAGAAGGGAAGCGCCTTCGTGGAAGGGATGAACAAGGTATATAAACAGCTTTTGACCGAGCTGGATAACATGGGCGTTAAGCCCATAGAGGCTGTAGGTCAGGAATTCGATCCCAACTTCCATAACGCGGTGATGCACATTGAAGATGAGAACTTCGGTGAGAACATCGTGGCGGAGGAATTCCAGAAGGGTTACACATACCATGATACTGTGGTAAGGCACAGCATGGTTAAGGTTGCAAATTAAGGATGGACGGAAGTCCGTAGAATAGCCGCCCGGACGGCGGAATGGAGGAGTGCATTATGAGCAAAATTATCGGTATTGACCTTGGTACGACAAACAGCTGCGTAGCAGTTATGGAAGGCGGAAAGCCTACCGTTATCGCAAATGCGGAAGGTGCGCGCACCACACCCAGCGTGGTTGCATTCACGAAGACCGGTGAAAGACTGGTCGGCGAGCCTGCAAAACGTCAGGCTGTGACAAACGCGGAAAGAACCGTGTCTTCCATCAAGAGACATATGGGAAGCGACTATAAGGTAGACATTGACGGAAAGAAATACTCTCCTCAGGAGATTTCCGCAATGATCCTGCAGAAGCTGAAAGCCGATGCAGAGAATTACATTGGCGAGAAGGTGAGCGAAGCGGTTATCACCGTACCCGCTTACTTCAACGACGCACAGCGTCAGGCGACCAAGGACGCGGGCAAAATCGCGGGTCTGGATGTAAAGCGTATCATCAACGAGCCTACAGCCGCTGCTCTGGCTTACGGCCTTGATAATGAAAAAGAGCAGAAGATCATGGTATACGACCTGGGC
>CAJFMW010000259.1 GCA_904392525.1 uncultured Eisenbergiella sp.
TTTGCCAGACTGGTGAAAAAGGCGCATGAGTACGGCATCCGCATCATGGTTGACGCGGTGTTCAACCACTGCGGCCGCCGTTTCGCTCCCTGGCTGGACGTGCTGGAAAAGAAGGAAAAATCCGCTTACGCCGACTGGTTTATGATTCAGGACTGGGATAATCTGGAAAAAAGAGCGGACACCAGGGACGCCAGGTTCTATTCCTTCGCCTTTGCGGACTGGATGCCCAAGCTGAACACCAATAACGATGAGGTGATCGACTATTTCTGCGGCGTCTGCGAGGACTGGATCCGGGAGTTTGACATCGACGGAATCCGTTATGATGTGGGAAATGAGGTCTCCCACCGTTTCCTGAAGAAGATGCGCGAGCGGCTGAGAGCGCTTAAGCCCGATCTGTACCTGCTTGGGGAAATCTGGCATGACGCCAGCCAGTGGCTGATGGGCGACGAATACGATTCCGTGATGAACTATCCGCTTCTGAGCGGCATCCATGACTTTTTCCTGGATAAGAGCATGGACAAGGCGGAATTTGAATACATGGTCAACCGATGCTACACCATGTACATGCAGCAGAACAACAACGTGATGTTCAATCTGCTGGATTCCCATGATACGGAACGGCTGATGAACCGCTTCCATGATCTGGACATGTTTTACCAGCAGCTCGCGGTTCTGTTCACCATGCCGGGCAGCGCCTGCATCTACTATGGAACCGAAATCGCCATGGAGGGCGGACATGATCCGGACTGCCGCCGTCCCATGCCCTGGCATGAACTTTCCTCCCCTGAAAATCAGGAAAAAATCGCGGCAATGCGCAGCCTGATTGAGATGCGAAAGAGCGAGGAGGCCTGCCGGAGCCTGTATTTCCATTTCCCCGGCGAATATCCGCAGGAACGTCTGGTGGAATACATCAAACTGGATTCCGAAAACCGGAAGCTGGAGATTCTCTTAAACTGCGGTGAAGACGCCGTTTCGGTGAAGGAAGAGGGCGAGGTGCTTTTCTCCAGAAAATATGAAAACGGGGTGCTTGGGAAGAACGGGACACTGATTCGGAGAAAGAGGGAGGCGTAGGCCTCCCTCACAGTTCATTAATCGTCTCCGTCACCGCCATCTTCCGTATCCGTCTTGCCGGGGCGTAAGCGGCGAGGGCAGCCGACAGCACGACGAAGAGGACGATCACCGTAAGCGGCCGGACAGGAAGCGTCCATGAGGCATAGGGAAAATGGGCGGTGATGAGAAAATCATACAGCAGTCTGCTGAAGGGAAGACCTGCGGCGCAGCCGGTTACACAGCCCCAGAAGGCGTAGGTAAACGCTTCGGCGGCGATCATTCCCGTGATCTGGCGGCCGTCCATTCCCACCGCCCGCATGCTGCCGTATTGCCGGATTCTTGCGGATACGCTCATGGAGATGCTGTTGACGATGTTCAGCACCGTAACCAGAGCGATGATGGCCAGAAATCCATACACGCAGACGACGAATGCCAGATAAGTGCCGACGGTACTCTGTTCCCGTTTGTCACTGAAGATAAGTCCGTTTCCCGCCGCGTTGCGGATGGCCGCCACGCCCTCTTCTGTCGCATCGCCCCGCAGCTGAACCATGATGAGAGAATAGTCCGTAATGCCGGTCAGGCGGGCGAAGGTTTCACCGGAAGTGATGAGGGTGATTTTGCCGTTGGTGAGGCCGTCGCTGCTGAAGGGATCGTATTTCAGCAGACCCGCTATGGTGAGGGTTTCTTCTCCGAGGCGGATGGTATCGCCGATTTCCCAGGAACTGTTTTTATCCCATGTGGCCAGAACATAACTGCTGTTACCGTATACTCTGGAAAGATCGCTTCCGCGCCGGAGCATGCCGTCCGTTTTCAGGCATTTCAGGTCGAAGTCGTCAAAGGAAACCAGGTCAACCGTGACGGAGGCGTCCGTGTGACCGGAAAGCTCTGCAGGCATGTCAAAGGAGCTTCTGCGCCCGTAGACCCGTTTGACGCCGTCCATGTCCCGAAGCGTTTGCAGGAGCCGGGCGCTGATGGAATTGATTCCATCAATGCTGGAAATGTCGATGTCGGAGGCAGCGGCGGACTGGGGCATCAGGAAGCCGACAAAATCCACCAGAACGGAAAAGCTCAGAAACAGAATGATGCTGAGGGCGAAGGAGCCGGTCAGCAGGATCAGATTTTTTCTGGCCGAAACGGCGTGATGTATACCCAGCGAGGTTTCAATCCGGATCACATGGGAAGAGACGGAGTGACGTACGGCTCTGCTGTTTTCCAGACTGCCGGAAACCGCAGCGGCAGGAGGCACCTTCGAGGCCCGCTTCGCCGGAGCACCTGCAGCGATCAGAACCGTCACGACGCCCACCACAATACCGCTTACGATTCCGATGATGCTGACACCGAAAAGGGGAATGTGGGAAAATTCTTCCCCCACAAGAAAGCGCAGGGCTGCGCACAGCCCCCAGGAGCAGAGAATTCCCAGAATGAGGCCGATGGGAACCGCTGTTTTGCACCAGTTCAGGGCCTCCAGTCTGACA
>CAJFMW010000260.1 GCA_904392525.1 uncultured Eisenbergiella sp.
ATCGTAAAAACGGGACAGCAGGTTGGTGACTGTGGTTTTTCCCGCTCCCGTGGAACCCACGAAGGCGATTTTCTGGCCGGGCTTTGCGTAAAGCGACAGATCATGCAGCACGGTCACTTCAGGCACATATCCGAAGTTCACGTGATCGAGAACCACATAGCCGTCGATTTTCTTAAGGGGGACAGGATCCCTGTCCGGCTCCTCCGGCGGGGCATCCAGCACCTCAAAGACCCGCTCTGCTCCGGCGAGGGCGGAAAAAACGGTGTTCATCTGCATGGAAACCTCGTTGATGGGCCGGTTAAACTGCCGGGTGTAGTTCAGGGATACGGTAAGGCCTCCCACGTCAAAGCGCCCCACGGCCACCAGAACGCCTCCCACACAGGCGGAAACGGCATACACCATGTTGCAGAGCTGGTGCGTCACCGGGCCGAGGATGCCGGAACGGAACTGGGCCTGCTCCTGAGCGGCGCACAGGTTGTCGTTCAGCCAGGAAAATTCATCCAGCGCCACATCCTCATGGTTGAACACCTTGACCACCTTCTGGCCGGAAATGGTCTCCTCCGTAAAGCCGTTCAGCATGCCAAGCCCCCGCTGCTGCCGGGAATAGGCCTTTCGCCCCTTCTGCATGATCACCTTGCTCAGATAAGTGAGAAGGGGCGTGGCAATGATGGTGATGGCTCCGAGTACCGGGCTTGTGTAGAGCATCAGCACAATGGTTCCCAGGATGGTGATGGCGCCGGAAATGATCTGAATCAGCGTGGTGTTCAGCATTTCTCCGATGGTATCGATGTCGTTGGTAAAGCGGGACATGATATCCCCCGCCGCATGGGTGTCGAAATAGCGGACCGGGAGGCTCTGCAGCCGGTCAAAAAGCTCCGAACGCATGCGCACCAGCGTGCGCTGGGAGGCCTGCAGCATCAACCTCTGCTGTAGCCACTGGGTAATCACGGAAACGGCATAAATGACGGCCAGCAGACAGAGCCAGCCCGCAAGCCCGGAAACCCTTGCCGCAAGATCGGAGGAATCCGCATCATAATAGATGAACCGGTTGATGATCGGGCGCAGCAGGTAGGAGGCCGCAAGCGAGGTAACCGAATAGAGCAGGGAGCAGAGAACCGCTGTTCCGATCAGCACCTTTTCTCCGGCGATATAACGGAGCAGCCTTCCCACAGACGCCTTCAGGTTCTTCGGGCGTCCGGATGCGGCCATGGCGCGGTCGCGGCCGGCGTTTCTTCCCACGTCCATCTGCCTTTTTCCACCGCCCGAACCGCTCATGCCGCCCACGCTTCCGCCCGTCAGGCCGCCATATTTCGCCTCCAGGCGCGCGTTTCGTTCCTCCTTACGGACAGTCGCTTCATTCATGGCCTTCCTCCTTCTGCGAATAATAAATTTCCTGATAAGCCGTACAGCTTTGGATCAGCTCCTCGTGGGTTCCGCAGGCTGCGAGATGCCCCTCGTCCATAACGAGGATCTTGTCCGCATCCATCACAGAAGAAATACGCTGCGCGATAACGAGCCTGGTCACATGGGACAGCTGCGTTCCAAAGGCGCGGCGGATGGAGGCGTCCGTCGCAGTGTCCACAGCGCTGGTGGAATCGTCCAGAATCATGATCTTCGGCTTCTTCAGGAGGGCGCGGGCAATGCAGAGCCGCTGCTTCTGGCCGCCCGAAAGGTTGCCTCCGCCCTGTCCGATCTGCGTTTCATAACCGTCCGGGAAGGAGCGGATGAAGCTGTCCGCCTGAGCGATCCGGCAGACCTCCTCCAGCTCCTCATCGGATGCCTCCTCATTTCCCCACCGCAGATTTTCCGCAATGGTTCCTGAAAAAAGCGTGTTTTTCTGCAGCACCACAGCCACGCTCTCCCGCAGCTCATGCAGAAAAAGCTCCTTCACATCGATGCCGTCCACCAGCACCTCCCCGGCGTCCGGGTCGTACAGGCGGGGGATCAGGGACACAAACGTGCTTTTTCCCGATCCGGTGGAGCCGATGATGCCGACGAATTCTCCCGGCTCTATTTTCACGCTGACATCATCCAGAACCGGCGCGCCAACGTTCTTAAAGTAACGGAAGGACACGTTCCGAAATTCAATGCTGCCCTTTTCCACGCGGTACTCCCGCCGGGAGGCGCCATCGTCGCTGATATCCGGCCTGGTGTTCATCACCTCGCTGAGCCGGCGGTTGGAAGCGGCCGCCCTCGTCCCCTGAAGGAAAATGTTCGCCAGGAAATTCAGGGCGGTCAAAACCTGGGAAAGATAGGTGATAAAGGCAGTCAGGGAGCCGATTTCCATGCCTCCGATCATGATCTGCCGTCCGGCCACCCACACCACCACCAGCGTGGTCACGTTGATGGCAAGCGCGGAAACCGGCTGCATCAGAATCATCATTTTCAGGGCGGATATGCTCTTATCCATCAGAGATGTGTTGATTTTCCGGAATTTTTCCTTTTCATATTCCTCACGGACGAAGGACTTGATCACCTTTTCATTGGTGATCGTCTCCCCGATTCCGGTGTTCAGC
>CAJFMW010000261.1 GCA_904392525.1 uncultured Eisenbergiella sp.
GATTGCCATAGTCCAGACACATCACCTGCGTCATGAGTTCTGCGACACTGTCAAAGCATCTTGTTGTGGCTGAATTATCCAGATAGCATTCCATAGTTTTTCCCAGCTTTCTATTTCAATATGTAAGGATAAAAAACGGTGCGCTCAGACGCGGCATATATCACGTGCATCCGCAGCGGAGCGCCTGCTTTATTATATGGCGGATTCCCGGCCGCCGTTCTCCGTCGTTTTTCCGTCTTCCGGATTCTCCTGACCCGTATTTTCCCGGCGCGCCTCCTCCGGCTGCGCATCCTCCAGCCGGTACATCAGCCAGGCCAGAACGGTAAAGCCCGCCGTTTCCGTACGCAGGATTCTCTTTCCCAGAGTGATGGGCGCAAAACCTGCTTTCCGCGCCTCTTCCACCTCAGAATCCTCAAATCCGCCCTCCGGGCCGATGAATACGGCGATACGCTGTCCGGCCTTTACTCCATCCACAAGCTTCCGGGTCCGTTCCATCCCCTCCGCCAGTTCATAGGGAAACAGCTTCACGTCCATATCCGCGGCAAAGGAAACCGCCTCCTTCATGCTCATCACGCGGGTGATCTCCGGGATGATACGGCGTTTGCTCTGCTTTGCCGCCGCTTCCGCAATCTGCTGCCAGCGGGCAAGCTTATTCTTTTCTTTTTTCGCGTCCAGCTTCATCACACAGCGTTTTGCCGCGACAGGAATCACCGCGCAGGCGCCCAGCTCCACCGCCTTCTGGATCACCAGCTCCATCTTATCCGCCTTGGGCAGACACTGAAAAAGATAGATCCGGGAAGGCAGCTCCAGCCCCTCCTCCTTGATAAAGCGGAGCGTACAGAGAATTTCATCTTCCCCCAGGCTTTCGATTCCGCAGCGGTATTCCTTTCCATCCACGCCGTTGCTGACAGACAGTTCCTCGCCCGGTTTCATGCGCAGCACATTTTTTATGTGATTCACATCGCTCCCCGTTATC
Organism: uncultured Eisenbergiella sp.; assembly: GCA_904392525.1. GTDB lineage: Bacteria > Bacillota > Clostridia > Lachnospirales > Lachnospiraceae > Eisenbergiella. The sequence goes on from CAJFMW010000261.1 coordinate 977, forward strand.
CGGATCGTTTTACCCTGTATCTGTTCCGGTTGTACAAAAAAATGGTACATGCCGCCTCGTTTCTGCCGCCGAAGGCGGCAAGCCAATCATGGCACAAACCCCCGGTTCATGCCGGACTTCTGAATCCTTCTTCCGAAAACGCCCAAACGCCGGCTTTCTCAGGCCGCAGGCTTTCTCGCGGTGATGCCGACCCATTCGCCCTGATAATTCACATCCAGAAGCTCCAGCCCTGCCGCCTGCACCGCTTCCTTTACCACAGCTTCCTTATCGTCGATAATGCCGGAAAGAATGTAGATGGCTCCCGGCTTCATCTGAGCGGTCACCACGGGAGTCAGCGCCACAAGCACTTCTGCCAGAATGTTGGCCGCGACAATATCATAGCAGCCGTATCCCACCCGGTCCTGAATCTCCTTTTCCGTGATCAGGTTTCCGATCATCATCTCAAAACGGGACGGGTCGATGCCGTTTGCCTGCAGGTTGTCCTGCACCGCATCCACCGCGCAGGGGTCCAGATCCGTGCCGACCACCCTTTTCGCGCCGAACATGAGGGCGAGAATTCCCAGAATCCCGCTTCCGGTTCCCACATCCAGCATAACCGTGTCCGGCGTCACGTATTTTTTCAGCTGGCGGATGCAAAGCTGGGTGGTCTCATGCATGCCGGTTCCAAAGGCGGTACCGGGATCGATGTGCAGGATCATCTTATCCCGGTCCTTCTCCTCCACTTCCTCCCAGGAAGGAATAACCAGCAGGTCGTCAATGTAAAACTGGTGAAAATACTGCTTCCAGTTATTGATCCAGTCAACATCCTCCGTCTCATCCACGCTGATGCTGCCTTCTCCGATGTCGCAGAAAACACGCAGTCCCTCCAGTTCCTTCTCAACTGAATCCAGAACGGCCTCCTGTGTGGTTTCCTCCCCGTTTACCAGAAGCTTTCCCTCCTCGTTCTCCTCCACAAAAAAGCTGAGGTAGGCAATGCCGTCATCCTCCGGTCCTTCCGGAAGGATATCCACAAACATCTGCTCCTTCTCCGCGGCGGTAAGGGGAACCCTGTCTTCGATCTGCGCGCCCTCCAGACCGATGTCATAGAGGGTGCTGATGATGATGTCCTCCGCGTCCGTAACCGTTTTGATCCTGAATTTTTTCCATTTCATGGCTGCTGTCAGCTCCTTTTTTTGCGTATCCGGATGACCTGCGTCTGTTTCGTTCTTATTATCCGGTTTTTCATTTTAGCATAAGGGAACGGATATCACAAGGCTTACTTCCGGCATCCGATCTGAATGATCTCTACCGAGTGGGGTCTTAGACAGACTTCCATACCCCTGTGGAATGTCCCGAGCCGTTCCTGTTGGACCGCTACCTGCATACGTCCGATGTCATTGTAGGAAGAAGCACTTTCTCCGCAGATATAGTATCCCGTCATCTCTCCCTCAGCCTCAAAATCAAGCTGCACCGCGGTATATTCCGTTTCCAGCTTATTCACCAGGGCCACCGCCAGTCCG
>CAJFMW010000262.1 GCA_904392525.1 uncultured Eisenbergiella sp.
TCCCATCATCGCTCCCGCGCACAGGAGCCTTCCCAGCGCCGCCGTCATCACCGGGCTGGTATCATGCGCCGCGCGCGCCGTCTCCACCGTATCTCTTGCTGTTACCGCAAACGCGCGCACCTGCGCGTCCGCCGCCGTCGCTCTCACCAGATAATCGTTCATTTTCCCTGTTCCCTCGCTATGCAGTAAATTCTCTCGCTCTGTGCCGTAACCTCTCCCAGCGTGTCCGCGTCCAGCGCTTCCACGAAAAGAAGGCCGCTCATTTCCACCAGCCTCCGGATGTCCGAAAGGGTATAGCCCCGCTGATAATGGGTTTCCGTAAACCTCCGGAACAATCCGCCGTCCGGCCCTTCCTGTTCCCGTACAAACACGGTCACGTCATATTCGTTGATCCGCTCTTTTTCGTCATAAAAATTTTCCCAGATGAAACTGCAGTCTTCCCGGTTCTCCGCAATCGTCGTATCTCCGATGACCGTTTCATACTTATAAACCGTATTGAAATCGAACAGAAACAGGCCGCCCGGGTCCAGATAATTGTTCACCAGGCGGAAGGTTTCAAGCAGGTCCTCTTCCTCAAGCAGATAATTCAGGCTGTCGCAGATGCAGACCACGGCGCGGACCGTGCCGTACAACTCGAATTCCCGCATATCCTGTTCCAGATAAAGGATGTTCTGAGGCTTTTCGGCCTCTTTTTCCAGGGCGATGTTCAGCATGGCCTCCGAATTGTCCACGCCGATCATATCATACCCTTTTTCGGCAAGGAGCCGGGTCACCGTTCCCGTGCCGCAGCCGAGATCCAGCACCAGCCCATCCCGGATGCCGTCCTCTCTCAGACGTCCCGCCAGGAAATCCGCCCAATTCTCATAGGGGGCGTTGTCCATGAAAGTATCATAGACCTGTGCAAAATCCGTATATGCTTCCACCTAAAGCCTCCGTTTTGTCTCCGCTGCAAAAGAAAAAACGGATTCGGCAGTCAAAGACTGCCTGTCCCGCTCTTTTGCAGCCGCCGTTCATTTCAGATATTTTCTTAAGAATGCCAGCAGAGCCTCTGTCTGCTCCCGGGTACCGACAGTGATCCGCAGATGATTTCCTGTGCGCTCTCCCGGGAAGTAGCGGACGTAGATACCCGCCTCCTTCAGCGCCGCAAACAGCTCCGCCGCCGGAACCCGCTCATGAGAGGCAAAAACGAAATTGGTCCGGGAATCCGGGAAAGAAAAGCCCAGAGAGGCCAGTTCCTTCTTCAGATACTCTCTGGTCGTTACCACCTTCTCCACCGTCTCCCGGAAATAAGCATCGTCCGCCATGCTGGCGGCGCCCCAGGCGATGGTGGGCGCATCCATGGTGTAGGAGTTGAAGGAAAACTTCACATCCCGCAGATACCGGATGGCCTTCGTGCTTCCCACCGCGAAACCGATTCGCATGCCGGCCATGGCGCGGGACTTGGAAAAGGTCTGCACCACCAGCAGATTTTCGTACTTTTCCACAAGGGGCATGGCACTTTCTCCTCCGAAATCCACATAGGCCTCGTCAATAATCACCAGGGAGCCGGGATTTTTCGCAATGATCTCTTCAATCACCGAAAGGGGCTCGCAGATTCCGGTGGGCGCGTTGGGATTGGCGATCACAATTCCGCCGTTGGGGACCAGATAATCTTCCTTCACCAGCCGGAAATTCTCATCCAGGGCCGGGCGGAAGAAGGGGATTCCGAACAGATTCGCCCATACATCATAAAAGGAATAGGTGATATCCGGAAACAGAATGGGCTTATCCGTATTAAAAAAGGTCAGGAAGGCCATGGCCAGCACATCGTCGGAGCCGATGCCCACGAAAACCTGATCCTCTCCCACACCGAAATGCGATGCAATGCTCTTTACCAGCAGGGATGCCTCCGGGTCCGGATAGAGCCGCAGGACATCCGTTTCAAACTCCGCCGCAAGGCGCTTCACCTGCGGGGATGGAGGATACGGGCACTCGTTGGTATTCAGCTTGATGATTCCCGCCTGGCGCGGCTGCTCGCCCGGCGTATAGGGCACCACTCTTCTGACACCGCTCTCCCAGGAGGCTTCCTTATCCGAGCCGATCCCCCGGCAGTCCATTCTGTCTGTCTGTTCCATGATCTTTCCGCCTTTCTTTTTGTTCGTCCTGGTCTTTCGCTATGGCTTTTCCGCTTCTTCTCTTTCTTTCACACATTTGCACAGCGGGCCGCCGTCCGGCTGCCCACCGCGCCGTACGCCTTACCTGTGAAGGGTGGATTTTCTCATGATGATCTTCCAGGACAGGCCGGTTCCCACGTTGTAGGCCCTCGCGAAGTTACCCTGATTGATGGCCACCGCCATGAAGTCCAGACTGTTCACATACACAAGCGCCTCTCCGATATAGGCCTCCGCAAAGGAATGCGCATAGATCAGGGAAGTCCGGTAAACGGTACGGCCTCTCTTTTCAATGATGACCTCCACCCGGTCT
>CAJFMW010000263.1 GCA_904392525.1 uncultured Eisenbergiella sp.
AAGATCACCTGGCGCTCCGGATTTACCAGTCTCTCCAGCAGGGCATCTTTTCTGTAAGCTTCCTCATTCGCTTCGATCACAACTCTGAGGGATTCCAGAACCTCCTTCACCGCCTGATGGAATTCCGGCTGCGCAGGATTTTTCTCGATCACCTGAGCGATAACCTCGTCTACATAAGACATCTTCATTTCCTCCTTCTTAAGCTGATAAAAAACCCGGAACAAAACGAGCCGTTCCGGGCTTTCAGACTCTCTTGTCCGTTTTTTATTATATAATGGGAAAAGCTGTGATGCAAGCTTTTCTTTGTTCATCACAGCAAAGTTTTAACGTGTTATTGCATTTCAGAGAAATTTTTTCAGCTCCGTGATGGTCTTCTGCTCGAAATCCAGAAATTCTTCCGCCAGCTGCCTGCTCTGTGGCCCCGCGTTTTCATGATGGTTCAGTGCCTTCCACATATCAGTCAGCTCTCTGCTGCTTTCCCGTATCATCAGACGGGCCATATGGCTGATGCTGGTGTCAAAAAGTGTATCCGCATGCACGCTCCCCTTCAGCGCCAGTTCCGCTACCGCTCCCGTCCGATAGCTTTCCTGCTTTTCCTTCAACATTTCCTGTCTCGCCCTGTCATTGATCTGCGAATATTGAAGCTCCTTTCCATTCAGGTAAAGAGAAAACGGGTCATCCGCCACCTTCGGAAGGATGGTTTCAATCACCCTCATCCCCTTTTGTGCACTCCTCTGTATTTCCCTGAAAAGGGCCGTATCGTCGCTCTTCATCGCCATTTCTGCCGCCTCCTTCTATCCCCGACGGGAAGGCCTTCAGCCGTTTCCCAAGAAAAAAACCGGGGGATGCTTTAATACAAGCATTCCCCCGGCAGGAGACTCTTATTCTGATTTTATCTCAGCACATCTGTTCTGATATAGCCGGTTTCCCCATTGAAACGCACCCGGGTCCAGCCATCTGCCTGCTTCATGATGATCTCCACTTCGTCACCGGAATATCCAACCGCAATCCGGTCCGCATTTTCGCTGGCGCTGCTTCTGATGTTCACGGTCGTGGTCAGCCGATAGGTACCGCTGTTTGGAACATCCGACAGATCCGCAGCTTCGGAAGCCTCTCCCGCTGCGGGCGCTTCATCCTGCGAAGTGCTTTCCGTCTCGTCCGAAGCCGCCTCAGAGGATTCCTCCCCTTCAGAGACCGTCCCGGAAGCGCTCTCCTCCACAGCCGCCAGATATTCGGACTTGATGTAAGCCTCGCCGCCGTCATATTCGACTCTGGACCAGCCGTTTTCCCTGCTTTCCAGCAGCGTAAAGGTATCTCCTATCTGAGCCTTTCCAAGTACATCCGCCGTTTCGCTGTCGGAGCTGCGGATATTCACCACATCCACGGCTTCAACAAGGGAGCCTTCCTCGGCATTCTCCGCTTCCGCGCTCTCCGTCTCCGCAACGGTTTCCTCCGTCTGCTGTTCCTCCGCCGCTTCCGTCTGTGTCTCCGTCTCCATTTCAGCGAGCGCGTCGCCGACCGAAGCCTTCAGATCCTCGGAAAGCTGGGTAAGGAAGGCAGCCAGCTCCTCGTCCTCCGTCACCGCTTCATTGTACTCCACCTGCACCCGGTTGAACAGCTCCACCACATCGTCCTGCTTCGTGACGTTGATCCGATATTCCCGCATGGCCTCGTCATTGGTGCAGTCATGGATATAATATTCGCCGTCGCCGTTCTGGCATACCACAAAGGTATTGAGGCCGCAGACCGTACGGTCAATGTCCTTGAACTTCGCGTAATAGCTTGCGTACACCACATAGGAATTCTCCTCCGGCCCCGGCTTGGTGTAGCAGTTGATGTCCTCATAGCCCTCCAGATAATTGCTCTTTTCCTGAATCTGAAGAAGCTCTGTCTGCTCGGAATAATCCTTGATGGAATTGATCGTATCAATATCCCCTTCCGCCGCCGCCTGATAATACTGCTCAATCAGCGCGTTGATTTCGGGATAAGCATTCTCTTCCAGCGGAACATAGGCAACCTCGTTCTCCTCCGTCCGGGATTCCGCTTCTGCCGTCTGAGTTTCCGCAGAGGCAGTCTCATCCGCCGTATTTCCTCTTCCGATCATGGCCCCCAGAAAAACACCGGCTCCCAAGAGCACAACGGCAGCAAGAACCACGATCACAAGACTTTTTGTATTTTTTCTCAGGATCTGAGCGATTTCCTTCCACCAGGGAAGATTATGTCCATGCGCGCTTCCCCGCACATTGAAATCCTTCATTTCCTGTTCCATCATATCAGGCTTGTTCTCTTCGGGTTTCTTCCTTTCTTCACTCAATTATGACACCTTCTTTTCTCAATGAAACACATGAAAAGTTCCTGAAAATAGCAAAAATGCACCCGACAGGAATCGAACCTGCATTAAAGGCGTCGGAGGCCTCCGTTCTATCCATTAGACTACGGGTGCAAAGCTGTTTTATTTCATGCGCATCACAGTTTCATATGATAGCACAACTTTCTCCCGATGTCCAGCGCCTTTTTCGGATTTAAGAAAAACTTCACTTTTTGCTACATTCTTTTAAAGGATTCGGATCTTTCCCTCTTTCCTGTCAAAATAATAGACACAGTCCGACAGAAATTCTTCCAGGGGAACATTCCGTTCGTTCACTTCATTCACCATCCGGTACAGTTCAAAACGGCTTTCTTTTCCCGTATCCGCGAGCAGCAGAACCTCATGAACGGAACTTGGCAGGATAAAAAAGCCCCTTTTTCCTCCCGCAAGATGCTCCAACACATCCGGATAAAGAAGCACAGACGCCCCATAAAAATGTTGTGTATTGGAGAGAATGAACATCTCCTTCCTGCAGGAGTCCCTCTGTCTGGCCAGGAGCCCGGCAATCCTGTCAAGCAGCTGTTCCTGCTCCGCCTCTCTGCCAGGCTCCGCTTCCGGAAGCTGGTCCGCTACCGCCTGGCGCATCATTTCATACAGGAAATCCTTCATCGACACACATTCCGGCCTGAGAATCTGCCGCATGTTCGTCCGTGCCTCCTCCAGGAGCTCCTTTTCATCAATGTTCCAGTACCTCATGTGACTGTAGCGGATCAGAATACAGGCACAGCCCAGCTCATCTCCCAGCAGAATGCAGCAGGGAACCACAGCGAGGTCCAGCCATACCTGATGGGGGACCTGCTCCAGCATCTCCCGGTTCTTTTCCAGATTGACCAGCCTGCAGGCCAGGCGCGGACGTACCTGCTCATAATCCCGGAAGAAATCCAGATTCAGCTTTTCTGCCGGCCTGTGCTCCTCATAGGCCTGAATGAGCCTTCTGACGATTTCGCCCAGGGGGGTTCCTTCCTCATATTCCTCATAATAGCTGTCCAGATAGATGGTTGCCGCAATATCGCTTCCTTTTTCCATAAAGATCAGCCCTGTCAGCTCTATCCCGTTGTTCTTCATGATCTTCTGGGCTGTAATGCTAAGCCTGTCCCCAAAATATGCGTGAACCGCATTTCTTACTTTATTTACAAACTGTTCCAAAGTCATAAGCTTCCTCTCTTTTCTTTTAATTCAGATGTGATAACAGAATCAGGATTTCCCTGAATATGTGACTGGAGGTCCCCGCGCTCTGCGGCTCTCCCTATTGATATGTATGGCTGATATGACAGCAAATTGCCGTAAGATATGACAAAAAGAAAGACAACAAAACTCCCCCTCTATCCATCTGATAGTATTAGGGGAATTTTATTGTCTTATAGGCCGACATAAAAAATATGTCACGGCAGCGGTATTCCGCCGCCGGATTGTATCTTATACTCTGGAAAGATATTCGCCCGTTCTGGTATCGATCTTGATCTTGTCTCCCTGGTTAACAAACAGCGGAACATAAACCAGCGCGCCGGTCTCAACGGTGGCAGGCTTGGAAGCTCCCGTCGCCGTATCTCCCTTAAAGCCGGGTTCGGTATCGGTGATCTCCAGCTCTACAAAGAGAGGGGGCTCCACCGCGAACACGCTGCCGTTATGGGAACAAACCTTGCAGACCTCATTCTCCTTAACAAACTTAAGGGCATCGCCCACCGTATCCTTGTTCAGGGAAATCTGATCATAGGTTTCCGTATCCATGAAGGTGAACAGGTCGCCGTCCGCGTAAAGATACTGCATATCCTTTCTATCAATACGTGCCTGCGGGAATTTCTCAGTGGGGCGGAACGTCTTCTCGACCACGCCTCCGTTAATGATGTTCTTCAGCTTGGTTCTGACGAAGGCAGCGCCTTTGCCGGGCTTTACATGCTGAAACTCAATTATCTGAAAAATATTGCCATCTACTTCGATCGTAACACCATTTCTGAAATCGCCTGCAGAAATCATAAAA
>CAJFMW010000264.1 GCA_904392525.1 uncultured Eisenbergiella sp.
CTGCTCCTGCCCCGCTTTTGTCCCGGCGAAATTCAGATATCCCGCCACGGCGATCATGATCGCCAGAGCCGTAATCATAATCTGATTGCGTTTCAACACGTTTTTCACTCCTGTTCCCTCTGCTTTCTGCTATTTCATCTTAACTACTTTAATCTTATGAGCCTCAATATCAAATAATGCCTGAATCACTTCGGTTATGTTTTTCTGAACCAAAGCGTCCCCGCCGCCCTGGGCGACCACGGTCACGCCTTCGATTTCCGGCTGTGTGGTCCGGGAAATATAAGGCGTCCGGTTCCCGTCCGAATCCGTGATGTACACCGTGCTTTCCTCCTGTCTGGCGCTTTCCGCTTCCCTGGTTCCGCCCGCGCTGTCCGTCTCGCTGGTCTTTTCCGATTCTGCGGGCACATCCTTCTCCACCACCTGCTGTCCCGAATCGCGGATTGTGATCATCACCTTCGCCTCCCCTACCCCTTCCATGGTGGAAAGAAGCTCCTGCAGCTCCTCCTCCATCCGTTTGGCATATTCCGCCCCTTCAGACATGGCCTCTCCCCCATCGGACGCGCCTCCCGTTTCCATGTTCTCCTGCGCCGAAAGCGTTCCTTCCCGAGTATCTTCCCCCGTATTCTCCTGCACGTCTCCGGAAAACCTGTCTGCCGGGATGGCGATCACCATGAGCAGGAGCCCAAGGAGGGCCACCACCGCCATGTTTTCTTTGGTGAGCTTTTTCTTCCATTTTTCCAGGCAGTTTGCCTTGCTGTCAGTTTTGCAATCTGCCTTGCTGTCTTCCCTGTGTTCATTCATCCCAGACCACCTCCAGCTTTTCCGGCTCCATTCCGAGTTCCCGGGCGAGGGCGTTTTGAAGCTCCCCTCCCGTTTCTTCCCGGCCCCCGGCATCCGTTTCTGCCTCTTCCCCCTGCGCTTCATCCGTCTCTCCCACCCGGATCTGTCCCACCCGGATTTCTCCGACGCCATCCACACCTCCTTCCGTCTCCGCCCTCTCCACCGTCACATGAAGAACGCCGTTTTCGTCAAAAGAAGCTGCGGTCAGCCGGATTCCCTGTTCCCCGCAAAACCCGTCAAGGCGCTCGGAAAGCGCGGTCTCAAGCCCTTCCTGTGCATAACCTCCCTCCTTCAGCCCCGCCTGCTCCACCTGCGTTTCAATCCGCTGCATTTCCTGTTCATATTCCGTCAGAGCTTCCGAAAAAACGGCCTCTGCGTCAAAGCCGCCCAGGGAAAGCAGCGGCAGGGCCAGCTGAGAAAGGACCATGACGCCGATGATGATCCGCGCATATTTTTCATAACCTCCCTCCGGCAGGAAACGCAGAACCACCTGTCCGGCGAGCAGAAAAATGGTGATATTCTTGATCAGTTCAACAAAATCGCTTCCCAGAACCGTTCCCCTCTTTCTTTTACGGCAGCCTGCCCAAATTGCAGCCCGGCGCGCTTTTTCCTGTTCCTGACGGAGCGTTCCCCTAACGGAGCGTTCCCGCCAGGCAGGTGATGATGGCAAACAGAATCAGAAAGCAGGCAAGTGCGGTAAAGGCGATCCGCAAAAGCACGAAAACCGCGTCGCCCGCCCTGTCGATACATCCCGTCAGTCTCTTGTCAGCGCTGAGCCCCAGAAGCCCGGCGCAGAGCTTCAGGATCGTTCCGTACAGAAATATTTTGAGAAAGGGAACGATGCAGAGCGCGAGCAGCAGCAGGATGGCGGCGACCCCCAGCCCGTTTTTTATGAGCACTGCGGAGCCAAGCAGAAGCTGCGCCGTTCCCTCCGCCAGCCCGCCAAGCCCCGGTATGGAGGAAAGGAGCTTCGTCGCGGAGCTGATTTTCAGGCTTTCCAGCACGGGCGTTACCATGGACTGCAGAAGGCCGATCCCCGTAATGCAGGTCAGGAGGAACTTCAGCCCTCCGGACAGCGCTTTTCGTATAAGGTCCAGAAGAGAGGCAAGCTTTTCCTCCTCCCACAGCCCGTTCATCACCACCAGCATCATGTACACATTCGCCGCCGGCAGCCCGACGCTCATCAGAAGCTGTTCCACGCCGTAAATCAGAAGGAGGATCAGCTCATAATAGCCCGCCGCAGTCACCGTTCCGGCGGAAAAGCCAAGGGCGATCATGAAGGTGGGAAGAAAGAGCCGGACAAAAAGGAGGATTTTTTCCAGCAGCGCCTCCGTAATATCCGCCGCCTGGGAAAAGGTCGCAAGCACCACCAGGAGCATCAGAAGACAGGCTATGAAATGCGCGATGTCTGCGATCTGATGATTCTTGAACGCCTGCGCCGCCACCGTAAACAGGGAAGAGAGAATCCCCACAAGAAGGAGCATCAGAAACAGGTTTTTCATGCCTGCGGCTTCTCCGACAATTCCGTCCCGCAGCGAGGTGACAAGGAGGTTTACGGCATCCTTCCAGTTTCCGGCAAGGAGCTGTTCCAGAAAGCCGGAAAAATC
>CAJFMW010000265.1 GCA_904392525.1 uncultured Eisenbergiella sp.
CCGTCCGGATTGGCGATGATGTGGGCCAGGGTAATCTGCTTTCCCGGCACCAGCTCCTGCACAATCCGCTGCTTCTGCTCTCTCTGTCCGATTTCTTCCAGTTTCATTTCTACCTCCATGCCGTATTTCCCATGGAAAGAATGCTCCGAAGGGGCATTCCTTCGTACGAGAACGGGCTGCCATGCAGCCCATAGAAGTTCTAAGTCTGTGTCCTTTACAGACTTAGAACTTCTTCTCGTACTAGCCTCCAATGTGGCACTCCAGCCCGCTCACCCGCTCCACGGTGCGTTTCAGCTGTTCCATGTGCTCTGCCGAGGGCGGAAGGATGTCCTTCATCAGATACTCTCTTCCCAGTCCCTCGTATTTGTCCTGCCCCAGTCTGTGATAGGGGAGAAGATGAATCCGATGGACTCCCGGAAGGCCGTCCGCAAAGCGGGCGATGTCCGCGATTTCCCGTTCACTGTCATTGAAGGTGGGAATTACCGGAACCCGGATGACAAGCTGCGTCTTTCCCGATTCTGCGATCTTCCGGATATTCGACAGCATCAGCGCGTTATCCCTTCCCGTAAATTCCTTATGCTTTTCCCCGTTCATGTGCTTCACGTCGCACAGATAAACGTCCAGCCATTCCAGAATGTTTTCAATCGTTTCCATGGGAGCGCAGGCCATGCTCTCCATCGCCGTATTGATTCCGTTTTCCTTCGCCGCCCGCAGCAGCGCCGCCGCAAATTCCGGCTGGCAGAGACTTTCCCCTCCGGAAAGGGTCAGTCCTCCTCCGGAACGGCGGTAAAAGGTCCGGTCCCTGACCACCGTTTCCATCACCTCTCGCACGGTCACATCCCGACCGATGATTTTGGGCTTTCCCGCCACCATCATGGTCTGAATATCGTATTCCTGGGACTCCGGATTGCAGCACCAGCGGCAGCGAAGCACACATCCCTTTAAAAAGACAATGGTGCGGATTCCGGTCCCATCATGGATGGAATAGCGCTGTATGTCAAAGATACGGCCCTTCGTATCCAGATAATCTGCCTGTTTCATGTTTACCTCCATGCCGAAGCGATACGCTGAGGCCGCGAGGAGAAATCACGCAGGTGATTTCTCCTCTGTGATCACAGCAGTTTTGTGCTTCGGCGCAAAACTGCCGATTGAAAAATAAGCCATCGGGCTTATTTTTCAATCTTATTACCTTCCTGCTTTGGAAATCAGAAGCCCTGCTCGGTCCTGCGGATGATGTCGTCCTGCAGGGAACGGGAAAGCGTGGTAAACAGCGCGCTGTAGCCCGCCACACGCACCACCAGATGCTGGTACTTCTCCGGGTGCTTCTGCGCATCCAGAAGCGTCTGCCTGTCCACTACGTTGAACTGCATATGGCTTCCCTTCTGATCAAAATAGGATCGGATCAGCGCTACGAAGTTGTCCAGCCCCGCGTCTCCGCTGAGAGCGGAAGGGTGGAACTTCTGATTCAGAAGCGTCCCGTTGGAGGCGATGCCGTGGTCCAGCCGGGAAACGGAGTTGGCCGTCGCGGTGGGGCCGTGCACATCTTTTCCCGCAGAAGGGGAAACGCCGTCCGCCACAGGCGTGTGTGCCAGTCTTCCGTCCGGGGTCGCGCCGGTCTGCGCGCCCAGCGGCACGTTGGCGGATACGGGATACAGTCCCGCCTGGAACATACCTCCTCTGGGATTTCTGTACTTCTGCAGAGGCCTCGTGTAGGTATAAGCCACATCCCTGGCAAAGGCGTCCACCTCGTCAATGTCGTTGCCGAACTTGGGTACCTCCTCAATCAGCGCATAAAGCCTGTCGCACAGCGCTCTGTCCTCTTCGGAAAGCTCCGTCTGCGCGATCCCCTTCACAATTCCGGCGATCTGCGCCTCGGAAGGGTTCTGCCCCGCCTTCTTCAGCTCCTTCAGCACATCCTGAGTCATCTCCTGCACAGTGATGGCATCAAAGCCCTTCCCGAAGTTCAGGGCAAGCGCCCGTTTGTATTCCGCCAGCGTCACCTTTTTCTCGTCAAAGACAAGGGTTTTTATGGCATAAAGGGAATCCGCCACATTTGCGATGCCGAAGCCCTGCGGGCCGGTGAAATTGTAAACGGCTCCGCCCTCCTGCACCGTTTTCCCCCGCTTCATGCAGTCGTCCACCAGACCGGAAAGGAAGGGCAGCGGGCAGCGTATGGCATGGGCTGTATCGATGGAGTTGTCCGCATTCACCAGAAGGCTGATGCAGTATTCCATCTGCTGCATATAAGCGTCATAAAACTCCTCGAAGGTGGTCATGTCCTCCACGCGCATGGTAAGGGCTCCCACCTGTTCTCCCCTGTCCTTTCCCTGGGAGAACACAAACTCCAGCGGACGGCACATATTGAAAAACGCGGCGTCATGCCAGCCGTCCGTTTTCCCTGCCTTCTGGGGCTCCACGCAGCCGATGAT
>CAJFMW010000266.1 GCA_904392525.1 uncultured Eisenbergiella sp.
GGACTGATGCTCATAAAGGGTCATTCTGTCATCCAGCAGGAAAGATACGTCGTTCTTCATGCCCAGATAAATGGCGTTGTCCAGCGTGGTAACGCTCAGTTCCTCCGGATTCCTGTGATTCGTTCCGTTCAGCGCGTTGTACAGCTGGAGGAGATTTTTCTTCTCCCGGTAGAGCATTCGGAATACAGAGTCCTTATATTCCCGGTTTGCATATACCTGTTCTTCCATAGGTGGCTCCTTTCTTTTGGGTGCAGTGCGGGAGCCGTATTTTTTCAGAGGCTCCTGCCGATTTTATAGTTTACTGTGTAGATTTTAGGGATTCAGCATAGAGTTTCTGAAATCATGAAAAACAGAATGGACAGATGATTGTCCTGCCTGAAAAGCCGAGTGGCTTCTGGAAATTTTATGCCTAATTGTATTGTAACACTTCCAAATGGGGCGGGCAAGAAAAATCTTGAACAATATGACTGTAACAGCAAGCAAGAGATTGCAAGCAAGACTTTGCTTGCGCCCCATTCCTCAAAAAGCTATAATAATTTCCGAAAGGAACCCCTCCTGTCCGCTGTTTTTCATATCGTTGCGAAAGGGAAAATACGGGCATCAGGAGGCCGGAAGGGAAAAGTTAAGGATGACACATCAAACATACATCGGAGATCTGCATATACATTCCCGGTTTTCCCGGGCTACGAGCAGGGACGGCGACCCGGAGCATCTGGAGTTCATGGCGAGAAAAAAGGGAATTCATATTCTGGGAACCGGGGATTTCACCCACCCCACATGGCGGGCGGAGCTGATGGAGAAGCTGGAACCGGCAGAGGACGGGCTTTATGTGCTGAAGGAGGAATACCGCATCCATCAGGAGGGCGTACCGGAGGAGAAGCCGCGCTTTCTGGTGACGGGAGAGATCAGTTCCATTTATAAGAAAAATGAGAGGGTGCGCAAGGTGCACAGTCTGCTCCTGCTGCCCGGACTTGAGGAGGCGGAGGCTCTTTCCAGACGGCTGGAGCTGATCGGAAACATTCATTCGGACGGCAGGCCGATCTTGGGACTGGACTGCAGAGATCTTCTGGAAATTATGCTGGAAACCTGTCCGGAGGCCGTATACGTTCCGGCCCATATCTGGACGCCCCATTTTTCGCTGTTCGGGGCCTTTTCCGGCTTTGATTCCATCGAGGAATGCTTTGGGGATCTGACACCCCATATCCATGCGCTGGAAACGGGGCTTTCTTCCGATCCGCCCATGAACTGGCGGGTTTCCGCGCTGGACTCCTATTTTCTGATTTCCAATTCGGACGCCCATTCCCCGGCGAAGCTGGGGCGGGAGGCCACGCTGTTTCAGACGGAACTGTCCTATGAGGGAATCGCGAAGGCCATAAACACGGGAGAGGGACTTGCCGGAACGCTGGAATTTTTTCCGGAGGAAGGAAAATATCATTTTGACGGCCATCGGAAATGCGGCCTCTGCATCAGTCCCCAGGAGACCGCAGAACTCGGCAACCGCTGCCCGGTCTGTGGGAAAAAGATCACCATCGGCGTGCTGAACCGGGTAGAACAGCTGGCTGACCGGCCTGAGGACTACGTGCGGCCGGATGCAAAGCCCTTTGAAAGCCTGGTTCCGCTTCCGGAAGTGATCGCCGCTTCCACCGGAGCCAGCGCGGCAGGAAAGAAGGTACAGGAAACCTGTGACAGGCTGATTGCGGCGCTGGGGCCGGAGTTTTTCATCCTGCGGCAGGCGCCCATTGAGGATATCCGTCATGCGGCAGGGCCGCTGGTGGCGGAAGGAATCAACCGCCTGCGGGAAGGGCGGGTGAAGCGCACGCCCGGATACGATGGAGAATATGGAAAAATCGGTCTGCTTTCGGAGGAGGATATCAGCAGCCTGGAGGGACAGCTCTCCCTGTTTTCTGCGGAAGAGCTGGCACAGATGGAACAGAAAGCCGAAGAAAAAGACAGGATGGAAGCGGTGAAAAAAACGGCGGCCGAAGAATTTTCACGCGAACTGGGCGCGGAATCTGTAGAAGCGGCGGAGGAACTGCTGAAACAGACAGACGAGCCTTCGTTTTCAGAGACTGAACGGGAAAAGGAGATCCTGTCCTCCCTGAATCCTCTGCAGGAAGAAGCCGTCCGCGCCTCCGACCGGGCCGTGGCGGTCATTGCCGGTCCTGGCGCGGGAAAGACCAAAACCCTGATTGCCCGCCTGCAGTATCTGGTGGAGGTCAGAGGCGTGGAACCCGGACAGATCACCGCAGTGACCTTCACCAACAGGGCGGCCCAGGAGATGTGCGACCGCCTGAGACAGGCCTCCGACTCAAAACAGTGTGGATATGAGGACATTCAGATCGGCACATTCCATGCGGTGAGCAGCAGGTTCCTGAAGAAAAAGGGGATTCCCGTGCTTCTCGCGGATGAGGGGCTGAAG
>CAJFMW010000267.1 GCA_904392525.1 uncultured Eisenbergiella sp.
TTTTGTATATTTTCATAAAAAATCCCGCGGCGTCGTTTTCGGACAGGCGAAAACGCGCAGCGGGATTTTATTCTACTTTTGACAGGCGGTATGTTATAATGTGTATGACACAGCTTCACAGAAAGGAGCGGGGATGGCCTGAACTTCGCCTTGACAGCTTTTGTGGATCGGAGTATATTTCTATCATACATTATAGCCTACTGAAATAGTATGAATTAACGGCGCAGTTCAGATTTCGATAGCTGAGAACGGAGGACGCAGTGGGAGAGATTCGGAACAACATCACGGAACTGATCGGAAAAACGCCCATGATGGCGCTTGAAAATTACGGAAGAGGATCCGGCATCGAAGGGGTGACGCTTCTGGCGAAGCTGGAATACTTAAATCCCACCGGCAGCGTAAAGGATAGGGCTGCGTTTCAGATGATTCTGGATGCGGAGGCGGACGGAAAGCTGAAGACGGGCGCGACGATCATCGAACCCACCAGCGGGAACACGGGAATAGGACTGGCAGCGATCGCGGCGGCAAAAGGATACCGGGTGATTCTGACGCTGCCGGAGACCATGAGCGTGGAGCGCAGAAAGCTGCTGGCGGCCTATGGCGCCGAAATCGTCCTGACGCCCGGCAGGGAAGGGATGAAGGGCGCGATTGCAAAGGCAGAGGAGCTGCATACGCAGATTCCGGGTTCCTTTATTCCGGGACAGTTTGATAATCCTTCCAACGCGAAGGCCCACCGGCTGACCACAGGACCGGAAATCTGGGAGGATACGGACGGAAAAGTGGATATTTTCGTGGCGGGAGTGGGTTCCGGCGGAACCATTACAGGCGTCGGAAGCTGGCTGAAGGAAAAGAAGCCTTCGGTACAGGTGGTCGCGGTGGAACCGGCATCCTCCGCCGTCCTTTCCGGAAAAGAGGCGGGGGCGCACGGACTGCAGGGAATCGGCGCGGGCTTCGTTCCCGGCGTGCTGGATATGGAAGTCTATGATGAGGTCATCGCGGTGAAGGAGGAGGACGCCTACGGGGCAGGCCGCAGGCTTGCGGCGCAGGAGGGAATCCTTTCGGGCATTTCTTCGGGAGCCGCCCTGTATGCGGCGGAGCTTCTTGCAAAGAGGCCGGAGAACAGAGGAAAGACGATCGTGGTTCTGCTTCCGGATTCCGGGGACCGTTATCTGTCCACACCGCTGTTTGGGACGAATTGAGGGCGGCCTGTTTACAGAAACGGCCGGATTGTGGTATGATTGGTTCAATCTGAAGAAAATGGACGTGTGAGACGCACGTATGCGGCGGAAAGTGTCTGCTGTACGCGTACACTCAAAGCACAGAGCGGATAGAACATAAGAAAAACGCAGGAAAACAAAAGCGAGGGGAGCAGATCGAGATGGAAACGCCTGTTATACAGATCCGGAATGTATCCAAGACCTTCCGGACGAAGGACGGAGAGATAGAGGCCTTAAAGCAGATCAGTCTGGACATCGGCAAAGGAGATATCTACGGTATCATCGGCATGTCGGGAGCGGGAAAGAGCACGCTGGTGCGCTGCCTGAACTTCCTGGAAAAGCCCACGGAGGGAACCGTGCTGATCGACGGTGTGGATCTGTCGGCCTGCAGTGACAGGGAACTTCGGAAGGTGCGCAACAGTGTGGCGATGATCTTTCAGCATTTCAACCTGCTGATGCAGAGGACGGTGCTGGACAATGTGTGCTTTTCTCTGGAAATCCTTGGTACGAAGAAGAAGGAGGCCAGACAGAAGGCGCGGGAGCTTTTGAAGATCGTGGAGCTGGAGGAAAAGGCGGACGCCTATCCGGCGCAGCTTTCCGGCGGTCAGAAGCAGAGAGTGGCAATCGCCCGCGCCCTCGCCATGAATCCCAGAATTCTGCTGTGCGACGAGGCCACCAGCGCGCTGGATCCCAGAACCACCCGTTCGATCCTGGAGCTTTTGTCCAGAATCAATAAGGAGTATGGAATCACCATCGTGATCATCACCCATGAGATGAGCGTGGTGCAGGAGATCTGCAGCCATGTGGCGATCATTGACAGCGGACAGCTGGTGGAAACCGGAACCGTGGAGGAGGTCTTTACCTCGCCCAAATCGAAGGCAGCGAAGAAGCTGGTCTTCCAGGGAGAGAAAAAGACGGCGTTTATGACCAGCAAGCGCTGCATCCGCATTGTTTTTACGGAAAATTCTTCCTTCGAGCCGGTCATTGCGAACATGGTCCTGGAATGCAGGGCGTCCGTGAACATCCTGCTGGCGGATACCCAGGATGTGGGCGGCATCGCCAGAGGCCAGATGATTCTGCAGCTTCCGGAGGAGACGCAGACGGCGGAGAAGATGATTCAATATCTGAAGGACAGAAAATTAACGGTGGAGGAGCTGGACGATTATGTGGAATAGTTCGACGGTAATGATGATT
>CAJFMW010000268.1 GCA_904392525.1 uncultured Eisenbergiella sp.
TGGAAAACGGGGATTCGGGGCCGGTCATTACCATATCCCGGAAATAGAGCCTGATTTTAGGCAGCTACGTTCCTTTTTTATGGCGCGTAAATGCTTCCGCCTATCAATACCACCGTGTCATCGGCAGCTCATTGTTCACACCCTTGCTCCAGAGGATCTGGTGCAGATCGATGATGCCGTTGTAGAAGGTGGCGGCGCAGGCGCACAGATACAGCTCCCACATACGGACGAACTGCTCGTCGAACATCTTGCGGACTTCGTCCTTGTGCGCCTGGAAGTTCGCGTTCCAGCAGAGCAGCGTGCGGTTGTAATGACGGCGCATGCTTTCCACATCCAGGGTGTAGAAGCGATGCTCTGCCGCAGCATTTTCCATTTCGCGCAGGGAGGGAACCATGCCGCCGGGGAAGATATATTTCTTGATCCAGGGATCTCCCGGATGCTCCTTGAGCGCGCTGATGAAATGCAGCAGGAACAGTCCGCCCGGCTTTAACACCTCGTCCGCACAGCTCAGGAATTTGTCATAATTTTCCCGTCCCACGTGTTCCACCATGCCCACGCTCACGATGCGGTCGAACTTCTGTCCAAGCTGGGGCAGGTCGCGGTAGTCCATGCGCTTCACGCACAGCAGATCGGACAGCCCTTCCTTTTTAATACGCTCATTGAACGCGGCCTCCTGCTCGTGGCTTAAGGTGATGCCCGTGCCCTTTACACCGTATTTCTTTGCGGCCTCAATGAGCAGAAAGCCCCAGCCGCAGCCGATGTCCAGAAGCTCCATGCCGGGCTTTAAGTAGAGTTTCTTCAGAATGCGGTCCGTCTTGTGAACCTGCGCGTCGTACAGCGTGTCATTTTCGTTTTCAAAATAAGCACAGGAATAATTCAGCGTGTCATCCAGCCACAGACGATAAAAATCATTCCCGATATCATAGTGCGAAGTAACCTCTTTTTCCTGGTTCTTCTTGGAGGCGGAGGTAAAAATCAGCTTTTTCAGCTTGGTGGTATCCGTGGAAAAACGGTCCATTTGTCCCATGAAGTGCGCCAGCGCTTCGTACAGGTCGCCTTCGATGGTAAGATCGCCTCTCATGTAGGCTTCACCCAGAGCCAGGGAGGTGCTGATCATCAGATCCTTGATATCCAGCTCCTTGTTGATGTTGACGGTGAAGGTGGGTTCT
Organism: uncultured Eisenbergiella sp.; assembly: GCA_904392525.1. Lineage (GTDB taxonomy): Bacteria > Bacillota > Clostridia > Lachnospirales > Lachnospiraceae > Eisenbergiella. Next base: position 1,170 of record CAJFMW010000268.1, read on the forward strand.
CCCTCACCAATTTTGTACTGTGTTCCCTGGTAATTGACCAGGAAAGGCGCCGCATCCAGTTTCCTCAGAAAATGAATGACGGCATTTTCTTCAAGTCCCATTTTATGATGCTCCTTTCCCGAAAGATAAAATTTGCTGTGAAAGCTCTGCCAGTCGGCTGTATGCCATACGGCGGCTTTCACGTGGGGCAGCGCCTTACTCAGGTGCGGCGCATACCGGTAAAAAAGAAACAAATCGGCATTTCAGAGAAATCCTCCTCAGAATTTCTCTTTTGCCGACTGCCCCTATTTTACAGCGTTTGAACGGGAAGGTCAATCACCGAAAGGACGTATGTGAGAAAAAAGTTACAGTTTCGCCGAAGGCCGCCTCTTTTCCCGCATTGCCTTCGCTTCCTTCTCAGACAGCTCTGGCTGCCCGAATGGATAGAGCTCCTTATAGGCCGCGAGCTCCTCCGGTTTTCCTGTGCCGGAGGGAACGAGGCCGGTACAGTCATAAGCGGACGCGGCGCTGGTATAGTCCTGGTCATCAGGGATGTTATAATCTTCGTCTTTCATGGCAACCTCCATTCCGGAGCGTCAGCGCGCATCCTGATTCCGGGACGTTGCCCGTCTGCCCGCTGCCGTCTCCTTATTATTGAAAAAGTATGCCCGAAAGGAGGAAAATCATGCGCATGATCGGGAGGCTGTTCGCAGAAAAACGACCGTGGCGTCTGTCATGGCATTTTCTCCCAGTCATTTCGGATGATTCCGTATAAAGTGCAGTCATGAAATCCGTCTCGTGTTTTGTAGTAATGGCGTAAAAGGCCTTCCTGGAGTGTACGTACCGGAATGAGTTTTTGCCAGAATTCTTCTCAGGTCATGCAGGATGATCTGAAAGAAGTTTTTTTATCTCAGGAATGGGCTTTCCCTCTTCCCGAAGACGCCGCAGCAGGGCGATCCGCTCCAGAGAGGCTTCCCGCCTGTAGCGTCTGGTCAGATTTTCTTCGGCCTGTTCGAACGGGAGAAGGCCCTCTTCCGTATAAAATTTCAGGGTGCTGTAGCGGACGTCGGTCAGACGCACCAGCTCGCCGATGGTCACATATTCGGACTGCAGGATGGTTTCCATGCTTCGCTGTCTTGACATATACGCCTCCAATCTCCCTTTTCAGGCATCAGGAAAATACCGTTATGAGGACGGCGATGGTATCCAGCATGCTGTTTACATAGTCAAGCATTTCCTT
>CAJFMW010000269.1 GCA_904392525.1 uncultured Eisenbergiella sp.
CACTCCTTAAAAATCCGAAGAAGAACGGCCTGTATGGCTCCAGGCATGGCACCTGCACAGCGGAAACGTGCCCATTGCTTCGAGGGAATCTCGTATACAGTCAGACCAGCCGGAACATTCCGGCCGTCATAACGGCCGCCCAGCAGATAGCGGCAAATTTCTGTGGATTCATCGTCTATACATACACCGAATTCTCCTATGTGACAATCAGAAATCACCTGTTCGATTTCATTCATGGGCTGCCCTGTGCCATTCATGAATCTTTCGTATTTTGTTCTGATTTCAGACCAGAAACAGGGAAGCCGTGTAAAGGAATCGTCCATGGAACAGATGCATTCGAAGCCGATGACTGGAAAGGCATCCATAGTCTCTAACGTATAATCCATTTCTTCTCCTCCATGAACGGAAAGCTCTATTTTAAAGGGAAGGAAGGTGGTAATGTTGTTCCTGTTTCCGCTAAGCTGTGAAGGAGAGATCCCATGAAAACGGCGGAATGCCTTTGAAAAGCTTTCCGGTGTTTCATAACCATACTTGAGCGCCAGGTCAATTACTCTGTTCTGACCTGCCATAATATCCAGGGCGGCCAGGTATAATCTTCGAAACCGAACGTATTCTCCCAACGAGTATCCGGTCATGATTTTAAATCCCTGTTGCAGAGAAACGGAAGGAAGTTGCGCTTCTTTTGCAACAGCATTCGTGTCTATTGGTTCCAGAAGATGTTTTTCCATATAAGCAATCGCTCTTCTTAAGCTGGCAGTCCACTCCATACTGTCCTCCTTAACCCCGTGCCGCAATCAACCATTTTTTGATTCTTTGCCACATGTTTTTTGCAGGTGGTATTTGTATAATAACATGATTCATTATGCTTATCCTGTCATTTTGAAAGGGAATTTGTCCGGTTTATGGAAAGCGGCATACAGAGAAAAATTTTAGAAAGCCTGATGAATATGAATGATGATAATTATGAATACAGATGTGTTGTAAAAGGAAAATAAACAGTTAATAAAAGTGAGTGATTTTTTTGAGAGATTATCCGGGCAGATTTGCATAGTCTTCCAGAACCTGATTCACATAATCCGCTTCCAGGCCAAGCAGGTCTGCAATTGTCTGTGCTTCTTTTCCATCCATATGAAGCCGGATGATGTCAAGCGCCATTTTGACTCCAACCTGACGTCCTTCCTGAAAGCCTTCCTCCCGTCCTTCTTCTCGTCCCAGTTCAATATTTTCCCGGTCTCTCTGCATTAACGTCATATATTCCACCTCCATTTTGGGGTTCTGTTTCACTTCGGTTACTTTTCGGTGAATCTGCCGGATCAGCGGACTTTTTGCCTGTGCGGCAAAGCGGTCTGTGGTATCCTCCGCATAGGCGAGAAATTCCTTCATTTCCGCGTCCACGTCGTCCAGCGTCCCTCTGGTATTGAGAAAGATTTTTATGCTTTCATCTCCCAGAGAAAGGGAAAGATTTTCCCGGCAGCGGTTTTCAAAGGTATAGATGTGTCTGCCGTCGCGGAAGGGATCAAAGGTACAGATGAAGATCACATAGGCCTTTTTCAGGTTTATGTAGTCTTCTCCCGCCGCGATCAGATCCAGGTCGATGCTGCCGGCGTAATATCTCGTCCGTTTTGGAAGGTTGCGCTTTTTGTTGCACTGCATCTCGATGTTATAAACGGTGCCCTCATCGTCGTTCACATATACGTCCAGACGGACGCCCTTTCCCTCAAAGAGAAGATCAATCGTTCGCTGCGTTGTAGGGGCTTCCACCTTCTGGATGGGGACCGTCAGGATTTTTTCCAGTACCCTGCGGCAGATTTCGCTGTCAGCCATGACTTTGGCGAACAGAAAATCATCGCTCAGATTCAGTTCGTGGATGGTTTTTTCCATATGTTTTCTCCTTTCAGTATAGCATTATTTGAGTGGGATGTCAGTAGAAGTGAAACTTTGAAATTAAATTTATGAAATAAGAAAAGTGACAGAAAAGGGAACAGGAAACTGTTCAGAAAGTTTAGTTACAGAAATTGCCGACATGAAAATGAATGTAAAAACGAAGATATTTCATATCATAGCATTTATCTGAAGAGTTGTAAATCTTATGATGAAATTTCAGATAATTCAAATTTTTCAGAAAATTAAGGATAATATATGCGGCGATGCCTGTAAACAACTCTGTTTATACAAAAATAAAATAGCTATGGAACATTCTTCCAACCTGTCTTATAATGACATTTATAAGCTTTTCATGATAACAGTGAAGAAAAAGAAACAGGAAATCGGATATCCAGACTGACAAAAAGGAATTCAACATGCAGCGACTCGATGCCATCAATGAAACGTCCTATCTTTCCGTTCCCAATGCTCCCATTTACAGAAAAATCATGCGCGTGTTTTTACAGAGAATATGAGAAAATGCACTTCCAGCTCTATAAGGAGGATGTCTATGAGCTCGTGAAGGGAGAAGAAGAATTTGCCGGCCAGTCATACGGCATGGCCCAGCTGGAGCAGGATCTGGATGCGCTGGTAAAGTGGAAGAATCTGACGCCGATTCAGGATCCGGGGAGGGTGTATACGATTGCGGATTACAAGAACAGGCAGTATCGCTATACCATGTCAGAATACGCGGTGGAAATTGAGAGAATGACGGTGCGGCTGGAAAATCTGTTTCTGGAATCCGGAAA
>CAJFMW010000270.1 GCA_904392525.1 uncultured Eisenbergiella sp.
CAGCCCGCCAGGGGAATGATGCCGAGAGAGCCTGCGGGAATCGTTTCCAAGTTTCTTTTTTCTTCCGCCATGGGAGTCCTCACTTTCTGTTTGCTAATCGTTTTCTGTACATTCGGATGTCCGGGCCTGTGAGCTTGCAGAAGTCAAAACTGCTGGTGATCCTGGAAAAAATTCTGTCCTGATACCGTTCCTTCAGCTCCGGGAGCGAAAGATTGGTGGAGATGATCATGCTCTTCTTCCGGATGATGCGTTCATTCAGTACGGTAAAGAGATGGGAGAGCGTAAAGGGCGTGCTCTGTTCGGTTCCGAGATCATCGATGACCAGCAGGTCACAGTTATAAAGGTCATTATATAAATAGTCCAGGTTGTCCTGTCTCTTTATATCAAATGCGTTGCGCGAGAGCGTGTCAAACAGCATGGAAGCGCTGAAGTAAATTACGGAATGTCCGCTCTCAATTACTTCCCGTGCGATACAGTTGCTCAGGAAGGTCTTGCCTGTTCCCACCGTTCCGTAAAAAAACAGATTCCGGCCTGACGAGTCAAAGGCGGCGGCAAAATTCCGGCATTTCTGCACTGCCGCCCGGAAATCGGGGAGACTGTCCTCGTCAAAATATTCATAGGAGAGGGTATCGAAATTTTCCTTCTGAAGGACTTCCTTCAGATTCGACTGCTGATAGAGCAGGGCGATTTCCGCCTGACGGAAGCAGTGACACTTCCGACCGTCAACATATCCGGTATCATGGCAGTCCGGACAGTCATACACCGGTTCCAGATAATCGTCCGGCAGTCCTGCCCTGCGCAGTAGCTCCTTTTTATCCCGGCTCAGCTGGTGCAGCTGCTCTTTTAAGACAGCCAGGGCATTGGGATCTCCGTTCAGCATTTTCTTGCCCTGGGAGACGGAGAGCGTGGCCACGGATTCGTCCAGATGGCGGTAGCCCTTCACATTGGCATAGACAAAGTTGAGCCTGTCTTCTCTCAGGTGGCGGTTTTTCGTCTGCTTCTGCTCATATACCCTCATGATCGTATTATATTGTGTATTCGTTAAAGCCACGGCTGTTCTCCTTCAAATAAGACTCACGCTCAGTCCGGCCGCCCGCAGGGAGCATTCAGCTGTGCAGCAGCTCCTTTTCCAGGGCATCGTAATCGTAGCTGTTCTGCATGAAGCGGTTGTACCGGTCGGCAGAGCGCTCTCTTGTCTGCCTCGCGGGCTTTTCCTTCTGGAAGCCTTCATCCAGCCGTGCAATATCGGACAGATGGTGTACGCCGGATTCCTTCCAGGAGGAAAGAATCTTGTCCGCATATTCAAAACGGTGCCGGTCTGTGGCGAGAACGGTCCGCTCGCATGCCTCCATGATGATGGAAGGTTCAAAGCCGTATTCTTCCCTCCAGCGGCGGATGAATTCCGCTTCCCGTCTGGTGGGAGCGTTCGTCTTGCCAAGGGAATTCATGATGGTATAAACGGTCTTGTCGTATCTGCCCGCCTGTCTTTCCGCTTCAGCGGGCGTGGTAACGCCGGCTTCTGCCCAGCTGATTGCCACCTTCTCCATGTAACGGAAATCCTTCTTTCCGCGTTCCACGCAGTACTGAAGGAGATAATCGATCAGATCGTCGGAAAAATGAAGCCTGTCCGAGAAGAAAAGGATCGATTTGATATCGGAGGGACTCAGCGTCCTTCCCAGATACTGTTCCGCGATGAAAAGAAGCTGGGCGGTGGAATCCTTTTCCTGGAATGCCTTCAGATCGTCCAGTGAATAGGACGGCCGGGCATAATCCTCCTGTCCGGAAGTCCTGGAAGATGCTGCCGCTGTTTTCTCCGCAGCTCTGCCTTCGGATACAGCCGGAGAAGCCTTGGGGGAAGAGACCTTTTCAGGAGAATTTCCCTCAGCGGCCCGGCTGTCGGTCAGGTCAAGAAGCCGGATTCCGGTAAGATTCTTCGCCGCGTCATATTCCAGCAGGAGCACGCCGCACTTTTCCCAGTACTTTAACGCGCGCATCACGTCCTTCTCCGTATGGTTGAACACATCGGCGATTTCCGGGATATCCAGAGAACGCCCTGCGCTCAGCATACCCGCGTTCATGGAACGCAGAAGATACAGATATATTTTCAGCTGCGCGTCGTTGGCCTGCGGCATGAACTCATCGATAAAACGGTTGGATACGATGGTAACGTCGGCGCAGCTGTCCTGATAGATTTTCAGACAGCTCATAATCTCACCTGTTTTCCGGTATGTACGTTTTTTCGTTCAGAGCGGCGCGCCTTCTTGTTCGGCTAAAAGCCGGACAAGAAGCTGCGGACGTTCATCCGATGTGAAAACAGGGGCAAAAACATGCTTTTAAGCCGGGCTTAACGCCTGCTTTTGCCCCTGTTTTCACG
>CAJFMW010000271.1 GCA_904392525.1 uncultured Eisenbergiella sp.
ACGTGATGCAGGAACATGAGGTGATGACATGGTTAAGAAAGAAATGATTGCTATGCTGCTGGCTGGCGGTCAGGGAAGCAGGCTGGGCGTCCTGACCTCAAAGGTTGCAAAGCCGGCAGTATCTTTCGGCGGAAAGTACCGGATTATTGATTTCCCGTTGAGCAACTGTATCAACTCCGGTGTGGATACGGTCGGGGTGCTCACCCAGTATCAGCCTCTCAGGCTGAATACGCATATTGGAATCGGCATTCCGTGGGATCTGGACCGGAATATCGGCGGTGTTACCGTTCTTCCCCCTTATGAGCGAAGCGAGAACAGTGAATGGTACACCGGAACGGCAAATGCGATTTATCAGAATATTGACTATATGGAGAGCTTTAATCCGGATTATGTCCTGATTCTCTCCGGTGATCACATCTATAAGATGGATTATGAAGTGATGCTGGATTACCATAAGCAGAGGGGCGCGGAGTGTACGATCGCGGTCATGCCCGTGCCGATGGAGGAAGCGAAGCGGTTCGGCATCATGATCACTGATGAGAACGGAAAGATTACGGATTTTGAGGAGAAGCCGGCGAATCCCAGAAGCAATCTGGCATCCATGGGTATCTACATATTTAACTGGAAGACGCTGAAGGAGGCTTTGATTGCCAGGTCTGAACAGCCCAACCTGGATTTCGGAAAACATGTCATCCCCTACTGCCATGAAAATGGCGCCCCGATGTATGCGTATGAATTTAACGGCTACTGGAAGGATGTGGGAACCCTGAATTCCTACTGGGAAGCCAATATGGAGCTGATTGACATCGTGCCGGAGTTTAACCTGTATGAGGAATACTGGAAGATCTACACGAAGAGCGAGATCCTCCCGCCTCAGTACATTGCTCCGGAAGGCCTGATTGAGCGGAGCATCGTGGGCGAGGGAAGTGAGATTTCCGGACAGATTTATAATTCCGTGATCGGCTGCGGCGTGGTCGTCGGAAAGGGAACCATCATCCGGGATTCCATCATCATGAATAACACGGTGATCGGAGAAGGCTGCGAACTGAATAAGGCTATTGTAGCGGAGAATGTTTCGATTGGAGACGGCGTGAAGATGGGAATCGGCGAAGAGGCTGAAAATGATGTGGCTCCTCACATTTATAACAGTGGAATCGTCACCGTTGGAGAAAAGAGCGTGATCCCGAAGGGCGTTTCCATTGGAAAGAATACGGTCATTTTCGGTGTGACAGAAGGAACGGATTATCCGGACGGCGTTCTTTCAGGCGGAAAATCTATCATTAAGGCAGGTGAGGAAAAGTGAGAGCGATAGGAATTATTTTGGCCGGCGGCAATAATCACAGAATGAAGGAGCTTTCCAGAAAAAGAGCCATCGGAGCGATGCCGATCGCGGGCAGCTACAGGAGCATTGACTTCGCGCTCAGCAATATGACCAACTCTCATATCCAGAAGGTTGGCGTGTTCACTCAGTACAACGCCAGAAGCCTGAACGAGCATCTGAACTCCTCCAAATGGTGGGATTTCGGGCGCAAGCAGGGCGGCCTGTTCATATTCACGCCCACGGTAACGGCGGATAACAGCTTCTGGTACAGAGGCACGGCGGACGCCATGTATCAGAACCTCTCCTTCTTAAAGAGCAGCCATGAGCCTTATGTGGTCATTGCATCCGGGGACTGTGTGTACAAGATGGACTACAACAAGGTTCTGGAATATCACATTGAGAAGAAAGCGGATATCACCATTGTCTGCAAAGAAATGCCTGCCGGAACCAATCTGGAACGCTACGGCACCATCAAGATGAATGAGGACAGCCGGATCGAGGAATTTGAGGAAAAGCCCATCGTCGCGAAGTCCAACACGATCTCCTGCGGGATCTATGTGATCCGCAGAAGGCTTTTGATCGAGATGATCGAGCGCTGTGCGATGGAGGACAGATACGACTTCGTCAAGGATATCCTGATCCGCTATAAGAACCAGAAAAGGATCTATGGCTATAAAATTAAGGAATACTGGCGCAATATCGCTTCTGTAGAAGATTATTTTGCCACCAATATGGATTTCCTGAAGCCGGAGATCCGGAACTATTTCTTCCACCAGTATCCGGATATTTATTCCAAGGTGGACGACCTTCCTCCCGCGAAGTATAATGTGGGCGTCAAGGTTTCGAACAGCCTGATTTCAAGCGGCTGCATTATCAACGGAACGGTGGAGGATTCGGTTATTTTCAAAAAATCCTTTATCGGTAATAACTGCTACATCAAGAATTCCATTATCTTAAATGACGTATATATCGGCGACAACACACA
>CAJFMW010000272.1 GCA_904392525.1 uncultured Eisenbergiella sp.
TCGCCCAGCTGGAAAATGTTGCCCACCTCGATGCCGCGGGAGATGGTCAGGCTCCGTTTGCCGCAGACCGGGCAGATGCCGCCTGCAAAGGCCTTGGCAAAATCCCGATAAACCGCATCCGGACAGTCCCGTTTGAGGTCCAGTCCTGTCAGATGCCAGCCCTCTTTGTTTGCACCGCAGGCAAGGCCTGAGAGCCCCTCCAGAGAACGGTCGAACAGAACCGTGGTTCCTTCCGGAGCCAGTAAGGAAACCGGCCCGATGAATCCGGCCTGCATGCCGCTTTCTTCCGTGATGACGGCCGGATGGATGTCTTCTCCGAGGAAGGAGGTAAGCTTCGCCTCGTTCACCTCAAGATCGCCCCGCAGGAACAAAACCACATAGGAATCATCCTGGTTTTTCTGGTAGACGACGGCCTTGCAGGTGGAGGACGGCGCGATGTGCAGAAAATCCGCAAGCTCCTCTATGGTGTGCACGCCGGGCGTTTCCACGGGAAGGAGAGGAGCGCTTTCGCCTGCGGAAGCGTTTCCGGAACCGATATTGGCCGCGTCCGCTGACCGGTCCGTGCCGTTATCCTCCGTGTGATAGATGCACTCCGCCGCTTCCATGTTGGCGCTGTAGCCGCATTCCGGGCACAGGACGATGGAATCCTCTCCGGCAGGGGTCAGCAGCATGAATTCATGGGACAGATTTCCTCCCATCATGCCGGAATCCGAAGCCACGCAGACCACCTCCGGAATGCCGGTCCGGGCGAAGATGCGCTGATAGGCCCGCAGACAGCGCGCGTAGTAGCTTTCCAGATCCTCCTGGGAGGTGTGGAAGGAATAGGCGTCCTTCATGGTGAATTCCCGGACGCGGATCAGCCCCGCACGGGGACGGGCCTCATCCCGGAATTTGGTCTGAATCTGATAAATCATAAAGGGATAGCGGCTGTAGGTGGAGGCGTATTCCCGTACCAGCTGGACAGCGGCCTCTTCGTGGGTCATTCCCAGCACCATTTTCGCGCCGTTTCGGTCCGTAAACCGAAGAAGCTCGCTGCCGACGGAGGTGTACCTGCCGGATTCCTCCCAGAGGGAAGCGGGCAGCGCCACGGGGAAGGAAACCTCCTGCCCGTCCAGAGCGTCCATTTCCTCCCGGATGATCTCCTCGATTTTCTTTGTGATTCTCTTCAGCGGCGGGAGAGAGGAATAAATGCCGTTTGCCACATATTTTATGTAGCCTCCCCGCAGCATGAGCGCGTGGCTTGACACCACGCAGTCCGACGGCGTTTCCTTGAAACGGTCGCCAACCAGTTTTGAAAGCTTCATGGAATCTCCTTTCCGGAACGGCTCAAAGCTTCGTTTTGCCGCGGCGGGACGCCGCTGTGACCGCTCCTGCTGCCGTTATGCAGCGTGAACAATAATAAAAACAAAAAACGCCCTGAACATCTCTTCCCCGCAGCCCAGGGCCGGAATGTTCAGGGCGGATTGTACGATCCGCGGTACCACCTGAATTCGGAAACATTCTATGGAAGCATTCCTCAGAACCTTTCCGCGCTCATGGTACAGGACTTTTTCAGTCCGATACCGTTCTCTGTGACGGGAGAACCCGGTGAAGCTTACTTGCCGTCCGGAGACGGTTTCGGCCCACGGCTCCGGGAGAGGTTCGGCACTTCTTCGGCAAAGGCTTTCACCGGCCGCCTTCTCTCTGCAGCTTCCGAAATGCTTACTGTTTCCTTTCAACGCCTTTTGGTGAAAAAAGAATAGCACAGCAAAAACAGTGCGTCAAGGGGAAAACGGTGCTATAATGGAAAAGCGAAGACACAGCGAAGAACGAGGAGGAGACAGAAGCTGATGAAAAACGGAATAGACAGAAGAGAAATTTTTTCCATCCCCAATCTCATGGGATATTTCCGGATTCTGCTGATCCCGCTGTTTTCCTGGATGTACTGCACGGCGGACAGCACGGGGGATTATTACGCGGCTGCCGTGGTGGTCGGCATCTCCGGGCTGACGGATATGTTCGATGGCAAAATCGCCAGACGGTTCAATATGATCACCGAGCTCGGCAAGTTCATCGATCCGCTGGCGGACAAGCTCACTCAGGCGGCTCTGCTCATCTGCCTGGCGGTCCGTTATCCTCTGATGCGGGCGGTGCTGGTGCTGTTTGTCATTAAGGAAGGCTTCATGGTGGTCATGGGAGCCCTGCTT
>CAJFMW010000273.1 GCA_904392525.1 uncultured Eisenbergiella sp.
AGTTGATGTACCAGATCATATCCCTTCCGGTGAAATGCCATTCCCAGGGCTTTCTGCTGCACACGCCGAAGCATTCGTTGGCGTTTCTGCGCCTCCCCAGGTGTCTGGCAATGTCCGCGCACAGCTTGGCCTGTACGGAATCGAACTCCAGAAGGCCTCCGGTCTCCGGGGAAACCCGGCGCATGATCAGATCCTGTCCCGGAATCTGAAAATACAGCTCCTCTTCCACGTCGTCGCTGGCCTCCGGATGCCCCATAAGCGCGATCCCATGCGAAGCGCACCAGCGGGAAAGGCGGGCATAAAAAGTCTCGCGCAGGTGCTTCTTGATCAGCCTGTGGTAAAGGGCCGTAGTCCCATTTTTTTCTCCGGTAAACAGAGCCTCCAGCTCCTGAAGCTGTCCGCCTCCTGCCGTAAGCTCCCGCTCCAGCCCGGGCACCCATTCCCGGTAAGCCGCGGCGTTTCGCCCCAGCGCGCAGGGTTCGTCCGTGAAAAAGGCGATGACGGTATTGCCGAAGTATTCCTTCAGCTCCTCATAATAGCGGTCGTGGGTCAGGCGGATGAACAGTTCCACCGCATCCGGATTCAGAATGTCCGCGGACTTCGGCGCGCCCGCCTCCCCGTCATCCTCTCCGAAATGGATGCCCCGGATGGTTCCCCCGGTAAAGCCGTACACCAGATACTTTCCATCCTCAAACGCGGCGATCACCTCCCCGCCCTCCGGGCGGTCCGAAAGCCGGATTCCTTTGGAGGCGTAGTCCGGGTTCTGCGCCACGACCATTCCATGAGCGGAGCCGGAAGGATACATTCCCTCATCGTAAAGAACGATCTTCATCCCCAGCGCATCCGCGCATTTCACGATGAAACGGACCGCCTGAAAATAAGCATCCGAAAGATAAGGGACATTCTCCGGAATTCCGATTCTCGGATGCAGCACGATGGCGTCCACTCCCTTTGCCTTTATGTCCTTCAGCTCCTCTGCAATCTTTTCCTCATCCGGACTGTCATTAAAAAACCAGAACGGAACGGGGGAAAATTCTTCCGGCGGATCTGCAAGCGCCTGAAACAGTTCTTTTCTTCCTTCTTTCTCTGCCATTCTTCCTCCCTGTCTGCCGCCGGGCGGGACTGTTCCCTGTTTGTCTCCGCCCGCGCGGCTGCTGTTCTCTTTCCATGTAATATGCTTTATTCTAGCCCAATCTCCGTCGTTTGTCGAGAGGGAATGTAAGCACTTTCATTTTTTTATACCATGCCTGCCTTCCGGGAAACAGAGATTCCGACAGAGAAAAAATTCACGGAATTTCATCTGCCTGTCCCGGCATAGACTGTAGCAACAGACATTTTACGGGTATCAGATTTTATGTGGAAAGATTTTGTCTATCTCATACAATGCAAGATAAAACGGCTCCGTGAAATGGAAAATTATCAGGCCGTCATCCGGATGCAGCTCATCAAGTCGGCTCTGTTCCTTGTCGGCGTCATCGTCTTTGTCAAATGCATCACCACCTTCGTTCCGGAAGCGGTTTCCGTTTCCAGCACCATCAACGGGAGAGAGCTTCCCATCTACTGCGTGGAAACACAGGAAAAAAAGGTCGCCCTCTCCTTTGACGCGGCCTGGGGAAATGAGGACACACAGAAAATCCTGGATATCCTCGCCAAGCATAACGTGCATGTCACCTTTTTCATGACGGGAGGCTGGGTGGACTCCTATCCGGACGACGTGAAGGCCATTCTGGAGGCCGGTCACGATCTGGGGAATCACAGCGAGAACCACAAAAACATGAGCCAGCTTTCCAACGATGAAAAGCGGCAGGAAATCGTCAGCGTCCATCAGAAGGTGAAGGAGCTGACCGGCTACGATATGTTCCTGTTTCGTCCTCCCTACGGGGACTATGACAACGATGTGATCCGCACCGCTTCCGAATGCGGCTATTATTCCATCCAGTGGGATGTGGACTCTCTGGACTGGAAGGATTACGGTGCAGACTCCATCATTTCCACCGTATGCGACCATAAGCATCTGGGATGCGGCTCCATCATCCTCTGCCATAACGGGGCGAAATTCACGGCGGAAGCCCTGGATGAGCTGATCACCAACCTGAAGGGGCAGGGCTATGAGATCGTTCCGGTTTCCGAACTGATCTACCGGGACGGCTACCACATG
>CAJFMW010000274.1 GCA_904392525.1 uncultured Eisenbergiella sp.
GGACGCCCAGCCTGCTTCCCTGACCGCCAGCCAGCAGCATAGCAATCATTTCTTTCTTAACCATGTCATCACCTCATGTTCCTGCATCACGTATTGCATTGATTTACGTATATTACGTAAGAAGATTATAACACACGATTATGTAAAAGTGAATAATTATTTACAGTTTCTTTCTGTAAAAAGGGCACAAATTTAGTAGATATTTTACATATTTCTTTCCCGCCGGTATCGCAAGTTGTGTGTTTTTGATAGTTTCGGCACCGTTTCTCATCCTCTTTTTTCTTTTATTTTCAACAAAAACGCTCGATTTATGCACGAATTTGCGTTTCCTTTCCCTCATTTTCCATTTGCCTATTGGTTTTTTCCCCGGCAATGCGTATAATACATATCAGAAACAGAAAGGAAGGTCACTCCTATGTCTCATATACAGGATATCTATCAGGTAGATTTTAATCATCCGGTTCACGTCTATTTCATCGGCATCGGCGGCATCAGCATGAGCGGACTCGCGGAAATCCTTCTTTCCGAAGGTTTTACCGTTTCCGGCTCAGACTGGAACCGCTCCCCTCTGACAGATCGTCTGGAACAGCAGGGAGCCGTCATCCACTACGGCAGACCCCAAAAGGCGGAAAACCTTGAAGACGATGTGAAACTGGTCATCTATACCGCCGCGGTTCATGCGGATAATCCGGAATTTCAGGAAACTCTGCGCCGGAAACTTCCCAGCCTCACCCGGGCACAGCTTCTCGGACAGATGATGAAAAATTACCGGATGCCCGTCGCCGTCAGCGGAACACACGGGAAAACAACCACAACCTCCATGATCGCGGAGATTCTGCTGAAAGCGGATACGGATCCCACCATCTCGGTGGGCGGCATCCTGAAGGACATCGGAGGCAATATCCGTGTGGGCGGATCGGAGCTTTTCGTGACGGAAGCCTGTGAGTACACCAACAGCTTCTTAAGCTTCTTTCCGAAGGTCGGCATCATTCTTAATATAGAAGAAGATCACATGGACTTCTTTAAGGATCTTGCTGATATCCGTTCCTCGTTCCACCGGTTTGCCGAACTGATTCCGGAGGATGGCCTTCTTATTATAAATGGCGCCATCCCGCAGCTTTCCGAAATCACGGACGGACTGGTCTGCCGTGTGGTAACCTTCGGCGCCTCGCCGGAAAACGATTATTACTTCACGGATACGTCCCATGACGAAGAGGCGCACGCTTCCTTCAGCCTGCATTTTCACGGCCAGGTGCTCCCTGTCCGCCTCGGCGTTCCCGGCGAGCACAACATCGCGAACGCAGCGGCCGCTCTGGCCCTGGCCGATTATCTGAATCTCGACATGGCGCAGGCGGCAGAGAGCCTTCACGGCTTCTCCGGGACCGATCGGCGCTTTGAATACAAAGGAAGCTTAAGCGGCGTCACCATCATCGATGATTATGCCCATCATCCCACAGAGATCCAGGCAACCCTGAAGGCCGCCGCCAACTATCCGCATAAAACGCTCTGGTGCGTCTTTCAGCCCCACACCTATACCCGTACGAAGGCTTTCTTCCACGAATTCGCCCATGCCCTCTCCCATGCGGACCGGGTGATTCTGGCGGACATCTATGCGGCAAGGGAAACCGACACGCTGGGAATCAGCTCCGCGCTTCTCTGTCAGGAAATCGTGAAACTGGGTACGGACTGCCATTATTTTTCCTCCTTTGAGGAAATTGAAAAATTTATTCTGGAAAATTGCATCCCCGGTGACCTGTTGATAACTATGGGTGCCGGAAACGTTGTAAACATTGGAGAAGACCTCCTGGGACAATAGTTATCCACAATATCCACATTTTTCATGTGTATGAATCATGTGGATATTTTTGTTCCCGTTTTACCGAAATTTTACAGATATATCCACATTTTCCACACTATCCACATTTTGGCGGACAGCCCGCAGCTGCGGGGTTTTTCAGCAAAATGACGGTTTCTTTTTCCGAAGGCGTATGATATAATGCACTTGCTTAAAATATGAGATAACAATTCAGAGCGGCGGGAAAGCAGGGGCAAAAGCAGGCATTAAGCCCGGCTTAAGAGCATGTTTTTGCTCCTGCTTTCACATCGGATAAACGTCCGCACCTTCCTGTCCGGCT
>CAJFMW010000275.1 GCA_904392525.1 uncultured Eisenbergiella sp.
GTTGTCAGCGTTGGTGATGAAACCATAGCCCTTTTCAGCGTTGAACCACTTAACTGTACCGTTGCTCATGAGTGGTACCTCCTTAAAAAATGAAAAAATAATATATGTCCTGATTGCGCCCCCTCAAAGGCGGATGCCATCAGTTTACAGGGCGTCCGGCCGCTGGCCGGATACACCATGTATTCGCAGGGATACGTTAAAAAAACACATACCTTCGTAAATCTTCGACGTGCCAAGGATTTACAAAAATATGTGAAATCATGGAATCGTTTGGAATACAAGCTAACTATAGCGCGCAAGCCGGGAAATGTCAAGATGTTTTACGAAAAAGGACATGTAAAATGAAAGCAAAATGATCGGAATGCAGATACATTCAGGCTGCTGTTCAGGCACATGCAGGTAATTACAAAAAAATACTGCGAAAAACGCACGAATGGGTTACAATAGAAATCGGCCCGGAATCATCTGCATTTTACGGGCATATATGCACATTTAACCAGAAAGAAATGGAGAGCATCATGTTAATTCATCTTCCAGAGGACGTAAAAGCGATTCTTCATACCCTGCAGGAGGCTGGCTACGAGGCCTACGCGGTGGGCGGCTGCATCCGGGATTCCCTGCTCGGCCGCAGGCCGGACGACTGGGACATCACCACCTCCGCAAAACCCCAGGAAACAAAAGCTCTGTTTGGGAGAACAATCGATACGGGGATCCAGCACGGCACGGTGACGGTCATGCGCCACGGACGGGGCTATGAGGTGACGACCTACCGTGTGGATGGGGAATATGAGGACGGCAGACATCCGAAGGAAGTGACCTTTACGGCGAGTCTGAAGGAGGACCTGAGGCGGCGCGATTTCACGGTGAACGCCATGGCCTATAATGAAGAAGACGGTCTGGTGGATCTGTTCGGGGGCAGGCAGGATCTGGAGCAGAAGATCATTCGCTGCGTAGGGGAGGCCAACGAACGGTTTGAGGAGGACGCCCTGCGCATCATGCGTGCGGTACGGTTTTCCGCCCAGCTTGGCTTTTCCATTGAGGAACGGACGAAGGAAGCCATCCGGGGCCATGCGGAAAGGCTCCGGCAGGTGAGCGCGGAACGGATTCAGGTGGAGCTGACGAAGCTGGTGATAAGCCCCAACCCGGATTTCCTGCGCATCGCCTGGGAGACGGGGATCACGGCTGTGGTGCTTCCGGAATTTGACCGCCTGATGGAGCAGCCGCAGAACAATCCCCACCACTGCTTCAGCGTGGGGGAGCATACCCTTCATGCCATGCAGGCTGTCCGGCCGGATAAATGCCTGCGGTTATGTCTGCTGCTTCACGACGTGGCAAAGCCGTTGTGCCTCACCACGGATGCGGACGGGATTGACCATTTTCACGGACACGCCCAGAAAGGGGAGCAGATGGCGGCGCAGATCCTGAAACGGCTGCGTTACGACAACCACACGACGGAGCTGGTTTCCCGTCTGGTGAAATGGCATGACGTGGCCATAGCGCCGGAAAAAAAGGCGGTACGCCGGGCAGCCTCCCGGATGGGAAAGGAGCTTTTTCCCCTGATTCTGGAGGTGAAGGCGGCAGACCTAGCGGCGCAGAGCGATTATCAGCGCGCCGAAAAGCGGGACTGGCTGGAGCGGCTTCGCGGTTTGTATAAAGAGATCGAACGGGAAGGCGACTGCCTGACCATAAAGGATCTGGCGGTGGACGGCCGGGATCTAATACAGGGAGGAATCACCCCGGGACCGCAGCTGGGCCGCACACTTCAGGAGTTCCTTGAGATTGTCCTTGAAGACCCTGAGAAAAATACGAAGGAATATTTGCTCTCTTTGCTTCCGAAAGAAACATAACCTGAGCTTCCTTCTCATAAGATAGGTAATACCTGGTGGCAGTAATCTGCGGCCGCCACGGGATGCCCGGCATGAGAGGGAGGAAGCGGCGTGAATGACAGAGCGGTAAGCGTTTTTGAAAATTATGATGTGGAGATCCTTCGTACCGCGAAGGGCAGAGGGGCTCTTCTGGGCGAGACGGCGCAGGGCTGGCTGATTCTGAAGGAATATACCGGCCCTGCGGTGAGGCTTGAGGTGCAGGAAAAG
>CAJFMW010000276.1 GCA_904392525.1 uncultured Eisenbergiella sp.
TCATAGGCCTGCTCCCAGTTGCCGGTATACACCAGATCGTTCCATTCCGGCACCAGATTGTGCAGCGGGCAGCCGGAGGCCATTCCCGCGATCATCTGGCCGTACTGGCAGAACGGGACGCCGCATTCCATGCAGCGCGCGCCCTGAAGCTGCTGCTGTTCCAGAGGGAGGTGCTCATGAAATTCATTAAAATGTCTGACCCTCTCCTTCGGTTCCTCGGAAAGGCTCGTTTTTCTCTCATACTCCATAAATCCAGTAGGTTTTCCCATGTCTACCTCCTTGTATTGGCATAAAACGCTTCAATCTGCGCCGCCTCCGGGCTTAAGCCTTTTTCTTCCATGGCGACGATGGTTGACATCATGCGTTCATAGTCGTGAGGGATGATCTTTTTAAACTTCGGAATATATTCTTCGAAGTTGTCAAGAATCTTCTTGCCCTTGGCCGAATTGGTGCAGGCCACATGTTCCTGGATCATTTCCTTCAGTTCCTGAACATCGTATTTGCTGGTCAGCTCATGGGAGGACACCATTTCCTTGTTGAGGCGGATGTAGAGATCGTTTCCTTCATCCAGCACGTAGGCGATGCCTCCGCTCATTCCGGCGGCAAAGTTCTTTCCGGTGCTGCCAAGAACCACCACGCGGCCTCCGGTCATGTATTCGCAGCCATGATCGCCCACGCCTTCCACTACGGCCGTACAGCCGGAGTTGCGGACGGCAAAGCGTTCTCCCGCCACGCCGTTCACGAAAACTTTTCCGCTTGTGGCTCCGTAAAGGGCCACGTTTCCGACGATGATGTTATCCTCTGCTGCAAAACGGCTTCCCTTCGGAGGATAGACGATCAGCTTTCCGCCGGAAAGACCTTTTCCGAAATAGTCGTTACTGTCTCCGATCAGCTCCAGGGTCAGTCCTTTGGGAATGAACGCGCCGAAGCTCTGTCCGCCGGAGCCGTTGCAGCGGACGCGGAAAGTATCATCCTCCAGAGCCGTGCCGAATTTTCTGGTGATCTCCGCTCCCAGGATGGTTCCGAAGGTACGGTTTGTGTTGGTCACGTCAACCTCCACGCTGCCGCCGCGTCCCGTTTCCAGTCCCTTGGCAAACTGCTTCAGGAGCACCCGCTCGTCCAGGGTCTTTTCCAGGCCGAAGTCATAGACCTTTTTCGCATCGAAGCGCACATCCTTCCGTCCCTCGTAAGGGTTGTTCAGGATGGAGCTGATATCGATTTTCCGGAAGGCAGGAGGCAGATCCTCCTTCATGCCCAGCAGGTCGGTACGGCCCACCAGCTCATCCACGCTCCTGACGCCCAGCTTTGCCATGTACTCTCTCAGTTCCTGAGCGATGAAACGCATGAAATTGATCACGTATTCCGGTTTTCCGCGGAACCGCTTTCTCAGCTCCGGGTTCTGGGTGGCGACGCCGACCGGACAGGTGTCCAGGTTGCAGACGCGCATCATGACGCAGCCCATGGTCACAAGGGGCGCCGTGGCAAAGCCGAATTCCTCCGCGCCCAGGATGGCTGCGATGGCCACATCCCGTCCACTCATCAGCTTGCCGTCCGTCTCAATGCGCACCCGCTGGCGCAGGCCGTTTTCAATCAGAGTCTGCTGGGTTTCCGCAAGGCCCAGCTCCCAGGGAAGTCCCGCGTTGTGGATGGAGCTTCTGGGGGCGGCTCCCGTTCCTCCGTCATAGCCGGAGATCAGGATGACCTGGGCGCCCGCCTTGGCGACGCCGGCCGCAACCGTTCCCACGCCCTTTTCACTCACCAGCTTTACGGAAATCCTCGCTTTGTTGTTGGCGTTTTTCAGGTCGTAAATGAGCTGGGCCAGATCCTCGATGGAATAAATGTCATGGTGCGGCGGCGGGGAAATCAGGCTCACGCCGGGCGTGGAATGGCGGGTTTTCGCGATCCACGGGTACACCTTTCCACCGGGCAGATGACCGCCCTCGCCGGGTTTTGCCCCCTGCGCCATCTTAATCTGGATTTCCTGGGCGCTCACCAGATATTCGCTGGTCACGCCGAACCGTCCGCTGGCCACCTGCTTGATGGCGGAGCAGCGGTTTAAGCCGTCC
>CAJFMW010000277.1 GCA_904392525.1 uncultured Eisenbergiella sp.
TTCGGCCGGACAGTTCATCCTGATCGACTGTTATAAAAGACATGCCTATTCCACCCGGACCGGATGGGAATGTCTGTGGTGCCATTTTGACGGTGTCACTGCCAGATCCTACTATAAAAACATCGTTTCCCGGCTTGGAAACGTGTTTTCCCTCACCGACAGCTATCCGGTTTTGAACAAAATGACCTCAATTCTGAAGGTTTTTTATAACGGCAGCGTGGTTCGTGAGCCCCTACTTTCCAAATATCTGACGGACATTCTGACGGAGTTCCTGCTCTTTTCCCCGCAAGGCAATGCTTCTCGTGACTATGCAGGCATGGCGGAACGCATCATTACCTATATCAATGAAAATTTTGCACAGGATGTTTCCATCCCGGAGCTCGCCGAACAGGCGGGCTTAAGCCAGTACCATTTCATCCGTACCTTTAAAAAGGAAACCGGCTTTACCCCTCATGAATATCTGGTCAACACCCGCCTTGCCACCGCCAGGTATCTCCTGAAAAATACCCGGCTGCCCGTGAAGGACATCTGCTTCAACACCGGCTTTTCCTGTGAAAGCGTGTTCTGCAGCGCCTTCAAAAAGCATCAGGGCATGACGCCGGCCCAGTACCGGGCGCTGGAGCAGTGATGGGAGGGAGGCCTTTGGAGCCTCCCTCATTTCCCCCGTTCCCGAAGGAAACGGCACTGGAGGGAGTCTTCGCTCATCTGCATCAGCTCGATCCGGTTTCCGTCTGGATCATGTGTCCAGCACTGCCAGTTTCCGTCATATCCCTGTCTGATTCCGGAATCCAGGGGCGCTCCCGCTTTTCCGATCCGTTCTGCCGCCTCAGGCGGCAATCAATCTATTGAATAATGGCGTCAGCCGTTCTTCTCCAGCCCGAAAGGCAGCCCCGCATTCTCATAAACGTTCGCCGCGCTTCCGGTAAAAATCAGCTTCACCACATTGATCTCGTTTTCATCGTCCCGTAAGAGAGATCCGATCTCAAATACATGAGGGCCGAAAAAGCTTACGCCGGCAGGCTTTCCGTTGCAGAAGCATTCCGCCATCTCTTCCCCTCTCACCAGGAAACGTTTGGGTCCCTCCTCCGTTTCCCTGATAAAACGGTATTGATACACCGCCCGGTTATCCGTCCGTTCTTCCAGAACGAAACGTTCTGTCCAGTCCAGCGGCGTCCGGTCATCCGGCGCTGAAAAATCTTCCTCTTTTCCACATTTTCCGTCGAATGCTCCGGCTTCCTCCACAACCGCAAGCAGGACATGACAGGGCGGCAGGATGAGAGAAAATGCCGTTCCCCCTTCCGTCTGTCGGACGGCGGCCATTTCCGCCTTCCCATTCCACAGATCCACAAGCAGCAGCCCCGTCCGCTGCGGCAGAGTTACTTCCGTTCGGACGGTTTCCTCTCCCTCGTTGGAAAACAGAACCATATGAGTCCCCCATTTTTTCAGGCAGACCGCACGAAGGTCGGAACAGGGCACGTCGGTAAGCACACTGCGAAGGTCAGGAATACAGCACTCCTGTGCGCAGGCTGACACACATACGCCGGACAGATGTTCCCTTCGTTCCGTATCCTCCTCCAGAAGCCCATACACATCCAGCACAATATCGTAGGCATATTCCCGGATGCACAGACGTCCCTCTTTGACCTCACATTCCGGAAGCAGGGCGACGGGCAGATAGTTGAATTCGATCTGATTTTCATACAGGCTGGCAACCTCCCGGTACGGCACCCGATTGTTATCAACAAGAACCGCAACGCGCGCGCCGTTTACGGAATCCGTCATCAGGAAGGACAGCCGCTTGATATAATCAGAAATCCTCCGATAATGCGGCCACCAAATGTTGTTCGGCCCCACATCCGGCGGCCGTTCCTCTTTTCGTTTTCCCGCCGTGCTGTAGTAGAAGGCATGGGGCACCAGAAGATTCACGCCCCGGATGCTCAGCCAGTTGATGTACCAGATCATATCCCTTCCGGTGAAATGCCATTCCCAGGGCTTTCTGCTGCACACGCCGAAGCATTCG
>CAJFMW010000278.1 GCA_904392525.1 uncultured Eisenbergiella sp.
AATCCGAAAGGGTTTGCGGACCTTTAGCTCAGTTGGTTAGAGCAACCGGCTCATAACCGGTCGGTCCTGGGTTCGAGTCCCCGAAGGTCCATTATCAATTAAATATCTGGCCCAGTGGCTCAGTTGGTTAGAGCGCCGCCCTGTCACGGCGGAGGTCGTCGGTTCGAGTCCGATCTGGGTCGTCAGAAAAAGCTTTTGGACAATATGTTCAAAAGTTTTTTTGTATAAAAGGATCGGGCACCTGACGATGTATTTCAGGAGGAGGGGAAATGAAATCATTGAAATTCTTTGCGGTCACGCTGATGCTGTGGCCCTATCTGGGGATTGCGTTGCTGTATCTGCCAGGAGAGACAGGGCAGTATTTCATCTTTTTTCTGTATCTTCTGTTAACCATAGCAGTTTATGGAATGAATATTGCGAACGCGTGTAGGTGGAAAGGGGAAGTGGAACGCCTTGCCTTCTGGAATATGCTGATTAAACTGGTCCATATTCCTTTTCATCTCCTTCTTTTCCTGCTGGGGCTGATATTTATTCTGGCAATGGTAGTGCCCGCTTTGCTGTTTGTATCTCCCATATTGGTTATGATATTTAGCGTTATTTCCTGGCTTCTTGTTCTGACATCATCCGTTTACGGCATTATGGCGATTGTCAGAGGGAGGAAAATGGGGGCGCTGTCAACAAAGGCCGCCATTCTGCTTGGAATCCTGCATCTGCTGTTTGTGATGGATCTGATCGCCTCTATCATCGTTTTTGTCAGGATGAGAAGGAACAGAAAGAGGAGTTCCTGAAAGAAAAAAGAAATCGGCGCCTTCCCAATGGAAGAGGACGCCGATTTTTGTGCTAGGAAAATGTATGATTTATTTTTTCTTAAATGCGATATATTATGGATGCGGCCATCAGTTGGAAGTGGCCATAACCTTCAGGCGGGCCATAACTTTTTCCACAGGAGGAAGGGCCAGAAGGATGATGGTGAGGATAGCTTCCGGAAGGATGTAGCTTAAGTTGTACAGGGTGGAAGCCCACATGGCGGCCACGTTTCCGCCGAAGTTTCCAACATAGGTGGTATAGAAGATGAAACCGGAAACCTCATGGAAGAAGAAGCGGCCGATGACGCCGACGATATATCCCTTGAGCAGGCCATGCTTTGATTTGCTGAAGAAACCGGAAAGACCGAGGGCGCCGAAGGCCAGCGGGTAGTCCAGAAGAACCTGCGCGGGATGAACCACATAAGGGCCGGTAATAAACTGGAGAATACCATAAGCGAGAGCGGCGATGATTCCCACCTTCGGGCCGTACCAGTAGCCGACGAGGCAGACGATCAGCATGGAAAAGAGGGTGACAGAGCCGCCGTTCGGAAGGCTTGGCAGCTTGATGACGGTGGCGATCACGGTCGCGAGAGCGATGGCGACGCCGGAAAATACGATTTGTTTGATGGTGATGGAACTTTTGTTCATAAAAAAACCTCCTTGGTAACAGTACGCAAAGAGGGGATTCGAGGGAAATGTTTTTCAGCAGGCCATAAAAAGGCATGAGAAAAACAGTTTCCAACACAGAAGAAAAATCCTTCCGTGATCTGATCTGCACTGATCTGCTTCCTTACGCCGGTATTATCCGGGTCAAGTGGTAAGGGTCAGAGATTTCAAAAATCTCAGTCTCAGCAATCGGCTCCCCTAGCGTGCATGAATATGAAAATATAAAATACTTTGTGCATGAATATGAAAATATAAAATACTTTTATACTATAAGGTGCAATCATGAGAATGTCAAGGAGAAAATGAAAGGAGAATATGCATGGAGCAGAAAAGAAAGGCGGGAATCTGTGCGCGGCCGATCACGCAGCTCTGGAATAAACCGGAAGCGCTGGAAGCGGCGGATGAACTGCTTTGCGGCTGGATTTACGAGGTATTGGAGGAAAAAGACGGCTTTCTGCGGGTGAGAACCCATTACGGCTATGAGAGCTGGATGGATGCGAAGGAGTACCTGTCCATACCGAAGCAATATAAAGACAGAAAAGGGCTGTATATGGTCAGTGCGCATATGGTCGATGTGCTGGCCGAGCCGCGGGTGCAGGGAAGACGGATGAGTACGCTGTTTGCCGGAAGTCTGGTAAGGATATCAGAGAAAAGCCGGACGGAGGATGACTGGATCCAGGTAGTGCTTCCGGATGGAAGGGAAGGCTGGATGCGGACGCATTTTCTGATGCCCAGGCGGGATGGAGACGGATTTCTGGAGGATGGAAGACTGCCTGGGATTTCCGAAGCGGCAGCATTCGTGCAGATGGGCCGAAAGGAGAACGAAGAGGCGCTGCGGCAGGAAATCGCAGACAGGGCGCTTTCTTTCCTGGGAACCCAGTATCGGTGGGGCGGAAAGACGGCGATGGGAATTGACTGCTCCGGGCTGGCGTTTATGAGTTATCTGATGTGTGGCATTCTGATCTATCGGGACGCCCGCATCATGCCGGGATTTCCGGTGCGGGAAATCCCGATGGGCAATCCGGCAGAGACGGCGCGGAAAGGGGATCTGCTGTTTTTTCCAGGGCATGTGGCCGTTTCTCTGGGAGAGGGACGTTTTGTCCACGCCACAGCCTATCCGGGCTGCGGCTGTGTGACGATAAACAGCCTGAATGAAAAGGACCCGGATTTCAGGAAGGACCTGAGGGAGAAGCTGATTGCAGTGGGAAGCGTTTTCCCACTGCGGTAAAGCGGTTCCCAGACGCGCATTCAGGAGCCGGTGGACTGATAATGCCTGACTCCGATGCGCCAGAGGGCGTAACAGGGAATCAGGAAGAGGAAGCCCGCCAGGGGAAGGATGGCATACCAGTCTTTACCCCGGCCGAGGAGGAACAGCAGGGGATAATACTGGATGCAGGCATAGGGGATGAGGAAGGTGACGATCAGCAAAAAGCGTTTTCCATAGATGTCAAAGGGATATTTTCCGTGTTCCCTCGCGCCGTCCGTAAAGACGTTCATGAATTCCAGCCCCTCCAGGGTGAAAAAACAGATGGCGGCATAGATCAGGAACAGGCCGGAAAACAGGGCCGTTCCGCCTGCAATCATGAGAATTACGGTGAGAGCCCTGGCAGGCGTCCAGCGGACGTCGCCCGCCTGAAGGCCGTAGATGAGCATGATGACGGCCTGCAGGAGCCTGGCGGAGCGGGTGAATTCGATTTTCTGGCCGAGGACCTGAAGGATCAGGCCGCGGGGACGGACCATAATCCG
>CAJFMW010000279.1 GCA_904392525.1 uncultured Eisenbergiella sp.
CCTGAACCGGGTTCCCTATGACCTTCCCGACGGGATATCCACCCTGGGGGAGCTTCTGACGGAGCTTGTGAAAATCGAGGTTGGCCGGTACAACGAAAAAGGAGCCGACAGACAGGTGATTTCCTTCCTGACGGGAGAGGAGATCGAAGAACAGGCGGGGGCAGGGAAGGTGGGCTTTGGCCGTATCTATTCTGACAGGAAAGCGGATGAGGGGAAAGCTGTGGAGAACGCCTGCCAGTGCTTTTCAGACGGACTGGTGCGGGTGTTTCAAAATGAAGAGGAGTTGACGGAGCTGGACGGACCGGTCAGGCTTCGGGAGGGAGACTGCCTCACATTGATCCGTCTGACCTTTTTGAGCGGACGGCTGTGGTGAGGCGCGGATGGGAAAAACACAAAAAAGTGACCGGGGAAAAGCATACAGGAGGGAGCAAAGGAGCGATGGAACGAAAAAACGCGAGTCTGAATAAAGGAAAGCAGGAAGCGATGGAGCGGCGTGCGGCAAAGAACGGGGCCCTGACAAAAGCTCTGTGGGATTACGCCGGTTATCCCTATGGAGGGGACAGATGGGGAAAGCTGTATACAGAACTGAGCCGGCTGTACGGGAAGGCGCTGCAGGATCTGAAAACTGTGGAGGAATTCTGGAATCCCGGACTGAAACAGGCGGTGGCCGCGCTGACAGACAGGCAGTTTTCGCAGGATATGGAGGAAATCACCCGGATGCGGATGGAGGGGCAGTTTTCCTCTTCCATGTGGCGCAGAAGCTATCATTCCTCGGACTTCGGCTATCATGCCGTCCGGGCTGTGATGGATCTGGCGGGCTGCCTGTATCTTGAGACCTATGATCAGAATGTGAAGGAGCTTCTGACCTGCGCCCACGACTGGGTGCGGGGCTTCGACGTGCGTCTTGCGCTGGAGCTGAGAAGGGGAAATGAGGAAATCTGTGCCATGGTCTGGGAGGCTATGGCGGGGGAAAATACAGAGGTGCTTCTCTCCTCCGCTATCATCCGTGCGGTGGTCATCAGCGGCAGGGAAGAGCTTGTGGATCAGCTTCTGAAGCTTCTGCTTGCAGCGCGCCTGCAGGAGGGGCTGAGACAGCAGATTCTGGAAAATGCGGACGCGGGAAGCGTGCAGACCCTGACCCGGATTCTGAAGCTCTGTATTGACGAGGACCTCTTCCGCTACAGCAGCGTCATAAGAGCCTTCGACACCTGGACCGGTCTGGGCTACGGAGACGCGGACGGCAGAGCGGTGAAAAAGTGCGCGGTTCTGGCGTATGACTGTCTGACGGACGCCGAAGAGAGAAAAAGATATCTGGAAAGCTCCAATTCTCTGGAGGCCTACTTCGCCCTTTGGGGCATGGGCTGCATGGAGGTGGCGGATACGGACCGGATGGTGCGCCATCTGCTGGATGACGGGGAAAAATACCGCCGGATTCTGGGATGGCTGTTCGTCAGCCGCACCGACAGTTCCCGCTATAAGATGCATCTTGCGGGAGAGTATCTGAACGAGAGAGACGAGGAACTTCTGGCCTGGATTACGGGCTGCCTGTCGGTGACTTCCTCCGTTTTCAATACCTGGTCCTACCGCAAAGAGCCGTTTACTCCTGAAAAAAATCCGGATTTTCCGGAAGAGAAAGAAAAGCGGCGCAGGCTGTTTCAAGCGCTGAAGGAGACTGCGGCGTTCATCGGAAACAAAAACCGCACTTTTACCGGAAATCCCTTCGCCTTTACCTCCGTTACCCTGGAAAATACCCCTGTGATTTCCTGCATGATGAGCCTGGCCGGTTATGGCATGATGAGCCTGGCCGGTTATGGCGGGGATGAGGAAATGACAGAGGAGCTTGCGGGACTGCGTATCTGGATGAATGTGCAGCAGCGCCAGGCCTTCTATCAGAACCTTCTTCAGCCTCAGAAAAAAGCGGCCCACCGCGCTCTCCTGCGGGAAGCGCTGCAGGACCGTTCCGTGCAGGTGAAGGAGCGGGCTGTGCAGAGACTGTCCGACTGCAGACTGACCGGGGAGGATCTGGAAGCGCTGGCGGACAGCCTGCGTTCCAAAAGCAGCGGCCTGAGAAAGGCGGTGCTTTCCGTCCTGGAAAAGCAGGAGCCCCGGACGCTTACGGCGGTCATCGGAAAAATGCTTTCGGGCGGAGAGGAGTATCAGATCCAGGCGGCGGTGGAGCTGCTTCTGGGATTTACAGAAACCCATCCGGAGCTTGTGCAGGCCCAGACGGAAGCGGTGGAGAGGCTGAAGGACGCGTCTCTTTCCACTCAGACCCGCATCCTGTTCGACCGTCTCGTTGCCGGGAAGAAAAAAGAGGAAGAGGCCTGGACGGAAGAAAACGGCTTCGGCCTGTATGATCCGAAGGCTCTGGAAGACGCGGCGGCCCGTCTGGAGGAACAGAAGAGGACGGAAGCGGCTGCAGGCCGGCTGTTTTCCATACAGCAGCTGAACGCCATGCTTCCCTCGAAGGAGGAGTATCTTTCCCTGCTGGGACGGATGAACGATGTGTTTGTTCGTCATGCGGACTATGAGTATGAGATGGAAGCCTATGACGGAAGCCGCAGCAAAATTCTGTTCGGAGATGTGTCACGGCAGTTCGTCCCGATTCCCACATCCTTTGGAAACAGCGCGCTTCTTCGGGCGCAGCAGGCCGTTACGCCGGAAATGATTCCCTTCTGGGAGGAATTTCGGAAAGCCCTTGGAGTGTACGGTACGGACCCCTCCAAAATGCTGGGGCTCTGTTATACGGCATGCCGTTGGAACGGCCCGTATCTGTATGACAAAAAGCCGGCGGACTGGTTTGTGAAGCTGGAGAAGGTT
>CAJFMW010000280.1 GCA_904392525.1 uncultured Eisenbergiella sp.
CGCGAGAAAGGACGAGATCATAAACGCCTGCGCGGCGCTTTATGAAACCATGAGCTTCCGGGAGATCACCCTGAAAGAGATCGGACGGCAGACGTCCTTCACCCGCACCTCGATCTATAATTATTTCCAGACCAAAGAAGAAATTTTTCTGGCCCTGATGCAGCGGGAATATGAAAGCTGGATTTGTGATCTGGAGCATCTGCACGACGGGTCCGATACGCTGTCCGCAGAGGAATTTTCCGCCGGACTGGCCCGTACGCTGGAAAAGCGGGAGCGCCTGCTGAAGCTGATGTCCATGAACCTGTACGATGTGGAAGACAACAGCAGGATAGAAAATCTGGCGGCCTTCAAAACGGCGTACGGCGGCTCCATGCAGGCCGTGTCGGCCTGTCTGGAAAAATTTTTCCCTCAGATGACGGCGGCTGACAGACAGGGATTTCTCTATGCCTTTTTCCCGTTTTTGTTCGGCATCTATCCCTACACGGCCGTCACCGAAAAGCAGCAGGAGGCCATGAAGCAGGCCGGTATCAGCTATACCGGCTTTTCCGTTTATGACATCGCGGACGCGTTCATCGGGAAGCTGCTGCGGGGATTCCTACGGTGAGGAAGACCACAGGACAGGAGAAAAACGGATGGAATGAAGGCTTGCCTTTTAACGGGTAAAAAGGGGGAAGACGGATGGAAAATCGGAGTGAATGGCTGAAAAAGTGGTTTTGGAAAAAGTTTGTGAGAAAAGGATTTAGCGTGGAACTGGATGCGGAGTACACGTTTCCCTTTGGAAAAGATTCCGGAAAAATAGATGCTGCGGTAATTCGGACAGCAATTGAGAAATACTGCGCTTCAAGCGGGGACAGGCTGGAGTTTCTGGCCGGGACCTTCCGGCTGAACGGAAAGGAGACATATACTGCTCGTGTCAGTCTGGGATACAGCAGGCTGAATCAGGGGTATTATATCAAATGCCAGCAGATTGCGGAGGAAAGCGGAACGGTATGAAAATAGCCCGTGGCGGAGGGCTGGAGCTGTACCGTTCCAAAATCAAACGGCTCTTTTTCAGTGTTACAGAAATCAGTTGACATTTCACTTCCCTTTGTTTTATGATAATCTCATCAACAACAAATCTGACGATCTGCGTTATTTGTCTTATGATAATTTCATCAATAACATATCTGACGATCTGCGTTATTCTTTTGGCGAGTCTGCCGTATTTACACAGAGGTTGGAAAACAACAGAAAAAAAGGAAAACGGCAGGGGCAGTTTCTGCATGCCTGCCGGGAAAGGGAGGCTGTAGAAAATGGGTGAAAAGAATGATGCCATTCTGCGTTATCTGGATTGCCGACCTGATGAACGGCGCCGTATTCGGCGGTATTCAGGCGATTGATCCGGGACAGCTTGAGGACGCATCGGAGCATTATACCGAAAAGGAAGGGAAGGGGCGGAGCATACACTATCGTGGTCGTACCAGGGATATTATCCGTCGGGTCAGAAACGGAGGGAGCATTCTGCGGCTGGTAGCACTGGAAGCGCAGGAGACGGTGGATTACGGAATGCCGCTTCGCTGTATGAACTATGATGCGCAGGAATACTCGCGCCAGGCGAGGGCGCTTCAGAAGAAGAATGAGAAGGCGGAGGACTACCGGAATGCCTCAGAACGGCTCGGACGGATACGAAGTACAGATCGGCTGATCCCGGTTTATACTGTATGTCTGTACCACGAAACAGATCCTTGGGACGGTCCCCTGTATCTGAGCGACATGATGCGATTTGATAAAGAGGATGCTTTTCGCAAATTATTCTGTGACTATCCGATGATCCTGATTCGGGCGGATGAGTCGATGGATTATGGAGCATTCCGGACTTCTCTGAGAGAACTGCTTGCAGTGCTTCCCTTTCGGAAGGACCGAAAGGAAATGCGGAAGTTTATCAGGGAGCAGGAAGCCTATCGAAAACTGGACAGGGACACGCTGGAGGCGATTGCGGTGATGACGGACAACAGGAAGCTTTTGGAAAAGGCGGAGGACTATCGGAACGAGAAAGGGGAATACAATATGCATGAGGAAATGGGAAGCTTTTTTATGGATGGAGTAGAAGAAGGAAGAGAAGAAGGAATCCGGGCGATGATTCTGGATAATCTGGAGAACGGAAGCAGCCGGGAGCAGATACAGAAAAAACTGGAAAGATACTTTGGAATGTCGGAAAAAGGGGCGTCAGAATATCTGGAGCATTTTTTGCAGGAGGCGGGGAGTCTGTCTGCAATTTAGGCTTTTGTTCCACCTGTCCCTCCTTCGTCTGCAAACCGTTCCACGTGTCTAAAATGTAGATGATCTTTTTAAGCGGCTATTATATAATTATGTAATGAAAACAGAGCGGACTTCACACTGAAAGCAGGAGGTCGGCCCGGAAGGGGACGACTTGAATGTCGCCTGCGGAGGGAAAGAGAGGAACAAAAGTGTCACTACGTTTTTACATCGGCGCGTCAGGCGCAGGAAAGAGCACGGCGCTGTACCGTGAGATCATAGAGCGTTCCATGAAGCATCCGGAGCAGAATTTTTTCCTC
>CAJFMW010000281.1 GCA_904392525.1 uncultured Eisenbergiella sp.
TCTCAACAATGTCAAGCCCAGAGCCACTTTGTGGTGCGAAGCAGGCTTGACATTGTTGAGAATACTGAGATAATGGTAGGCCCCAATCAGTCATTTTATTGCGGTACTCTTCGACCGGACTGTCGTCCATTTAGGACCGGAATATTCAGGACGGGGAAATGGATCTGAAAAAGGCGTATGCCTTTCTGGAAGGGTATGGGGAATGGATGGCTTTTGGAGGAAGCGGCCGGGCAGGATGTTCGGGGGACTGGCTGGAGCGGACGCTTTCCGATTCACTTCGGATTACCTGGTGTATTGAGGCACCCTGGTGGGTGAAAAAGGGTGTGTTTGCAGGGGCGAGTGTGAAGCCGGGGAGATTTCTGGAAGAGATTGTTTGGGTGGGGGAGTGGTGGAGGTAACGGAAATGCGGGGATAATGGACTGGAGAAAGAGATGGGGCAGAGAATTTTTCAAGAGAGATTCCTCGGGGATATTTCCTGCCCTTGATTCCAATATGGAACTATTATTGTAAAGTTCATATATAATTGTTAACTTTACATTCCAGTCTGTATCTATTATTTTTGCTTATTACTCATCTAATATATGTGACCGATGCAGAAAAATCAAGAGATTATTTTTTGACGGAATATTTCTCGCGGAAAGCCTCATAATCAGCTTTGGCGATCTGATACTGTTCCTGTGTGCCTCCTTCCTGCTTCGGATATATTTCACCGTCGAAGGGATCAATCAAAGCGTCCGCAATGATTTTTTGCAGGTAGCTTTTCTGATCGTAATTTGCCATAACAAGAGAGTCTCTAACATACATGGGATTATTCCGGAGAAGCTCTACACGGAAATCAATTTTTTGAGATCTTAAATAATGCCATAAAAAAGTGATACAGGTTCTTGTATTGCCTTCTCTGAACGGATGAATGCTCCATAATTTCAGCAGAAAATCAGAAACAATAATCTCCAGGTTGTCGGCTTCCCTCCAGTTAAACGTTTTGAATTTATGAAATAAAGTATTTAATTTGCGCTCGATATCATGATAATCCGCATATTCCGCCGAACCTCCGGAAAGAACCCGTTCACTTTTATAAAGATTCTCATCGCGAAATGTACCGGCCCATTCGTACAGGTCTCCGAATAAATATTTATGAACTGACGTCAAATGAGCGATATCCAAAGTCGCTTTTATTCTCTGGGGGTGTACATCAAGGCCGAGAAGCTTTACGGCAACCTTTTGGATTTCCAGCTTTTCCAGCAGATGCCTGTCATGAATATGATATTTGTTAATAAGCACATCACTGTCGGGATAACAGTATTTTCCGCCGCTCATACATTATACTCCCAAATATTCTAATCGGTCCACCCGGGTCTCCATTTCTTTCAGAGTGATTTCACCGGAAATATAGGAATCCAATACTTTCATAAAAGTTTCATCCGGGCCATTGGTTGCGGTGAACAGAATCGCCAGAACTCTTTCCACACTTCTCCGTCTGCTTTCGCAGGAATCGATATAATTATCGGCTATGAGAATTCCCTGTAATTCGAGAATCTTTTTTATCATATTCACGACATAAGCGGGCGGAGTGCGCCTTTCCTGTTCCCAATCCTTTAAAGTAGAAACAGGAATATCAAACATGGCAGCAAACTTACTTTGGCTTAAGCCCGTTTGGGAGCGAAGCTCTTTGATGCTCATAGAATCATCTCCTTTTTTTATATATTATACGGCATTGCCGCCTAATATACAAGAAAAAGCGGCCCAAATAGCTTCACAAATTATAAATAATAGTTAATGGGTAAAAATATTGCATTATACAGAAAAGCTGCTATAATTAAAAACATAGAATAATATCAGAACTGCAGCACTCAGGTGGCTGCAGTTCAGAAAGGAGGGATACCATGTTTCAACTAAAGCTGCATTTTGCGCTGGATAACAATTTTCTTCCAAGGGAAATGGAGCGGCTTCTGGTCAGCTTTCTGAAAGCTTCTGCGCAGAAGGAAGGGCAGGACTTCTATGACAGTCTGTTTGACAAAAGCAGATCGATTATAAAGACGTACACCTTTTCTTACTATTTACCGGGTGCATCTTTTCAGAAGGAGAGAATTGAACTGGCACAGCCGGGATTTATCATGCTTTTTTCAGATGCGGATCTGGAGGAATTGATTCATTT
>CAJFMW010000282.1 GCA_904392525.1 uncultured Eisenbergiella sp.
AAGGGGTTCGATCCGCTTCAGCTCTCTCTGGCTGTGCGTACCGAAAACTTTTTGAATGATATTCATCTTAATACCTGCTCCATTCTTGTTGTCCGCGTGGCATCGGTCCGGGCGTTTTTTCTCATCAGTTATTATCTCCCGAAGCTCTGTCTGATACAGCCGCAGAGTTTCTGTGAGAAACAAGTATATCTGCCCGCACTTCTTTTTATTTTATCAGAAAAGAAGTGGTTATTCAACTTTTATCTGCCGGTTTTTCTTCCCCTCTGCCGCTTTTCCTCCATAAAAATCCGCTTTTGTTCCCGTAAAAAGCTGTCCTTTCCAAATTTTTTTCATCTCTTTGCCTTCCGTCTTGCCTGTTTTGCACAATTTCAGAAAAGGTTTTTTACTATATTGCACAAAAATCATCTGATACATGCCGCACGGATTGACAATTCCCGTCAAAAATGATAGGCTGAAGCCATGATATAGTATGTAACTGTGCGGCAGGCATTAACTATGCATGAATCATTGGGATGTTTATGCATGTTAGTGCTTTTTTTATACGATCGGCATGCATCGGGCATCCTGTAAAGAAACACTCAGCAACAGCGTAAGCTTCTCTCAAAGAAATGGAGGAACTGTCATGAAAGACAAAATTTTCGGTGTGCTGCAGCGTGTGGGAAGATCCTTTATGCTGCCGATTGCAATTCTGCCTGTCGCCGGTCTTCTGCTCGGCGTGGGCGGCTCTTTTACCAATGAGACCATGCTCGAAACCTATGGGCTTCTGAACCTGATGGGGCCGGGTACCTTTCTGAACGCGATCCTGCAGGTGTTAAGCGCCGCGGGCGACATCGTATTCACCAACCTTCCCATCATTTTCGCCATGGGCGTGGCCATCGGCATGGCGAAGAAGGAAAAGGAAGTTGCCGCTCTTTCCGCCGCCATCGCCTTTTTTATCATGCATGCTTCCATCGGCGCCATGATCAACAATAACGGCGGCGCGGAGGCCATGCTGGACGGCGCCACCACTTCCGTGCTTGGCATCACCTCCCTGCAGATGGGCGTGTTCGGCGGCATCGTTGTCGGCCTTGGCGTGGCCGCGCTTCATAACCGTTTCTATAAAATCGAGCTGCCTCAGGTGCTCTCCTTCTTCGGCGGAACCCGCTTCGTTCCGATTATCAGCGGAATCGTATTCACCGCCGTCGGCATTCTGATGTATTACATCTGGCCCGTCATCCAGTCCGGCATCTACGCTGTCGGCGGCGTGGTGATGGAATCCGGCTACGCCGGAACCTGGCTTTACGGTCTGATGGAGCGGGCACTGATTCCCTTCGGGCTGCATCATGTGTTCTATCTGCCCTTCTGGCAGACCGCTCTCGGCGGAAGCATGGAAGTGGGAGGCCGCATCGTGGAAGGCGCGCAGAACATCTTTTTCGCCCAGCTCGCCGATCCTTCCGTCACCCACTATTCCGTGTCCGCCACCCGCTTCATGACCGGAAAGTTCCCGCTGATGATTTTCGGGCTTCCCGGCGCCGCACTCGCCATGTATCATACGGCAAAGCCGGAAAAGAGAAAAGCGGCGGCAGGACTCCTGCTCTCTGCGGCCCTGACCTCCATGCTGACCGGAATTACGGAGCCTCTGGAATTCACTTTTCTCTTCGTTGCCCCCGTCCTCTATGTCATTCACTGTGTGCTGGCCGGCCTTTCCTATATGCTGATGCACATTCTCGGCGTCGGTGTGGGGCTGACCTTCTCCGGCGGACTGATCGACCTGTTCCTTTTCGGGGTGCTGCAGGGAAACGCCAAAACCGGCTGGCTCTGGATCGTGGTTGTTGGAATCGGCTATTTTGTGGTCTATTATCTGCTTTTCTCCTTCCTGATCCGGAAGCTGGATCTGAAAACCCCCGGCCGGGATGACAGCCAGGAGGTAAAACTCTACCGCAGAAGCGATGTGGAAGCCAGGAAGCACCAGGGCGACGGTGCAGCCGAGGCTGTCCTTTCTGAAGAAGACGCGCTGTCCGCCGCGATCTGCCGTGGGCTCGGCGGCAAAGCCAATATTTCCGATGTGGACTGCTGTGCGACGAGACTTCGCTGCACCGTCCATCAGTCCGACCTTGTGGATGACGCGCTGCTGAAAAGTACGGGCGCATCGGGTGTCGTTCACAAGGGAAACGGCGTTCAGGTCATCTATGGCCCCAGGGTAACCGTGATCAAATCCAACTTGGAGGATTATCTGGAACACGCTCCGATGGAAGAGCCTGATGCCGCTCCGTCAGCCCGTCCCGTCCCCCCTTCCGGAGAAACCCGCCAGCCGGAACAGATGCAGAACGGGGCTGATTCCTGTAAAACCGCTGATGACACACAGACTTCCGAAGCTCCTGAACAGGTGATCCGGACGGACATCATTTACAGCCCGGTGACGGGAACGGC
>CAJFMW010000283.1 GCA_904392525.1 uncultured Eisenbergiella sp.
ACCGCGCAGGAAAGGATGCGGAAGGAAAGACCGGCGACGGCGTGGGTATCCTGACGCAGATCCCCCATGACTTTTTCAGGAAGGTGACAAAGCCTCTGGAAATTGAACTGGGCGGAGAGCGGGAATACGGCGTCGGCATGTTCTTCTTCCCACAGGATGAGCTGAAGCGGAACCAGGCGAAGAAGATGTTCGAGATTATCGTGGAAAAGGAAGGGATGACCTTCCTCGGCTGGCGTGAAGTTCCCTGTGTGCCCTCCGTGCTGGGAGAGCGTGCGGTGGAGTGCATGCCCTATATCATGCAGGGCTTTGTGAAAAAACCTGCCGCCACGCCTAGGGGAATTGACTTTGACAGAAAGCTATATATCGCGAGGCGGGTGTTCGAACAGTCCAGCGACAACACCTACGTGGTGTCCCTGTCCAGCCGGACCATCGTGTATAAGGGTATGTTCCTGGTGGGCCAGCTGAGAACCTTTTTCACGGATCTGCAGAGCCCGGACTATACCTCCGCCATCGCCATCGTGCATTCCCGTTTCTCCACCAACACCAACCCCAGCTGGGAGCGGGCGCATCCGAACCGTTTCATCGTGCATAACGGAGAGATCAACACGATCCGGGGAAATTACGACAAAATGCTCGCCAGAGAGGAAAACATGCAGTCGGAGCATCTGCGGGATCAACTTTATAAGGTGCTTCCGGCCATCAATCCGGACGGCTCCGATTCCGCCATGCTGGATAACACGCTGGAATTTCTGGTGATGAGCGGTATGGACCTGCCGCTGGCGGTGATGATCACCATTCCTGAGCCATGGGCCAACAACAAAACCATGTCCCAGACCAAACGGGATTTTTACCAATATTATGCGACCATGATGGAGCCCTGGGACGGCCCGGCTTCCATTCTGTTTTCCGACGGGGATATCATGGGCGCTGTGCTTGACCGGAACGGCCTGCGTCCCTCCCGCTACATGATTCTGGACGACGATACCCTGATCCTTTCCTCCGAGGTCGGCGTTCTGGATATCGATCCCACCAGAATCCGCCTGAAGGAGAGACTGCATCCGGGCAAGATGCTGCTGGTGGATACGGTGAAGGGAGAGGTGATCGACGACGACCATCTGAAGGAATCCTATGCCGCCCGCCAGCCCTACGGCGAATGGCTGGACAGCAACCTGGTGGAGCTGAAGGACCTGAAGATTCCCAACGAGCGCGTGCCGGAATATACGAATGAAGAGAGAAGCCGCCTGCAGAAGGCGTTCGGCTATACCTATGACGAGGTGAAAACCAGCATCCTGCCCATGGCAAAAAACGGTTCGGAAGCTACGGCGGCCATGGGTGTGGATACGCCGCTGCCCTTCTTAAGCAAAACCCACCATCCGCTGTTCCATTCCTTTAAGCAGCTGTTCGCCCAGGTGACCAACCCGCCCATCGACGCCATCCGGGAGCATGTTGTGACCTCCACCACCGTCTACATCGGCGCGGAGGGGGATGTGCTGGAGGAAAAGGCGAAGAACTGCAACGTGCTGAAGGTAAACAACCCGATCCTCACCAACACCGACCTGCTGAAAATCAAGAGCATGAAGGTGGAAGGCTTCAAGGTTGCCGTGGTGCCGATCACCTACTATAAAAATACCAAGCTGGAGCGCGCCATCGAGCGGCTGTATGTGGAGGTGGACCGCTGCTACAGAGAAGGGGCGAACATCCTGATCCTTTCGGACAGGGGCGTGGATGAAAACCATGTGGCAATGCCCTCTCTGCTTGCCGTATCCGCCTTGAACCAGCATCTGGTCAAAACCAAAAAGCGTACCAGTGTGGCGCTGATTCTGGAATCCGGAGAACCCAGGGATGTGCATGATTTCGCCACCCTGCTGGGCTATGGCGCCTGCGCCATCAATCCCTATCTGGCTCAGGAGACTATAAGAGAGCTGATCGACAGCAAGATGCTGGATAAGGATTATTATGCGGCGGTCAACGATTACAACAATGCGATTTTAAACGGAATCGTCAAAATCGCTTCCAAAATGGGAATTTCCACCATTCAGTCCTATCAGGGCTCCCAGATTTTTGAGGCCATCGGCCTGGATCAGGAAGTGATCGACCGGTATTTCACCAATACGGTCTGCCGGATCGGAGGAATTTCCCTTGCGGATATTGAAAAAGAGGTGGATGACCTGCACTCCATGGCCTTTGACCCGCTGGGACTGGAGACCGATCTGACTCTGGACAGCCCGGGTCATCATAAGATGAGAAGCGGCGGAGACGATCATCTGTACAATCCCGCCACCATCCACACCCTGCAGGAGGCGACCAGGCGGGGCGATTACGAGCTGTTCAGGCAGTACACCGCCATGGTAAACGCGGAGGACGGCGTGAGAAACCTGCGCGGCCTGATGGATTTCAAATATCCGAAAAAAGGCGTTCCGCTGGAGGAAGTGGAGAGCGTGGATTCCATCGTGACCCGCTTTAAGACCGGCGCCATGTCCTACGGCTCCATTTCCCAGGAGGCCCATGAGACCATGGCCATCGCCATGAACATCCTGCATGGAAAGTCCAATTCGGGCGAAGGCGGCGAGGATCCCGCACGGCTGAAACCCGGCCCGGACGGCTTAAACCGCTGCTCCGCCATCAAGCAGGTGGCCAGCGGACGGTTCGGCGTGACCAGCGAATATCTGGTGAGCGCCCAGGAAATCCAGATTAA
>CAJFMW010000284.1 GCA_904392525.1 uncultured Eisenbergiella sp.
GCTTGCCGCGGGGACTTTTGTTGCGGGAAAAACCGCAAATCTTATTTTGCTTTTGCAGCCAGCACTTTTTCCTGTACGTTCTTCGGCACCTGCTCGTATTTCTCGAAGAACATAGAGTAGTTACCGCGTCCCTGCGTCTTGGAACGAAGGTCGGTGGAATAGCCGAACATCTCGGCAAGCGGCACATAAGCTCTTACCATCTTGCCTCCGCCGATATCGTCCATACCTTCGATACGTCCGCGGCGGGAGTTGATATCACCGATTACATCGCCCATATATTCTTCAGGCATGGTAACCTCAACCTTCATGATGGGCTCCAGCAGAACGGCATTCGCCTTGCTCATGGCATCCTTGAACGCCAGGGAGCCTGCGATGTGGAACGCCATTTCAGAGGAGTCAACCTCATGATAGGATCCATCGTAAACGATGGCATGCACGCCGAGCACCGGATAACCGCCCAGGATACCGGCCTTTGCAGCTTCCTCGATACCCTCTCCGACTGCCGGAATGTATTCCTTCGGAATCGCACCGCCGACAACCTGGGACTCGAACTTGAAGGTCTCTTCGCCGTTCGGATCCATGGGCTCGAACTTAACTTTACAGTGACCGTACTGACCACGTCCGCCGGACTGCTTCGCATACTTGCTGTCCACGTCCACAGCCTTGGTAAAGGTCTCCTTATACGCAACCTGAGGCGCACCAACGTTTGCTTCAACCTTGAACTCACGCAGCAGTCTGTCTACGATGATTTCCAGATGCAGCTCGCCCATACCTGCAATGATGGTCTGGCCGGTTTCCTGATCCGTATGAGCGCGGAACGTAGGATCCTCTTCTGCCAGCTTTGCAAGCGCTTCGCCCATCTTGCCCTGGCCAGCCTTGGTCTTGGGCTCGATCGCCAGCTCGATAACCGGCTCCGGGAACTCCATGGACTCCAGGATTACCGGATGCTGCTCGTCGCAGATCGTATCGCCGGTGGTTGTAAACTTGAAGCCTACCGCAGCAGCGATATCACCGGAATAAACCTTATCCAGCTCCTGTCTCTTATTCGCATGCATCTGCAGGATACGGCCCACGCGCTCCTTCTTGTCCTTCGTTGCATTGAGGACGTAGGAACCGGAATTCATGGTACCGGAATATACGCGGAAGAATGCGAGCTTACCCACGAACGGGTCAGCCATGATCTTGAATGCCAGCGCAGCGAAAGGCTCTTCATCAGAAGAATGTCTCTCCACTTCGTTGCCTTCCAGATCAACACCCTTGATAGCAGGGATGTCGGTAGGAGCGGGCATATACTCCAGGATCGCATCCAGAAGCTTCTGTACACCCTTGTTTCTGTAAGCAGACCCACAGCATACCGGAACGGCGGTGCATTCGCAGGTCGCCTTTCTCAGAACCGCTTTCATCTGCTCATTGGAAGGCTCTTCACCCTCCAGATACATCATCATCAGTTCATCATCCAGCTCGCAGATCTTTTCAACCAGTTCGGTACGATACAGCTCCGCATCGTCCTTCATGTCTCCCAGATCATCCGTAACGGTGATGTCCTCGCCCTTATCATCATTATAGATGTAGGCTTTCATTTCAAACAGGTCGATGATTCCCTTGAATTCATCTTCCTTACCAATCGGCAGCTGCACAATGACGGCATTCTTGCCAAGTCTGGTTCTGATCTGATCCACAGCGCCGTAGAAATTTGCCCCGAGGATGTCCATCTTGTTGATGAACGCCATTCTCGGTACATTATAGGTGTCTGCCTGGCGCCACACGTTTTCCGACTGGGGCTCAACGCCGCCCTTCGCACAGAATACGCCGACTGCACCGTCCAGAACACGCAGAGAACGCTCAACTTCCACCGTGAAGTCAACGTGGCCGGGAGTATCAATAATGTTGATACGATACTCAGGCTCGTTGGGATCCACTTTAGCTTCGTGGTGCTTCGTCCAGTGGCATGTGGTAGCGGCTGACGTGATGGTAATACCTCTTTCCTGCTCCTGTTCCATCCAGTCCATGGTAGCAGTACCTTCGTGGGTATCACCGA
>CAJFMW010000285.1 GCA_904392525.1 uncultured Eisenbergiella sp.
GCCGGGAATCTGACGGGCCTTTTCGCCCACCATTTCCGCGCCCATGACGATGTGGCCGAGGAGCTGGCCGTCGTCGGTGTAGTCGTTTTCCGGGAAGAGAGAAAGCTCCTTCGTCTTGCCGATGTCATGGCAGAGGGCGGCGGTAATCAGCAGATCCCTTTTCAGGATGGGATAGGTTTTGCAGAAATATTCGCACAGCTTCGCCACGCTTAAGGTGTGCTCCAGAAGGCCGCCCACGAAGCCATGGTGAACAGTCTTGGCTGCGGAGGATGTACGGAAGGCGCGGATGAATGCCTCATCCTCCACAAAAAAGCTTTCCAGCAGCTTTTTCAGGTATTCGTTTTCCGTGCGGCCGATGAGACCCAGAAGCTCCTTATACATCTCGTCGATGTTCTTCTTGCTGACGGGAAGATAGTCGGCGGGATCGTATTCCCCTTCATGGCAGACGCGGATGCGCTTCACATTGACCTGAAGCGCGCCCTGAAAGCTGTTCACATCGCCGTAAACCTCTATGTAATCCAGCGTATCGAACTCCGAAATGCCCGCGTTGTTGGGATCCCAGACCTTTGCGTCGATGGTGCCCGTCTTATCCTGCAGGATCACGGTCTCATAAGGCTTTCCGTTCTTGGTCACGGCGGACTGCTTGTGCTTGCACAGATAAATGTCAAACATCCGGTCGCCTTCTTTATAATCTCTGATATATTTCATTTCCTTCTCCTTTTTCTATTCCAACGTATTCAAAAGCACATCCACTGTCATCTCCTGGTATTCGTTCTGCACCTGGCGCATGACGGTGAGCGTGACCTCCGTATCCGGAAGCAGGCCCATGAGGGTGGTGGTGTAGTCGGCGTAGGAGTCGATCGGCTCCGTTCCCATCTGCACGATCACATCGCCGCTCTGAATTCCCGCGACCATGGCCGGGGAATCCATGACAATGCCCGTCACGTATGCGCCTGCAGGCACGCCCTGGGTCTCCTGGATTTCCTGTGGCACATCCGTGCCGAAAATGCCGAGAGAGGCGGAAGGCTGTCCGTTGGAAAGCTTTTCAATCAGATTTTTCAGTCCGCTGATGCCATAGGCGGTGATCAGGTTCGGCGTATCCTCCGCGCTGTTCTCCTGGCAGATGATCCCGAGCACCTGGCCGCTCAGGTTGGTGATGATACCGCTGCCGTAGGTGCTTCCGTACATGTCCGTGGTCAGAAGCTGATAATTGCCATCCGCCAGGTTCAGGGTGCCGTCCGCGGAAGTGATCATTCCATAAACCACGGAATTCGCCGTTCCGAGGGGACGGCCCAGCGCTGCCACCGGGGTTGCCAGAAGGCCGCTGTTACTGGAGCTTGCCAGCCTGGCGGGCGATATGGTTTCTCTTGTGGTATCCGAAATATCCGTCAGATCCACACTGATGACTGCAAGCCCTACGGTGGAATTTGCCTGTTTCAGCTCGGCCCGCACCTGCGTATTGTCACAGAACACCACGTTCAGCTCCTCCGACTGATCCACGATTTCCTTTTCCGTCAGAATCAGAAGCTCCCTGCCGTTATCCGCCACGATCAGCCCCGCGTTCTGGCCTTCATTT
This sequence comes from uncultured Eisenbergiella sp., assembly GCA_904392525.1. Classification (GTDB taxonomy): domain Bacteria; phylum Bacillota; class Clostridia; order Lachnospirales; family Lachnospiraceae; genus Eisenbergiella. The sequence continues at coordinate 1,577 of CAJFMW010000285.1, forward strand.
TCATAGGAATTATTCAGCCAGTCCGTATCGGAGGTGATCCCGATCACCGTCACCAGAGATTTGGACACCTCCTGCACCATTTTATAAAGATTGCTGTAAAGCGTCTGGTAATCGGAAACGTCCAGTTCCACCCGTTCCACCACGGTGGTCTGTACGGGCGGCGTGGTTTCCTCCTCACTCTCCGTTTCCAACACCATATCCTCCGGCAGCATTTCCTCGTTTTCCGATTCCTCCTGAAGCTGCACCGGTTCCGGTTCCTCCTCCGGATACAGCCAGTTGCTGAAAACAGGTTCGAGCACCAGAAAGGTGAAGCAGGCGATCAGTCCGAAAATCACGGCCATGGAGGCAGTGATCATGGTACGCTTCAACAGCTTCCTTTTATTGATTGGCCTTTCCTTGACCTTTTCCTTGATGAAACTGATATCTGTTCCTGCGGAATCCGAGGCCGGCTCGGCCTTTGGAGCCGCTTTTTTCTCCTGGATTTCCTGCCCCATCCCGTTCTTTTTATCCTGATCCGTCATATATCAATCCTCTTTTTGAAGCGTCAGAAATTCACGGTATTCACAGTATATCCGATTGCGGTCCTGTTGTAAAGAATACCGCTTTTCTCTCAGGGCCAAAAACAGCCGCGGAAGAAAGCTTTTCGCGCCCTCCCCCGCGGCCGTTTTCCGCTATTTTCTTTTTGCGATGGCCTCTCTGGCCCGTTCCACGCTCTGCCTGTAATTTTCCCCCGCCGTCTCTCTCAGATAACCGGGAGACAGGAGCGCCGCGTCATACAGCTCCTCCAGGGTATCCTCCTGTTCCTGTGTCGCCGTCGACGGCGACACCACGCGGGTCTGCCACACGGACATACAGCCGGTGTATTCCACCAGCCAGAACAGGGGCTCCATGCTTTTCTCCATGTGCCCGTTGAGCACTGCGGAATCCGCTCCCGCGATCTCTGCCAGCTTCCCGATATGGGAGGGCAGAGGCTCTTCTATGCCTCCATCAGGCAAAATCACACATTCACAGGGATCATCATCCTCCCTGTGCGCGTTCAGAAATTCCATCACCTTCACTCTGGCCGCCTTTCTCTGCACTCCCAAAAGCGCTTTCCTTCTGCCAAAACGTCTCCTGTATGCAGCCTTTTTCTTCCTGCCAGCGCCGCCGGGGACAGCATGCCGCCCGATGCACTGTTTTTTACTTACATGTCACACCCCGACCACGCACTCGCTGCGCGGTCGGGAGCCGATATGATTCAACAGGCGATTGGGCTTCGCAAAGCGAATTTTAATGCCCAATCGCCCGTTACTGGTCACCGTGTGACCAGTAACGTTCCTTACGCTCCTATACTAACAAAAAAGCCTCTTCTTTTCAACAGGGAAAACGTTTTCCGCAGAATGAAGTCTTCGGGGCCACTGTTCCGGCCTGAATCCGGGATGCAAAAGCGCTGAAAATATGCTATGCTGAAAAAGCAGGCGGTAAAATAGTGGTCCTTCGAGGATGCTCTTCGCGTTCCGAACGAGCCCTGGATGATCACGCATGTCTACAAAAAGCTGGTCGAAAAGTGCAAATGACTGGCTCTGCCCCTTTTTCCGTGGTATAAT
>CAJFMW010000286.1 GCA_904392525.1 uncultured Eisenbergiella sp.
TTTTCTCCGGATTGTTCCCCTTTTCAGGAATTCCGCCAAAGCTGCTTCATTTTCCGGCAGTCCGCACGAAAGCTTCACTCTCCCGTCATTTTCGTCCCTTCCGTTCTTTCCAGACGCAGCCGCCACTTCGGACGGTAAAGCCGGTCGGAAAGCACATCACGGTTTCTGGAGACGCTCAGCAGAAGGCCGATGAGGATGCTGTAAACAATCGCCGCCGTTCCTCCTCCGGTCAGGAACGGGATTGTTACGGTGGTAATGGGCAGGCAGCCGAAATTCACCGCCGTTCCGATCACCGTCTGCACGCCCAGCACCAGCGTGCATCCCATGCCGACCATCAGGCCGAGCTGATTCCTCTGCTTCATGGAAACCAGAAAGGCATGGATTACCATGGCCGAAATGGCAAAAACGACCAAAAATCCCACAAGGCTTCCATACAGCGCCACCAGGCTGAACAGACTGACCTCTCCACGCGCCGTCTGTGACACAATTTCTTCCGCGTTCGCCGCTCCGCCGATCCAGTCAACCCGGCTCAGCACGTCCGCGACCTGCTGGTAGTAGTATCCTGCGCCGCCCGCATAGGCTCCCCGGTTCAGGAAAGCGAGGATCCTCACTTTCTGAAAATCCGCCAGCCAGAACGCAAATCCGGCAGCGCCTCCGACAAGCGGCAGAATGACTCCGACTAGGATCAGAGCGAGGATCGTCTGCTTTCTTTTTACGGAAAACCAGCCTTTCGCAACTGCAAAAAGGAGCATCCCTCCGCAGATCAGAAAGAGCTGGATCGCCGTGGACAGGGATGGGATGCCAAACCACGCAAGCCATACGGGAGGAATCAGGAAGCCGATACTCTTGATCAGTCCCGCATATCCCGTCTTGCGATACTGATACAGGATTCCCGCATAAAGCGGCACAAAAAGATATAGGGGCAGAATCGCTCCCCTGTGCATGCCGTTCACCGTATAGGAAAACTGCGTCATATAGAAAAGGCCCCCGGCGGCATACAAAATAAAAAGCGGCTTCGCATATTTTCCGATAAAGCTGTAGTCCAGAAAGCAGATGCCAAGCATAAGACAGAAGCCGATTCCCATGAACAGACACTGTCTTTCAAAGGCAGCGCTGCCCACAGCTATATTTCCGATCGCGCACTGGACTGCCAGCCCGCCCAGGCTGAGCAGAACTGCCATCACAATCATTCCCCAGTCCATGCGCGGCCTGTGAATGCGGTCAAGCTCCACGCCCACCGCCACGGGATCACCCATCTGCTCCACCGCTTCCGCAAGCGCCTCCTCAGGCGTCATTCCCTCTGCCTCATATTCCTGTGCCTGATCGGAAATATGCGCCTCAATTTCCCGGACCACATCCTCTCTGGCTCTTTTGCAGCGGATCTGGTCCGCCAGAAGCTGTATGAATTCTTCTTTTCTTTTCATGACTGTACACTTCCTCCGTCTCTGTATATGCCTGTGTTATGCGGCCGTGCCATGGCGGCTCATTAGCAGGCATTCAGCACATTCGCAACGGCAGACGCGTATTCCTGCCACTCGTCCTTCCTGCTCTTTAAATACTTTTTCCCGTCATCCGTAATGCTGTAATATTTCCTCACCTTTCCATTTACCTCATCCTCATAGGAAAACAGATAATTCTTCTCCTCCAGAGAATGCAGCAGCGGATACAGGGTTCCTGCCTTCAGGCTGAATACATGATTGGAACGTCCTTCCAGCTCCTCAATCATCTCGTACCCATACATATCCCTTTCCTCCAGCAGACGAAGCAGAAGCATGGTTGTGCTTCCTGATATCAGACTTCTGTCAATCGGCATCTTGTCACCCCTTTTCGTATAAAAACCTCCGGCGGATCGCACTGCGCCGGCCAGAAAAATGCGCAGCCAACCTATATTTCCAGGACGAAAGCCATGGCTTTCGTCCGCCCTTCATATATCGATAATCTATATAAGAGTATATATAGATTATCGATATATGTCAAGCCTTTTTCGGTTTTGCACCTGACCACGCAGCATGTGCGTGGTCAGGGTGCGGCATGTAACTCCGGTTCTTTCATTTGTTCTTCAAGGTATCGGAACAGCGCGTCATTCGTGACATAAGCGTATATAATCCATCTCGTGTTCTCATCTCCCTGAACCCTGACCATCGGGTAGTACCGTTCAAAGCGCTCCGGATGCTCCTCTATATCCGCAAAAATCTCCTTCCATTTCTCCTCCATGAGAAACACGTCCACGTTCTGAAAAGCAAGAAAAGAATTCTTCTCCCCGGCGGAGCTTTTCATGAGCTGCTCAAAGCATTCCTCCTCACATATACCCTTATAAAATTTCAGAAACTTCAGACAGCGTTTCTCCACTTCCGGATCAATCCGGTCTCCGGGTTCGTAATAAAGCAGCTCCCGGTATCCGCAGATATCATATTCCTCCCG
>CAJFMW010000287.1 GCA_904392525.1 uncultured Eisenbergiella sp.
ACAGGTGTGGGTGTTCGGCTCCGCTCCAAACGCCGTGGAGCAGCCGCAGAATATTTTCGTTTTGGTGGCCAGTTCCACATGAACCTCCAGGCCGATTACGGTTTCATATTGTTTTGCCATAGCTACCTCCTTGCCTGCATCCATCCGTTTCCTGTATGTCTAAGGGACAGGCCGGGAAACATCCTCTCGCCTGTTCGTAGGCATATGCCGCATTCAGCAGCTTCTTTTCCTGGAAGCAGTCCGCCATGAGCTGGACGCCGATGGGAAGCCCCTGCCTGCTGAGGCCGCAGGGAAGGCTGATGCCGGGAAGTCCCGCCAGATTTGCGGAAATGGTATAAATATCGCCCAGATACATCTGAATCGGATCCGTGAGGCTCTCTCCCAGCTTCGGCGCAGGTGCAGGCGCAACCGGTCCGAGAATGCAGTCATAGCGGGAAAAAGCGTCGTTAAAGGCCTTCTTTATCATGGCCTTGACACGCAGCGCTTTCAGATAATAGGCGTCGTAATAGCCGGAGCTTAAGACGAAGGAGCCCAGCATGATGCGCCGCTTCACTTCCGTACCAAAGCCCTCGGAACGGGTTCTTTTGTACATATCATGAAGGCCCTCATATTCCGGCGCGCGGTAACCGTATTTGATCCCATCAAACCGCTCCAGATTGGAGGACGCCTCCGCCGAAGCGATGGTATAGTAGGCGGGGATGGCGTATTCCACCAGGCTCAGGTCGAACTCTTCCACCTGCGCGCCAAGCTCCGCCAGCTTTTCCGCCGCGCCCAGAACAGCCTTTCTCACTTCTTCGTCAAGCCCCTCCGCAAAATAATCCCTGGGGATGCCGATCCGAAGGCCCTTCACATCCTGGGACAGGACCGCAGAAAAATCCGTCTCCCGCTCCAGGCTGGTGGAATCCATCCCATCCTGGCCGCTGACCGCCTCCAGCAGAGCCGCGCAGTCCGCCACATCCCTGCACAGAGGGCCGATCTGATCCAGCGAAGAGCCGTAGGCGATCAGCCCATTTCTGGACACCGTCCCGTAGGTGGGTTTCATTCCCACCACGCCGCAGAAGCCTGCGGGCTGACGGATGGAGCCGCCCGTGTCGCTTCCCAGAGCAAGAAACGCTTCCTTCGCCGCCACAGCTGCCGCGGAGCCGCCGGACGAGCCTCCCGGCACATGCGCCGGGTTCCAGGGATTTCTGGTTACGCCGAAGGCGCTGGTCTCCGTGGTAGAGCCCATGGCGAATTCATCCATGTTGGTCTTACCGATGAGAATGCAGCCGGCCTCCTTCAGCTTTTTCACTGCAAAAGCATCATAGTGAGGAACGAAATCCGAAAGGATCTTTGATGCGCAGGTGGTCTTTCTTCCCCGGGTGCAGATGTTATCCTTCACCGCCGCCGGCACCCCCGCCAGCGGGCCGGTAAGGGCTCCGTCCTCGATTTTTTTCTGCACCTCATCCGCCTGCTTCAGGGCCTCCTCCCGGTCCAGAGAAATGTAGCAGTTCAGCTCCTTTTCCTTCTTTTCAATCTGCCCAAAGACCGCTTCCACCGCCTCCCGGCAGGAAATTTCCTTCTTTTTGATCTGTCCGGCCAGCTCCAGGGCCGTATATTCCAATATGCTCATATCTACCTCTTTATTTGCCGCCGCAGGCGGCATTGAATCTTGGGAGAATGGCGTAAGCCATTCTCCGGCAGGAACCGAAGGTTCATGCCACCCTCTTTATCTGCCGCCATGGGCGGCATTAAAATCATGGGAGAATGGCGTAAGCCTTCTATTCTACCGTTCTGGGCACCTTAAACATGCCGTCCTTGACGCCGGGCGCGTTTGCCAACAGTTCTTCTCTCTCGTCCGTTCCCGTCACCACATCTTCCCGGAATACGTTGACGGTATCAAACACATGGGTCAGGGGTTCCACACCTCCAGTGTCAAGCTCATTCAGTTTGTCGATATAATCAAGCATGCGCCCCATGTCCGCCTTTGCCTGCTCCTTTTCCTCTCCTGACAGCTCCAGCTTCGCCAGAATTCCCACATATTCAATTGTCTCATCACTGATCTGATGTGCGATTTGTGCCATATCTGTCTCCATTTCTTTTGCACCAGGCGGTGCTGCGTCCCCGGCGCCCGCCGGTCAGGCTTCAGCGCCGGGCTTTTCTGCCCACAGCCGACCCGCGATTACGGCTCCAGCCTGCTCATATCCCTGGGGAACAGGGTGGTGCGTCTCACGTTGTCGTCTCCCACCAGCTTCATGGTGAAGCGTTCCAGGCCGATTCCAAGGCCGCCGTGCGGCGGAAGGCCATACTGGAAAGCCATCAGGTAATGCTCCATTCCCTCCGTGGTCATGCCGCGCCGCTCGATCTTTTCCAGCAGCATGTGATAATCGTGGATTCTCTGCCCGCCCGTGGTGATTTCCATGCCCTTGTACAGGCAGTCAAAGCTCAGGGTATAGGTGGGATCCGCCGGATCATCCATCGCATAGAAGGGTCGCTTCTTGCTGGGGTAATGGGTGACGAATACGAAATCGGAACCGCATTCCTCTTCAAAATACCGTCCGATCAGCGCTTCCTCCTCCGGCTCCAGGTCG
>CAJFMW010000288.1 GCA_904392525.1 uncultured Eisenbergiella sp.
AATTCCCATTTTCTCAATCAGCTTTAAGATCAGGCTGTCTTCTATGGTAAGGAGGCCGTAGAGCAGATGTTCTTCTTCAATCTCCTGGTTGCCGTATTCGTAGGCCAGCTTCTGGCACCGTTCCACGGCTTCCATAGATTTCTGTGTGAATTTGGAAATGTTCATACACAAGCCCTCCTGTATCGTTCTGACATAAAGCAGATATTGTTTTATCTGTTCTATTAGAACTATAACAAAACATCTTCCTGTTGTCAATACCCGAAGTCACAAAAAGCCAGAAAAAAAAGAAATCTTCATATTGTACAGCCTCTTTTTTCATTGTAAAATTTATGTAAACTTTCTTTCTCAGGATATTTTCCGGATATTCCTGAATTGTCACTTTTTATTCCAGGCTTACGCATGAGCCAGTTACAAAAGGGGGATTCTTCTTAATCATGAAAGCAAAATCCTATGAAATTGACATGTGCAATGGTCCGTTAACCGGCAAGCTGCTTCGCTTTGCCATTCCGCTCATGTTCTCCGGCATCCTGCAGCTTCTGTTCAATGCTGCAGACATCATCGTCGCCGGCCGTTTTGCCGGGCATCAGGCCCTTGCTGCGGTGGGAAGCACCAGCTCTCTCATCAATCTGCTGGTGAACGTCTTCATCGGCCTTTCTGTGGGCACCAATGTGCTCTGTGCCAATTACATCGGAGCGAAGCAGGAAAAGGCAGTCAGCGAGACGGTGCATACCTCTGTCCTGCTGAGTCTGATCTGCGGAGTCATCCTCATTTTTATCGGCGTTCTTCTGGCACGTCCCCTTCTTACGCTTATGGGAACCCCGGAAGACGTGCTGAATCAGGCGACTCTGTACATGCGCATCTATTTCGTCGGCATGCCGGCCACCATGCTCTATAACTTTGGCGCAGCCATCCTTCGGGCTGTCGGAGATACCAAGAGGCCTTTGTACTTCCTGTTTGCCTCCGGTGTGGTCAACGTCATCCTCAACCTGATTTTCGTCATTGTTTTCCATCTGGGCGTGGCGGGCGTTGCCATCGCAACCGTGATCTCCCAGTGCATTTCCGCCCTTCTGGTTCTGCGCTGTCTGATTCATGAGGAAGGCATGTACCGCCTGCACCTGAATAAACTGAAAATCCATAAAAACCGCCTGATCCTGATGATCCGCATCGGACTTCCTGCGGGCATGCAGGGGGCGATTTTCTCCATTTCCAATGTGCTGATTCAGTCCTCTGTCAATTCCTTCGGCTCCGTTGCCATGGCTGGCAACACTGCGGCCAGCAATATTGAAGGCTTCATCTATACCGCCATGAACGCCTTCCACCAGACTTCCATCAGCTTTACCAGTCAGAACTATGGTGCCGGGAAAAAGAAACGGATTACCCGTATCCTGATCCAATGTGAAATTCTTGTTTTTATCGTAGGCTGCGCCTTCGGAAACCTGGCTTACCTGTTCGGCGACAAACTTCTGCTGATTTATTCCACGGATGCGGATGTCATTCAGTACGGTTTGATCCGTATGGGTGTCATCTGTACCACTTACTATCTCTGCGGAATGATGGATGTTCTGGTCGGAAGCCTGCGCGGCTTAAACTATGCCATCCTGCCCATGCTGGTTTCCATCGCAGGAGCCTGCGGCCTGCGGATTCTCTGGATTTTCACCGTATTCCAGTGGGACCGCAGCCTGTTCGTCCTCTATTTGTCCTACCCGGTATCCTGGGCCATCACGGCCTTCTGCCACCTGATCTGTTACATCGTTGTCAAACGGCATCTGGATAAAAAGGAGAGTTATGGCCTGGGAATTTAATCTTCTGGATCAGATCCAGCAACATCTTGCAAACGATTTTCTCAACGCTCTGGTTCCCCGCATCTCCTCTCTTGGAGATGCGGGACTGATCTGGATTGCGCTGTCCATTCTGCTGCTTCTTTTTCCGAAAACAAGGAAGGCGGGATTGGCTTCCGGCATTGCTCTGCTTTTCATGCTGATCACCGGTAATATGATCTTAAAGCCTCTGGTGGCCAGACTGCGTCCTTTTACCGTCAATACCGCAGTGGAGCTTCTGATTCCGCCGCCCACAGACTTCTCATTTCCGTCCGGGCATACTTATGCTTCCTTTGCATCCGCCTCGGCCATTTTCAGAAACAACCGTAAAATCGGGATCCCGGCTCTCATTCTGGCGTCTCTGATCGCTTTCTCCCGGCTGTATCTGTATGTCCACTATCCCACGGATGTGCTGTTCGGCATTCTGTTTGGTATTCTGGCGGGCTGGATCGGAAACCTGATCTCAAATCGGGTATTCCGATCCTCCCGTTCCTGAATCAGCCGATCTGATATATGCTCATTCCCACATCACTGTACAGGAAATTTCCGCCCAGCCCGGTCACCGCCAGAATGGACGGAGCATCCGTCACTGCCAGAATGGTGTCAAACGCGATATTCGCATTTTCCGCGGAGGTATGAAAGGTGTGCTGTGTCGCGGCCCCGGGAACCGGCGTTCCATCCTGCTCCATCGTAAACTGGATGTTCAGCGGAAAGGTCACGCCGGATGCCGGAGCGATGGTACTGTGAAAGGCCGCTGCATAAAAGCCCGGTTCATTCAGTACAAACTCCGCACTTCTCTCTGCATGGGCAATCGCCGTTCCCTTCGACTGGCCATTCAGGTCAAAGACCAGTTCGGTCCCCGATGTACCCGGTGCTGCCGGCACGGAAAAGGCGTTGAGAAATTCCTCCACCGAAGCCGAACCGGCCGGGCCTGTCGGGCCAGTTACTCCGATGGGGCCGGTCGGTCCGGTGGGGGCGACGTCAAAAGGAAATCACCTCATTTTAATAGTATACTTCTCTTGCATTTTTCTATTAAATGTATTAAAATAAAAACGAAAA
>CAJFMW010000289.1 GCA_904392525.1 uncultured Eisenbergiella sp.
CGACTTCAATCTGAAACAGACAGAAACTCCATCCGACGGGTGCATCACCGGTTATGGAGTGATCGAAGGCAATCTCGTGTACGTGTACAGCCAGGACGCTTCCGTGCTCGGCGGCAGCATTGGTGAGATGCACGCAAAGAAGATTACCAACCTCTATGATCTGGCGATGAAGACGGGAGCTCCCGTGATCGGCCTGATCGATTCAGCTGGCCTGAGGCTTCAGGAAGCGACGGACGCTCTGAACGCTTTCGGCGAGATCTACATGAAGCAGACTCTTGCTTCCGGCGTGATCCCTCAGATCACTGCTGTATTCGGTACCTGTGGCGGCGGACTTGCGCTGGTTCCTGCGCTCACTGATTTTACCTTCATGGAAGGAAAAAAGGCGAAGCTTTTTGTAAATGCGCCTAACGCGCTTGCAGGAAACGAAATTTCCAAATGTGATACTTCAAACGCTGCATTCCAGAGCGAAGAGGCGGGTCTGGTGGACTTTATCGGAGAGGAATCCGAAATCCTCAGCCAGATCAGAAATCTGGTATGCATGCTTCCTTCCAATAATGAGGATGACAATTCCTATGTGGAGTGCATGGACGATCTGAACCGTGCGGATGCAACGATGGCCGCATGTGTGGGAGACAGCTCCATCGCGCTTTCCACGATCGCAGACGATCATCTCTTTGTTGAGGTGAAGGCGGCGTATGCGAAGGAAATGGTAACGGGCTTTTTGAAGCTGAACGGTATGACCGTGGGCGCGGTTGCCAACCGGAGCGAGATCTATGACGAGAATGGAGAAAAGACGGCTTCCTTCGATGCGGCTCTTTCTCCCGCAGGCTGTGATAAGGCTGCTGAGTTTGTGAATTTCTGCGATGCGTTCAACATCCCGGTGCTTACCCTGACCAATGTGAACGGTTTCACGGCGGACAAGTGCTCCGAGAAGAAGATCGCAAAGGCTGCTGCGCGTCTTACATACGCGTTTGCCAATGCAACGGTTCCGAAGGTGAACGTGGTAACCGGCATGGCCTATGGAAGTGCCTATGTGGTGATGAATTCCAAGGCTCTGGGAGCGGATATCACCTATTGCTGGCCGGATGCGAAGATAGGTACGATGGATGCGCGTCTTGCAGCAAAGATCATCTGCGACGGACAGGGAGCGGATGCGGTGAACGAATGTGCGAAGGAGTACGAGGCCCTGCAGACGAGCGCCGCAAGCGCTGCCAGAAGAGGGTATGTGGACACCATTATTGAGCCTGCCGATACGAGAAAATATGTGATCGGCGCGTTTGAAATGCTCTTCACAAAGAGGGAAGACCGCCCTGCAAAAAAACACGGCACGGTTTAAACAGGCCGCAGACTTTGAAAGGAGCATGTCGATTCATATGAAAAGGAAGTTGTTAACATTAGGAATGGCTCTCATCTGCGTTTTCGGTATGACGGCCTGCAGCGGGGCGGCTGACAGCACATCCGCAAGTGCGGAGAGCCTTTATGGGATTACACAGGACTCCGCAGTCGATTACGCGGATCAGGTGATCGCTTCCATCCAGACCATCGTGGCGCAGAACATGCAGGATCAGTACGCTTCGGATACGGTGATCTCTTCCGCGCTGGACAGCTGGGAAAGCGCTCTGGAGGACATTGGACAGGTTCAGTCCATGTCCGGACATACGGTATCTGCGGATGAGGATGGAGTCACCATCGACGTCCATGTGGACGGAAGCGAGCACGATGCGAATATTGTCATTACGCTGGATGATGAGCTTGCGCTCAGCAGCATTACAACGAATGTGGAGTATTCTTTTGGAGAGCTGATGGAGAATGCAGCTCTGAACACGGTCCTGGGTATGGGAACCGTGTTTGTGATCCTGATTCTGATCTGCCTGATCATTTACTGCTTCAACTTTATTCCGAAGATTCAGGCATCGTTCTCCGGGAAAAAGAATGAGCCGGCAGAGAAGAAAGAGAAACCTGCGGTATCAGCTGCGCCTGCGGCACCCGCAGTACAGACAGCAGAACAGAATCCGATGGATGACTGTGAGCTCGTGGCGGTAATCGCGGCGGCGGTTGCGGCGAGTGAGGGAGCGCCGTCTCCCGAGGGCTTCGTGGTAAGGAGCATCAGACGCGTACCTGTCAGCAGGTGGAAAGCGAATAAATAAAAAGGAAGATACAGGAGGAATAGTATCATGAAGAATTATAGAATTACCGTCAATGGAAATGTGTACGATGTTGTAGTGGAAGAGGGCGCTCAGGGTGCAGCACCGGCCTACGCTCCCAAGGCAGCTCCCAGACCGGCGGCAGCGCCTGCCCCCGCACCTGTGGCAGCGCCTGCTCCCGCACCTGCGGCAGCTCCCGCAGCGGCACCTGCCCCCGCTCCTGCAGCAGCTCCCGCAGGAACAGCAGGAAGCATCCGCGTGGAAGCCGGTGCGGCCGGTAAGGTATACAGCATTGATGCGAAGATTGGCCAGGCTGTAAAGGCCGGTGATTCCGTTGTAACCATCGAAGCCATGAAGATGGAGATCCCGGTGGTTGCTCCTCAGGACGGTACCGTAGCCAGTATCGACGTGGCAGTTGGTGATGCCATTGAGGCAGGCGCTCTGCTCGCAACGTTAAACTAAGCACGGAAAGAACGTCCTGCCAATCCCATAAGGCTGCGCGGCTTTCAGGTATTGCATATTTCCTGAAGCTGTGTGGCCGGGCGCTCAGGCCTGTGAGTTTGGCAAAAGGAATGGGAGGTCAACATAAATGGATTATATTGTAACTACTTTGGACAATCTGATTCATCAGACAGCGTTCTTTAACCTGACCTGGGGAAACTATCTGATGATCGTAATCGCCTGCGTTTTTCTTTATCTGGCGATTGCCAGGGGCTTTGAACCCCTGCTTCTGCTTCCGATCGCCTTCGGTATGCTGCTGGTAAATATTTATCCGGATATCATGCTTCGCCCGGAGGAGGCGGCAAACGGTACGGGCGGCCTGCTCTATTACTTCTATGTGCTGGATGAATGGTCGATTCTGCCGTCTCTGATATTCATGGGCGTCGGCGCGATGACGGACTTTGGTCCCCTGATTGCGAACCCGAAGAGCTTCCTGCTGGGAGCAGCAGCGCAGTTTGGTATTTTCGCCGCTTATTTCGGCGCGATCGCTCTGGGCTTCAATGACAGAGCGGCAGCTGCCATCTCCATCATCGGCGGAGCGGACGGCCCTACTTCCATCTTCCTGTGCGGAAAGCTGGGACAGACGGAGCTCCTTGGACCGATTGCCGTAGCGGCTTATTCCTACATGTCTCTGGTTCCGATTATCCAGCCCCCGATCATGCGGCTGTTTACCACGGAAGAGGAGAGGAAGATTAAAATGGAACAGCTTCGTCCGGTTTCCAAGCTGGAAAAGATTCTGTTCCCCATCATCGTAACGATTGTTGTATCCCTGATTCTTCCTACTACGGCTCCTTTGATCGGTATGCTGATGCTGGGCAACCTGTTCAGAGAATCCGGCGTTGTGAGACAGCTGGCCGATACGGCTTCCAACGCGCTGATGTATACCGTTGTTATTCTGCTGGGAACCTCCGTAGGGGCGACTACAAGCGCAGAAGCTTTCCTGAATGCGGATACGCTTAAGATTGTTGCCCTCGGCCTGATCGCGTTTGCGTTCGGTACGGCCGCAGGCGTGCTGTTCGGTAAGCTGATGTGTATCGTCAGCCACGGCAAGGTAAATCCTCTGATTGGTTCGGCAGGGGTATCCGCTGTTCCCATGGCGGCCAGAGTTTCTCAGAAGGTCGGCGCCGAGGCGGATCCTACCAACTTCCTGCTGATGCACGCCATGGGTCCCAACGTGGCCGGCGTAATCGGTACGGCTGTTGTTGCCGGTACCTTTATGGCAATTTTCGGAGTATTCTGATGCATCCGGTCAGAATGCGAATTATGGATACAGAA
>CAJFMW010000290.1 GCA_904392525.1 uncultured Eisenbergiella sp.
CAGCGTTCCGTCGGGTTTGAATTTCACGCCGCCCTTTGTATCAGGGACCTGCTTAATACAAACAACAATTTTCATTGTATTTTCTCTCCTTGTTTCTTTGTCTATTCTCACACAAACAGCTAAACGAACTCGATTATTTCAGCAGAGCGCCGGAGATAACCATTCTCTGAACCTCGCTGGTTCCTTCATAGATCTCGGTGATCTTCGCGTCACGCATCATGCGCTCCACATCGTACTCTCTCGTGTAGCCGTAGCCGCCGTGCAGCTGAACCGCCTTGGTGGTAACTTCCATGGCAACTTCTGCAGCGTACAGCTTCGCCTTGGCAGCTTCCACGGAATAAACCTTCTGGGTAGCCTTTGCCATGGCAGCCTTATAAACCAGGAGCTGAGCAGCCTCAACCTTGGTAGCCATGTCAGCGATCTGGAACTGGGTGTTCTGGAATGCGCCGATTGCGCGGCCGAACTGCTTTCTCTCCTTCACGTAAGCGATGGTGTTCTCCAGAGCGCCTTCCGCAAGTCCGAGAGCCTGTGCAGCGATTCCGATACGTCCGCCGTCCAGCGTATGCATAGCGATTCCAAATCCCTTGCCTTCTGCACCAAGCAGGTTCTCCTTCGGGATTCTGCAGTCGGTGAAGATCAGCTCATAGGTAGAGGATCCGCGGATACCCATCTTCTTCTCCTTCGTTCCGAAGCTGAAGCCGGGAGTTCCCTTCTCCACGATGAAAGCGGAGATCATTTTTTTCTTTCTGCCCTTCTTATCCTCAGTCACGCCGGTAACTGCGAAGATTACATAAACGTCCGCTTCCTTACCGTTGGTGATGAAGATCTTGGAGCCGTTCAATACCCACTCGTCGCCGTCCAGAACAGCCTTGGTCTGCTGTCCCTGTGCATCAGTTCCTGCACCGGGCTCGGTCAGACCGAAAGCGCCCAGCTTCTCGCCCTTTGCAAGGGGAACCAGGTATTTCTGCTTCTGCTCTTCCGTTCCGTAGGTCAGGATCGGATCGCAGCACAGAGAGGTGTGTGCGGATACGATAACGCCTGTGGTACCGCAGACCTTGGAAAGCTCTTCCACGCACATTGCGTAGGTCAGAGGATCGCAGCCCTGTCCGCCGTACTCCTTCGGGATCGGAATACCAAGGAAGCCCAGCTTCGCCATCTTCTCAACGGTTCCTCTGGGGAATTCTTCCGTCTCGTCAACCTCCTGAGCAAGAGGCTTCACTTCCTTTTCGGCAAAATCTCTGAAAAGAGTCCTCGCCATTTCATGCTCTTTGCTTAACGTAAAATCCATGATTATTTACTCCTCCGTTTTATCTATGTTCCCGCATCCGCCGCGCGCGTTTTCACGCACCGGCTCCGCTGCGGGGATCAGGACATCCTGAGAATCGTCCGCCTGATTTCACACGGCGGCAGGTCGCGGGAGGCGGAGCTTTTTTGTTCCGTTTCCCGGCGGCCTGCCCGCGGGATATGCCGGCTGCTGTTTCAAACAGCTTCACAGTGCCGGCACTGCCGTATTTGACTTATTTGCTGTAATCGTAGAAGCCCTTTCCGGTCTTCTGGCCGAGCTTGCCGCCGCGAACCATCTTGCGAAGCAGCGGATGAGGACGATACTTGGGATCTCCCGTCTCAGCCTGCAGAACTTCCATGATGGCAAGCACGATATCCAGACCGATCAGATCGCCCAGAGCCAGCGGTCCCATGGGATGATTTGCGCCCAGCTTCATAGCGGTGTCGATATCCTCTACGGTAGCAACGCCGTCCGCATAGATGCCGATTGCTTCGTTGATCATGGGAACAAGGATTCTGTTCACAACAAATCCGGCAGCCTCGTTCACCTGAACAGGGGTCTTGCCGATGGCAACAGAGATCTCTTTGATCTTCTCAACCACTTCATCGGGGGTGTTCAGTCCTGCGATTACCTCAACCAGCTTCATGACAGGAGCGGGATTGAAGAAATGCATTCCGATTACGGGTCTGTCAAGGCCTGCTCCGATTTCCGTGATAGAAAGGGAAGAGGTGTTGGTCGCGAAGATGCAGTCCTTCTTGCAGATGTCCTGCAGCTCTTTGAAGGTCTGCTTCTTGATCTCCATGTTCTCCAGAGCAGCTTCCACAACCAGGTCGCAGTCCGTGCAGATCGTCTTCACACCAGTCGTGATCTTTGCCAGGATAGCGTCAGCAGCAGCCTGCTCCATCTTTCCCTTGGCAACCCTCTTCTCCAGGCCCTTCGCGATCCTGTTCTTGCCGTTTGCGGCGAACTCTTCATTGATATCGCACAGGAACACTTCATAGCCTTCGGTCTGGGCAAAAGCCTGTGCAATACCGGAACCCATGGTTCCTGCACCAATAATACCAACTTTCATGAATGTATCCTCCTATATATATGTAAAGTTGAAATGATAGGAAACTTATTTATTCAGGAACTTCTCCACTTTTCTCTTCTCAAGGAAAGCGGCCATTCCTTCCTTCTGGTCATAGGACTCGAAGCAGTCGCCGAACAGCTTCTCTTCGATCACAATCGCTTCGTCCATATCCGCATCCAGGCCCTCATTGATGGCCTTCTTGCAGTTGCGGACAGCGATGGGGGCGTTCTTCGCGATGCCCGCAGCCATCTTCTCAGCGGCCGCCATCAGCTCTTCCTGCGGATAAACCGCATTTACAAGGCCGATTCTGTAAGCTTCGTCCGCCTTGATGTTTCTTGCGGTATAGATCATCTGCTTCGCCATTCCGGGCCCAACCAGACGGGCAAGTCTCTGGGTTCCGCCGAAGCCGGGGGTGATTCCAAGGCCAACCTCAGGCTGTCCGAACACCGCGTTATCAGAGCAGATTCTGATATCGCAGCTCATGGAAATCTCGCAGCCGCCGCCAAGGGCAAAGCCGTTCACCGCAGCGATTACCGGAATCGGGAAGGTCTCGAGCTTGCGGAAAACATCGTTTCCTTTCTTGCCGAAGGCCTCTCCCTCCGCCTTGGTCAGGGTGCTCATCTCTCCGATATCAGCGCCTGCAACGAAGGACTTCTGTCCTGCGCCGGTCAGGATCAGGCATCTCACCTCGTCCAGATTCACGGCGTCAAGCGTAGCATCAAGCTCTTCCAGCACCTGGGAATTCAGCGCGTTCAGCGCCTTCTCGCGGCTGATGGTGATTACCGCGTAGTTCCCTTTCTGTTCATACACAATGTAATCCATGTTTTTCATCCTCTTTTCTTTTTATCTAAAAAACAGAAACATATGATTTCATGGTACGCATACATATCATGCATGACAAATGATTAGCTGGACAAAGTGCCGGCTAATCATCCGCCCTGTAAGGAACGGCAGCTTCCCGCCGTTCCCTTTTATTCTGTTAGTCTCTCTCTACGATGGTCGCACAGCCCATTCCGCCGCCGATGCACAGGGTTGCAAGACCCTTCTTCGCATCTCTCTTCACCATCTCATGAAGCAGCGTCACCAGGATACGGCAGCCGCTGGCTCCAACGGGATGTCCCAGAGCGATGGCTCCGCCGTTCACGTTCAGCTTATCCATGTTGATGCCGAGATCTCTTCCAACCGCAACGGACTGAGCGGCAAATGCCTCGTTCGCCTCGATCAGATCGAAGTCATCGATATTCATTCCGGTCTTCGCCATAACCTTCTTCGTAGCTGCTACCGGTCCGATTCCCATGATGGTGGGATCCACGCCTGCAAGCGCTCCGGCAACCCAGGTAGCCATGGGGGTAACGCCCAGTTCCTTCGCCTTCTCCTCGCTCATCACGATCACGGCAGCCGCGCCGTCGTTGATT